>JBBSUW010000090.1:0-11534 GCA_038234025.1 Flavobacteriales bacterium
AACTTCGACAAGAAATTCGCGACAAGCAGCTTGCAACACAAAAGAACCAAGCAAAAAAAATAGAAGAGACCGAAAAATTGATAGAGAAGTTTCGTGCCAAGGCATCAAAGGCGTCCATGGCGCAGTCGTTGATAAAAAAACTTGACAAGGTCGAAAGAATTGAGGTTGATGAGGATGATAATGCCGTGATGAACATCTCGTTTCCCGTCTCAAAAGTTCCGGGCAAGGTGGTGATCGAGGCAGAGGAAGTGACCAAAAGCTACGGGCCCAAAACAATACTGAAAGATATTTCCCTTTTGGTCGAACGCGGAAGCAAAATTGCTTTTGTCGGGCAAAATGGCCAGGGAAAATCCACATTCATCAAGGCGATCGTAAACGAATTTGCTTTTGATGGATCAATAAAGCTCGGCCACAATGTACAGATCGGTTATTTTGCGCAGAACCAGGCCGAATATCTCGATGGCGAGATAACGCTATTGCAAAACATGCAAGATGCCGCAACTGATTCCAATCGCTCAAAAGTTCGTGATATGCTCGGCTCTTTTCTTTTTCGCGGCGACGATGTTGAGAAAAAAGTAAAAGTTTTGTCAGGAGGCGAACGCAATCGATTGGCACTGTGCAAACTTTTGCTGCAACCGATAAACGTTCTGGTAATGGACGAACCCACGAACCACCTCGATATCAAATCTAAAAACGTGCTGAAAGCCGCGCTCCAAAAATATGAGGGCACCTTGCTGTTGGTTTCCCACGACCGCGATTTTCTTCAGGGAATGTCCAATCTAGTTTACGAATTCAAGGACCAGAAAATACGAGAATATCTTGGCGATATCAATTACTTCTTGGAACAGCGCAACCTTCAGAACATGCGTGAGGTCGAGAAAAAGGATGCAATCAAAAAATCGGCAAAAAGCAATTCCAAAAATTCTGGCGACGACCTAAAGCGCAACAAATCGCTTGCCAACAAAGTCAGCAAGATCGAAAGCCAGATCAAGCAGCTCGAGAAGGAGATCCAGCAAGATGATAAAATGCTTGCCTCCAATTATAACAAACATATAGAGGATGCCAATTTTTTCAAGGCGTACAATAAGCGAAAGGCCGACCTTGATGACATGTTGCTCGAATGGGAATTGGCGCAGCAAGAACTGGAGAATGCCTAAATCTATTTGATAAGCCCAATTTTTTTACTGTGCTCAATAGCTTCGCTGCTGTCGCAGAAATAGCAGGTTTCCACTTCCATCGCAGCCATATTCTGTAGCGATGTGATTGCTTTTTCTTTTTTGGAATTACCGGTTTGCCTAATATAGACCGCGATCACGTTCACCGGAAAAATCTTGCAGATGTTCTCGTACAAACTTGGGTCGTGCTGCGAGTCGTCGCCGATCAAGCTATATTTGAGGTGTGGGTAGAATTCCAAAATGTGCTTGATCTTCTCAAATTTATGATTGTGATCGCCTCGTCCGGTCACCAAAAAATCGAGCAGGCTGGTCTTGATGTCCTTTAACAAAAGCACACCGCGCGGCAAACTGTGCAAACGTGTAAAGTCGACAATGAACCGGTAAAGGTTCCATTCGCTGCTCGACACATAAAAGAAAGCATTCTGTTCTTCTTTACCGTTTCTTCCAGCGGCGCTCAAGGCCCTATAATGCGGCACGACACCCTCAAATATCTTGCGGTCGTTGACATTCCTGAAAAGCAAAATGTACATTTTCTTGAAAATATTTCGTGTATGCGAAACCAGAAAGGTATCGTCGATATCAGATATAAACCCAAAAACGCCCTCGTGCGGACGAATGAACGAACCTCTGGCAACAATTTCCTCATTGTTGTAAAATATGCTCACGTGATATTCCCGCCAACCATGCTCAAAGGCTTTTTCGAGCGGGATGCAGAATTTGAAATATCCATCATCGAGCGCTTTTGTATGGATTCGCTCACCGTTCAGAAGTAGATAGACATCGGCATTTGGCTGGGTCTTGACCATGAACATTCGTATAACCGACTTTGCGTTCTTGAACCTGCGCTTCTGGAAATCGTATTCAGCCCGGGTATTCGGCCGAAAAACATGTCCCATGACTATCAATTCCTGCTCGTTGGCATAGCCGCGGTACAATCGCAGAATCGGCTTCATATTTTTGTGTTTAGTGTAAGATTTCCAACACGGAATTTAGCTATTTTTAGCCAATCAAAAAATAGCGGTCTTGTCAAAAAAAATTCTTCTCGTCGTCAATCCAATTTCTGGCAATATAGATAAAGCCGAAATCATCGCCACCTGTCGCGAATCATGCCGAGCTCGCGACTTGGAAATCACTGAATTCCATACCACCGGAAACGGTGATATTCAAAAAATCGAGGAGGAAATAGAAACACATGAGCCGTCGTTGATTCTTGTAGCCGGAGGCGATGGAACGGTCAAAATCGTGGCCGAAGCGGCATCGGGATGCGGAACACCAATTGGAATTTTGCCCGCCGGCTCGGCAAATGGACTTTCTGTCGATCTCGACCTGCCACAGAACATCGAAGAAAATATCGAGGTGGCTTTTGGCAAGCATTTTATGGAGATAGATATGGTGTGCATCAACGGATACAAAAGCATTCACCTGAGCGATGTGGGCCTGAACGCACTTTTAGTAAAAAATTATGAACATGGAGATCGTCGAGGAATGTTGGGCTACGCGATGCAGGCTGTTTCGACATTGCAAGAACAGGACGAACCATTCATAGCTACGATCAAAGTGGAGAACCGTGTGGTGGAAGCCGAGGCAAAAATGATTGTGATCGCCAATTCACAGCGTTATGGTACGGGCGTTACGATCAACCCGAATGGGCGAATCAATGACGGAAAATTCGAGATTGTGATACTCAAAAAGCTTGATGTTCTCACTATGGGAAAAATCATTACTGGAAATATGCCCGTTGATCCGACGGACGTCGAGATTATTTCGACCGAAAAGGCAAAAATATTGTTCGACCGCAAAGTCCCGTTTCAGGTCGATGGCGAATACATTGGCGAAATCGATGCGCTTGATGTTTATATTATGCCGAGAAAGATGAAAATCGCAGTGCGCTAATTTTTGTACGGATGGCGCTGGTGCCAAGCAATTTTTGGCTCAACTTTTTTGAAAATCCAGTCAAGTTTTCGGTTGATCAAAGGGTTTCGATGTTTTATATAACCGTGCATAGACCTCGGTTTCGCACCAATACTGCTCTTGATTTCCAATGCCGTCCTTGCAAAATTTATTTCCTCATAATCATTTTCAATGCCGTGTTCGATCATTTGGTAAAGCATGTTCAGATAAAGCAAGTGCTCTTTTTGAATATCATCATCATAGCCCAAAAAGTAGGTTTCGAGGATTGAGCCATTTTTTATCAACGTATTGAATCCAATCATTTTGTCGCCCAAAAAGTAACCAGTGAAGATAAAGTCCTCTACGAAAAACTGCTTAAAGACCTCAAAATGATTTTCTGCGAGGAAGAACGTATTGAAGGGCGCATTTTCTGCAACGTGCAGATAAAGCTCATTGATTTTGTGACGGAATTTCACGATTTGTTCAAGATCCATTTGTCGCATTGAAACCAAAGCCGACTTTTTTGTCGCTCGCTTGTATTGATCGCGGTATTTTTTGGAGAGCGCGGCAAGGTAATCGTCAAACGATTTCCATTTTATATCAACCTCAAAAAGCATTGCGGGCTGGGTCGAAAAGCGGTAGGCACTCTCATAAAATTCCGAAAAGCCATCGGGTTTTCCTTCTGTAAAATCCTTGAAGTTCACAATATCGATAGGTGTTTTCGCTAGTCGATACCGCTCCACGAGAATTTCCGATGCTTCGATCATGGCTTTTGCACGAAATTCGGCATCACAATTTTTGTCGAATAAAAATGAATTTTCGCCACTGAGCATATTGTTGCCCATGAACAGCACGTGCGTTGCAAAATTGTTGAATATCAGATTGCGCAACCAAGTTCTGAAGCAGCGATCGCGCGAACCGAAATCCTTTAATTTGCTCACATCTAGATATTGCGAGATAGCAATCCCAACAAGTGCGTCATTTTGATAGAATGCGATAAAATGGCAACGCATATTTGTAGGCGCTGAAATTTGAAGTACAGCGCAATATCTGGTTGAGAGAAATGAATTGGTCGCGGCCAAACTGTTCCAGTCGGCGGGCAAAAGTAGATAATCATTAAAAATCTTGATTGTTGGCAAGCTGCTTTTCAAAGGAATCTGCAAATTTAACCAAAATTTGCCCCTATCAAATCAGTGCCAAGCGCAAACAATTCCGCCCTTGATCACGCATGACAAAAACCAATAATCGTCCACAACAGCTATGTACATGAAACCACGGCGTTCAAAAAGCGCGTTGACACCATTGACGGATGTGGCGAAATAAAGCCCCGCCATAATTCCGTGCATCATTCCATGTCTGAAGATGTGGAATGCCGTTATATGATCCGCCTCGAACGCAGCGTAGGAAGGATTGGCGTTTGCGATTGAAAATAAAGTAAAGCGAGAATGCGATGAATAAACTGAAGTTGAACGCATTGATGGAATTTTCCACATTCCATTTGCTTTCTATGTGTCGGAAACTGTAACTGTTTCGCGCTTCCATAATGTTCCGAAAACTTTTGGGCTGTACCAAAGAAACCCAAATACCACTGCCGAGAAATGCTGCTGTCACAATGGCGAGAACATTAATTCATATAGCTGTTTGTGTTTGATTAGTATATAAAAGCATAGAATTTTGGAATTAAAGCGGCCAAAAATTGGTGCAATTCATCGATTATTGTAGGAAAAATACACATTAAAAAATAGAAAATGTGTATTTCATCGATTATATTTGCTCATTAACGATATTGCCTTTACATTTACACCATAATTAAAGCACACATCCAATGAAAAATTTTACCCTACTATTGCTCTTGATTTGTTCGGCCACGGTATTTGCCATAGTGCCAAAATCCGAAAAGAACGCACTTGTCAAACTTTATAAGAACACGAACGGTGCAAAATGGACGAAGACATGGAACTTGAATGCTCCGGTTGAATCTTGGTACGGGATCAAGGTGGAGAACAATTCGGTGGTTGCCATCAATCTAATGAACAATAACCTTGAGGGCGAACTTCCAGCAGACATATTTTCGCTTCAAAATCTCGAGGAAATAAATATGTTCAAGAACAAACTGTCAGGATCTATTCCTGGAGAAGTTGGAAACCTGAAAAAACTCGTTGTATTGAACCTTTCGTTCAATATGCTGACCGGAACGATTCCTGCAAAACTTGGCGCGGCAACAAACCTTGCCGAAGTGCAACTTTATATGAACAGACTAACGGGAGAAATTCCGGCGGAACTTTCGGGACTCACAAATCTTGAAACGCTTTCGCTCTACAACAATGAGCTGACCGGAAACATTCCGACAGCGCTGTTTACAGTTACGACAATCAAAACCTTATTGCTCAACAGCAACAAGCTTTCAGGCAGATTGAGCCGCGATGTCGCTAATCTTACCAAGCTTGAAACGTTAAGTCTTTTTGAGAACAATCTTGATGGTCAAGTGCCATTCACGCTCGAAAAATTAAACAATCTCAAGGAAATGAACATTTCCTACAATATGTTCAGCGGCCTTGTATCACGAGGTCTTGCAGAACTTGATACTTTGCACATGACAATGGTCAACGACCACGGTGTTGCAGTATTGCTGCCCCTTGCCGATAGAGGAACGGCACTTGCTTCGGAAGAGTAAACATTTTTTCATATTTTTTTTTCATCAAGTCCGCACCGCGGACTTTTTGCATTTACTTCCAGCGATCAATCCTGTAAGAGATTATGGAAATTACGGATTGCAGATTTTACAGAAATGTTATCTTTGATTTCACAAAATTTGTTGATGGACAATAACATTACGATTCAAAAAGGTCTTAAATTAAGCCTCCTTTTCGCATTTCTGTATTTTTTGAATTCTTGCGCGACACTGCATGAGCAAATCGGGAAAAGCGCCAAACAACCGATTACTGATGATTTCGGTGCAAGAAATATTTCTCACACTTTCTATCTTGTTGGCGATGCGGGAAACCCGGATCCGTCAGCGCCCAATGCCGTCCTCGAAAATTTGGCCATAAGGCTGAAAAGCTCCAAGCGGGCATCCACGCTGCTGTTTTTGGGCGACAACATTTATCCGGACGGAATTCCGGCAGAAGCAAGTGCAAAAAGAGAAACCGCAATCAAGACGATGGAGCGACAGATGAGTGTCTCTGACAATTTCAAGGGCAGAACTATTTTTATTCCTGGCAACCACGATTGGAGGAGCGGAATTAATGGGCTTGAGGCAGAATCGAATATTGTGATAGATAGGTACAAGGATTCAACATCTTTCATGCCCAGAAAAAACTGCGGTATCGATAATACTGCAATCAATGACAGCATCCAACTGATCACGGTCGACAGCGAATGGTTTCTCGAGGATTGGGACAAACACCCGCGGATCAACGAAAATTGCACCATCAAGACCCGCGACCAATTCTATAATGAACTTCAGAACCTGATCAGCGACAATCAGAACAAAAATGTGGTCATCGCGCTGCATCATCCGCTGGCCAGCAACGGCAGAAGTGGGGGTGAATATTCGTGGAGGCAGCAACTGTTTCCATTTCAGAACAACTTCCCGCTGCCATTTTTGGGAAGTGCTTTCAATGCCGTAAGAAAAACCTCTGGCATTGTTTCGCAGGATATCCAGAACAAAAAATACAACGCGATGGTCAATCGCATCACGACCATTGTACAGGGAAAGCCAAATATAGTACTGGTTTCTGGCCATGACCACAACTTGCAATACATCGAGCGCGGCAATGTCAAGCAAATTATCAGCGGTTCGGGCTTCAAGACAGATCCGGCCCGTGCCATTGGCCCGAAAGATTTTAGTTATGGCGGACAAGGTTATGCTAGGTTTGAGATAAACAAGACCGGCGCTTCCAAGCTCACGTTTTATGGCATCGAAAAGGATGGTTCTGAAAAAATCGTCTTCGAGCAGCAGGTTGTCGAGACCAGGGCAATCCCAAAGATCAGGGTCTTCCCAACCAAGTTTGATGCTACAAAGGACACCTCGATCTATAGCGCCAAAATGGCCAAGCGAACTGGCGTGTACCGGTTTTTTTGGGGAAATCACTATCGAAAATATTATGGCGTTCCGATACACGCCGATGCTGTTCGGCTTGACACTTTGTATGGCGGTCTCACGCCTTCTATCGCGCGCGGCGCCGACAATAGCAAGGCGCTCAGGTTGATTGACGGTAAAGATCGAGAGTATGAACTCAAGGCATTGAAGAAAGATGCCAGCAAGTTCCTTCAGCGATCTGCCTTCAAGAATTTTCCGATCGAGGAGGATTTTCGGGATACTTATACCTCAAATTTTGTGCTGGATTTCTACACGACCGCTTTGCCATACGCGCCGTTAGTTGTAAAGGAGCTGGCAAAAGATGCAAATATTGCGCATGCTAATCCCAAACTTTTTTATGTTCCGAAACAAAACGCACTGGGTTTTTACAACGGAAAATTCGGCGACGAACTCTATAATCTGCAAGAATGGCCGTCTGATAAATGGCTTGAACTTCCATCTTTTGGGAAACCGTCCAGAATTTTGAACACCGAGGAAATGCTCGCCAAGCTTCAGCAGAGCAAGAACAACAGCGTCGACCAGGCCAGTTATTTGCGCGCCCGAATGTTCGATATTTTTATTGGCGACTGGGATCGAGGTCCCGAGCAATGGAGCTGGGGAGAATTCAGGGATGGCGATAAACTGATCTTCAAACCAATTTCGAGAAACCACGACCAGGCATTTTTCAAATACGATGGGCTTTTGGTTTCGGTACTGATCAATTTTCCACAGCTTCGGCAAATGCGAAAATTTGACGAAAACCTAAAGAACGTCAAGTGGCTCAACCGCGAAGCATACGACCTCGACCTGAAGCTTTTACCAAAAGCCACCGAAAAAGACTGGATGGATGCGGCATCTTTTTTGGAAAAGAACATCAGCACCGACGACATTCAAAAGGCTTTTTTGCAATTGCCAAAAGAAATTGTTGATGACAGCACACGAAAAATAGCGTTGCAACTTGATGAAAGGAAAACGCACCTGCAGAAATATGCAAGCCAATATTTCAAGGTTTTGAAAAAAACGGTTCTGGTCGTTGGGACGGAATCGAGGGACAGGTTTGAGATCGAGCGGTCTGGCGATTCAACCACGGTGCAACAATTCGTGAACATTGACAACAATTGGATAAGCGTTTACAAAAGATCATTTCACAAACCCGAGACCAAAGAAATATGGATCTACGGCCTTGGCGGTGACGATCAAATGAATGTTTCGGGAAGAGGCCGTAAAAAGATAAAGATAAGGTTGTTCGGCGGACACAACGATGATCAGTACGACGTATCGAATGGCGGCAAGATAAAAATCTATGATTTTAAGAAAGGGAACCATATCGTACAATCAAATGGCGCACGGGTCAGGCTTTCGAATGACTATGAAACCAACACATACGACTACGAAAAACCAATCTACGATGTTGCCGCTGGCTATCCATTGGCGGGCTATAATCCTGACGACGGCATAAAATTCGGTGGCGTGGTCAACTATAAGGTCAATGGATTCCACAGATTTCCCTACACACAAAAGCACAGCGTCCAAGGAAATTATTATTTTTCGACGGGCGGTTTCGAACTTTCGTACAAAGGCGTGTTTCCGCACATTTTGGGCGATTGGAACCTGCTGTTGAACGGACTTTACACCAGTCCAAATTTCAGCATCAATTATTTTGGATCTGGCAATGAGACCGAAAATCTTCAGGATATATTTGGCAAGAACTACAATCGGGTAAAAATCAGAAAGGTGCTCGCGAGCCCAAGTTTTCAATTGGTCGGTGACAACGGTGGTTCTCTTTTGCTCACCGGCGCTTACGAAAGGGTCAGTATCGCAAAATCTTTAGGAAGGTTCATATCGTTGCCCAATGCCGTTGATGAATCGACCTTTGAGTTCAAGAGTTTTGCCGATGCAAGTGCTGGTTACACTTTTGCAAATTATGATAATTTCACAAGTCCGACCTTGGGCTTCAGGTTCAAGATCTTGGGCGGATATAAGTTAAACTTGGACGAATCAGAAAAGAGTTTTTCATATTCCGAGGCAGAGATCGCGCTCACCTCACGCTTGGTCAGAAGCGGCCGTATTGTGTTCGCCACCAAATTCGCGGGGCGCACATTGTTCGAGAATACCTACGATTTTTATCACGCCTCGATGGTTGGCGGGGATTTGTCGCTGCGTGGTTTTAGGAACGAAAGATTCTATGGCAAGCAGATGTATTTTCAGAGCTCGGATTTGCGTTGGAATTTTGGAAAGCTCAAGAATGGCATCGCGCCGTTCAGCTACGGCACATTTGTCGGCTATGATTATGGTAGGGTTTGGCAGCCGGGGGAAAATTCGGACAAATGGCACCAATCAGCAGGCGGCGGACTTTATCTCAACGGCGCAAATCTCTTTACTGCCAAAATTTCCTATTTCCAAAGTGGCGATGGCGGTAGGGTTTCTGCTGGTATCGGTTTTGGATTTTAACGGAGAATGTAAGATTTTCACATTTTTTGGCAAACCGATAACATTTGTGCCGCGGATTAAAAGTTAAATTTGGTTCAACCGATAAAATTTGTTCAAATGATTGCTGCAATGAACGATGTTCCTGTTAATATGGTTGCATTTCGCGCAAGCGGAGAAGTTACCAAAGATGATTATAAGATTGTTTTCGATAAGGTTGAAAGACTCATCGAAAGGCAAAATGAACTCAACTATTTGATGGTTATCGACACAAAGCCTTCAAACTTCTCAATTGGAGCTTGGTTGAAAGATGCGCTGCTTGGAATAGAGAATGTGACCAAATGGCACCGTTGCGCCATCGTTTCATATCAAGATAACATTGTGGAATTCACCAATATTTTTGGTAAAATAATGCCCGGAGAGTTTCGGGGTTTCCCAATAGAAGAGCTTCAGCACGCCATTGACTGGACATCACAAAAAACAATTTAATAATTAAAAACAGAAATAAAATGGGAGATTATAAGAATTTTGCCGACAACGAAGCAATTGCACGATTGAAAGAAATTGCAGAAGATATAAAAGTATGCATGTTCTGCACCGACTTGGCTACCTTGCCGCTCACGACAAGACCAATGGGATTGCAAGAGGTTGATGACAAGGGCAATCTTTGGTTCATCAGCTCGACGTCCAGCAACAAAAATTTTGAGATAAAGCATGACGATCGGGTGCAGTTGTTGTTTTCGAAAGTTTCTGCCAGTGAATTTCTTTCGGTGTATGGACAGGCAACAATCTACAAGAATCAACAGAAAATAGATGATATTTGGTCTCCCATCGCCAGGGCGTGGTTTGAAGAAGGGAAAAAAGACCCGCATGTGAGCGTGATAAAGGTTCGACCGGTCGATGTTTACTATTGGGACACGAAAGACGGTAAAATTGTTTCATTGCTCAAAATTGCCGCTTCGGCCGTTACCGGAATGAAAGCCGACGGTGGAGTCGAAGGAAAAATCAATATCTAGACACTTCATGAATTTTAAGGGCAGCAATCGAGAGGTTGCTGTTTTTTTATATCTGTTCTTGGACCACATTTTCTAAAACTTTTACTTTTTCTTCAAAATCGAATCGCTCACTTCTTCCATCTTTTTCTGTGGCAACAGTTTTAGCAGCAGAACAAATCCAGTGATTAGCGAAGAAATCGAATTGGAAAGGATTATTGGCATATCATCTTCGGAAATTCCATATATTACCCAGCAGATCAACCCTGCTAGCAGCGTCGAATATGTGATCGCCGATATATCCTTTGCCGATTTGGTCTTGATTATTTTGATGGCCTGCGGAAGATTAGCTGCCGTGGTCAAGAAAGCAGCAACATATCCCAATATTTGGAAACTGTCCATTATTTTTATTGCAATGTAGTGGATACAAATACAATCGGCTTAACAAAAGAGAAGAAATGTTGCATTATTTTTTGTTCGAAGATCAAATTAACCAGCCGCGCAAGCCATAATCTTTATTAAAATAGATTAGTACAAAACACTTGCGGAATGAAATATTCTGTTGTATATTTGCACCCACAGCGCGGGATAGAGCAGTAGGCAGCTCGTCGGGCTCATAACCCGAAGGTCACAGGTTCGAGTCCTGTTCCCGCTACCAAGTTGAAAGCCACTCAGAAATGAGTGGCTTTTTTTTTGTCTCAAAGCTTCCTCGCCAACTTGATTGCCATTCGACCTGAACGGACATTTTTTGGATACGATTTTTTGCAACGTAGCAAAATTATTTTACATCAATTGTTTTTTGCCGTTCCGTACGCATATTTTATCTATTGGCCATTTCGGGCACGGGGATGAACTGGTTAATTCCCAACGCGCGCTTGTTTATAATTTGAGAACACACGGATATTTGCTTTCATAGCGGTTGCTTTCGGTGTTGTAAAGTCCTTATAGACCTTAAAAATCCAAGTTTCA
>JBBSUW010000091.1:0-11153 GCA_038234025.1 Flavobacteriales bacterium
ACTATGATAAAACCGCGCGCTACAAACAAGGCCAGGCGTTTTATTCTTTGGGCTATGGTTTTTGGATCACGACGATCGCATCTGCCAAATTGGCGATGATGAAGAAAAAACCGATGCTTTTTTTCGATTGCATCAAAGGTTTTTTTCTGGCAAAAAAACAGAACGCAAAAATGCTGGTGACCGACGACCAAGCTAAATTTGTACGAGAATTCAGATGGCGGAAAATGAAGGAGAAGCTCGGTTGGAAGTTTTGACGAACGCCGATTGAGGTTAATCAAAAGATTCCAGAAAAAGCGCAATTGTATGCTGTAAGGCCGCGTTAAGGATTGCAGTGGAAATCCTTTTTTTTCCGCCTTTTCGGCGGTAAAAAAAGATTGCAGCGGAAAGCCTGACCCCGCATTTTTCTTGCGGGGCAACGCCCAAATTATATAAAATATTCATGGGATCGAATGGTTTTTAAAGTCGCGGTTTCTTCGTATTTTAGCGCATATTTTTGAAAGTATGATGCTCGTTAGATATTTGAGGCAGATTGGCCGTTATTTCATAATGTGGAAGGAGATTTTCCGGAAACCGACCAAATGGTCGGTCATGAAGGGTTTGCTTTTGAAGGAAATCGACGACCTGATCATTGACTCACTTGGCATCGTGGCGTTTATTTCATTTTTTGTTGGCGGTGTTGTTGCCATTCAGACCGCGCTCAACATGACGAATCCGCTGATTCCCAAAACACTTATCGGGTTTGCAACAAGACAGTCGGTAATTCTTGAATTTGCACCAACTTTTATCTCGATCGTAATGGCCGGAAAAATGGGCTCTTTCATTACTTCGTCCATTGGAACGATGCGCGTGACCGAACAGATCGACGCGCTCGAAGTGATGGGAATTAATGGCGTTAACTATCTTGTTTTCCCAAAATTGATGGCACTGCTGCTCTATCCGTTCTTGATAGGTATCGCAATGTTTCTCGGTATTCTTGGCGGATGGATCGCTGCTGTTTACGGTGGATTTGGTTCGAGCCAGGATTTTGTGAACGGGCTTCAACAAGATCTAGTGCCATTTCACGTGGCGTACGCCATGATAAAAACCTTTATTTTTGGACTCATTTTGGCGACGATTCCTTCATTTCACGGCTACTATATGAAAGGTGGCGCGCTCGAGGTTGGAAAGGCGAGCACGGTTTCATTCGTCTGGACATCGGTGACGATTATTTTGACGAATTATATTCTAACCCAATTGATGCTATCGTGATAGAAATTAAAGACCTCAAAAAATCGTTTGGAGAGACCGAAGTTCTAAAAGGGATTTCGAGCGTTTTTGAGACCGGAAAAACCAATCTTATCATTGGCCAATCGGGTTCTGGAAAGACGGTTCTGCTCAAGACCCTGCTCGGAATCCACAAACCGACCAGCGGCGAGGTGAACTATGATGATCGGCGATATTGGGAAATGAGCGACAACGAAAAGAGCGAACTGCGCAAGGAGATCGGGATGGTTTTTCAAGGTTCGGCGCTTTTTGATTCGATGACCGTGGCGCAGAACGTGATGTTTCCGCTCAAGATGTTCAACAAAAGCAGCAAGTCTGAAAACATGGACCGTGTGGATTTTGTTTTGAAAAGAGTGGATCTTACCGATGCCCACAATAAACTTCCATCAGAAATTTCGGGCGGAATGCAGAAACGTGTTGCCATCGCACGTGCGATCGTGAACCATCCAAAATATCTATTTTGCGACGAGCCGAACTCTGGCCTTGACCCAAATACCTCAATCCTGATCGACAACCTCATCAAGGAGATCACCGAAGAATATGACATCACAACGGTGATCAACACGCACGATATGAACTCGGTAATGGAGATTGGCGAAAATATCCTTCTTTTAAAAGATGGTGTAAAGGCATGGCAAGGCAGCAAAGAGGAAATTTTCCACACCGACAATGAAGCGGTCACTAAATTTGTTTATTCGTCGAATCTGTTCAAAAAGGTCCGTGAAGCTTATTTGAAAACGGAAGGCAAAAAATAGGATTCTCATTGTCTGGTAGTACGCCAATTTGTCCAGATCGATTTAAATCGACAACAATTAAAATTTGACAGTGATATGCAAGACGAAATCTTAAAGCATACTAAGAAAATTTATATGACTGCAAAAAACTCAAAATATACTTTTGCCGAAAAATTGAAAGAAATAATTATAGAGATTTTTATTATTGTTTTTGCAATAACGCTTTCAATTTGGCTGCATGGTTGGAATGAACAAAGAAATCAACAGAAAGAGGTTACAGAATTTTTGCAGGATTTGAAAGTCGATCTGAAAAATGACATTGTAGATTTAAAAATCCAAAATTCAAATTTAGGGAAGATATCTATAAATTCTAAATTATTTAAAAGTTTGACACGAGAAAAAGTTGACAGTTTATCGAAAAATAACACTCGCGTAAGTTTGAATTTAAATCCTATGTCAAAGGTTCGAAATACAGGAAATTATGAAGGATTTCGTTCGAGCGGAAATATTGGTCTGATTGAAAATAGAAAATTGAAAAGTGAAATTTTGAAATATTATCAAAAAACTGTTCCAGAAAAAGACGATTGGCAAACCTATTACAATTCACTTGTTTTTGACCTTGCAAACGAAATCGATACTACAGACTATGATACTTTTCTAAAATCAATTTATAGCTCTGAAAAAACAAAGGGTTTCTTCAGCAATATTGAGTCGCAATCAACACAAATAATCTACATTAATAAATATGTCATTAAAGATGCCAACGAAATGTTAATCAAAATAGACGAAGAAACTAAAAAATAAAAACTTATAAAAAAAACTTTATGACCTTAAACATCAAAATTTTTTGAAGGTTTTAGAGTTTTTACAAACCACTTAAGTTATTTTATATTATTAAAAAAGGTGATTTGGACGAGTTCAATCTGCAATTCTTTATTTTAGATTTTTCGCCAGCGCCGTTATCCTTTTAATATCCTGTTCCTTGCTTTTTGGATAGATCAACAGCACATCTTTATTGTCAACTATTATATAATCGTCAATCCCGTCGATGACGATCAGTTTTTTAGCATCGGTCCTGATCATATTATTCGAGGCGTTTTCCAAAATAACACGAGCGTTGACAATCGCATTGTTCCGTGAATCTTTTTCGAGCTTTTCGTGCAAACTTCCCCATGTTCCAAGATCGTTCCAATCGAATGACGCTGAAAGAACATAGACATTGTCTGCTTTTTCCATAATCGCATAATCGATGGAAACATTTTCGGCCGTGCTGTAATTCTCGTTCAGAAATTGCTGTTCATTTTCTGTGTTGTAATCTGATTTTCCATTTTCAAAGAGTGCTGTCATTTGCGGTTGGAATTTCGCGAAAGCGTCAACCACCGATTTTGCAGACCAAATAAAAATCCCGCCGTTCCACAGGAAATTACCGCTTTCAACGAATGTTTTGGCCGTTTCATAATCGGGTTTTTCCCGAAATTGTCGCACTTTTTTAACTTGTTTGTCCGAATTTTCAAATTCGATATAGCCAAATCCTGTATTTGGAAAAGTTGGTTCTATGCCCAATGTCATCAGCGCGCTATTGCTTTCGCAAAAGTCAAAGCAAGTCTGAAGGTCATCCGCGAAGGCGTTCTCATCCTCGATCCAATGGTCCGACGGTGCAACGACCATCACGGCATCGGGATTTTCCTTTTGGATTTTCATCGCTGCGTACAGAATGCACGGCGCGGTATTTCGCATTGCCGGTTCGAGCAAAACCTGGCGCTGTTTGGCCGTGGGCAATTGCGCGAGAACGATGTCATTATATCTTTCGTTGGTGAGAATAAATATGTTTTCTGCGGGTACGATTGTTGAGAGTCGCGAAAAGGTTTTTTGCAGAAGCGTCGCCCCGGCGCCGAGCATATCGTGGAACTGTTTTGGGAACTCGGTCGTGGAAACGGGCCAAAATCGAGATCCAACGCCGCCTGCCATCACTATTGCGTAATAATTTTTATTCATTTCTTGATTTTTATTGTATCAATATTTCGACTTCTGCATTTGGATTGAATAGAAAAAGCTTGCCACTGCTGATTTCGGTGCACTCAAATCGCTTGGTTCGCTGTGCGCCTTTTTTAAAAATCTTGCCATTGTGAATCCGGAAATTCATTCCATACGGCACTTCAAAAATATAGTGCTTGTCATTTACTGGATCAAATTGCTTTAGTGCCAATGTCAATGTTGCGTCGGTGTCACTGCTCGCCGAAGGATTTTTAAAATGACGCGCAAGCAACGGCAACAATTGGTTCGGGAATATTTCTGGACGAATATACGGTACCATCATTCTTTGAAAAACGCGTTTCCACTCGTTGCCGTGCGGTTTGATGTTGCGACCAAAATGCTCAAATGCGACGAGGTGCGAGATTTCGTGTACAAGAGTGATCAGGAATCTGTATTTGTTAAGGCTCGCATTTACGGTAATCTGGTGTTTTCCGTCAACGGCCTTTCGATAATCACCGTGCCTGGTCACTCGCTCGTTCACTATCTTGAGATGGACATTATTGTCCACGATCAGGCTGAAGACATTCTGCACGGCAAATTCTGGAATATATTTTTGAAGCGTTGTTTCCATCTCAAGGTGTCGAACTACTGACCTGAAGCGTTTTTCCGTTGAAGAATTTATTTCCCGTAAGGGCAAAATCCGCGATGTATGTTGCCATTTCTTCGGCTGTCAGCGGCGCTTCAAAACCTGGAAAAGCCGTCGCCAACATTTCGGTTTGAACGGCGCCAAGTGCGAGAACATTGAACGAGATTCCCTTTTCTCGATATTCTTCGGCCAGAAGCTCGGATAAAGTGATGACCGCGCCCTTGCTCGAACTGTACGCCGAAAGTCCCGCAAATTTGGAACTGCCTTGAATGCCGCCAATACTGCTGATCGTCACGACGTGGCTTCCATTTTTCATAAACGGCAAACACGCGCGCGTGATCTCGGCAACGGCAAAAACATTCACATTATAGGTGTTCAGAAAATCTTCGGTCGTGGTTTCTGCAAAGGGCTTCAATACCAAATGCCCGGCGTTGTGGATAATGATATCGATCGGGGTTTCGGTCGTGGCCAAAAAATCATTGAAAACGGTGATTCCTTCTACGGAAGAAATATCCACATACAATGATGTAATGTTCGATTTGCCAACAAGTTCTCTGGCGCTATTTCGCGAAAGCGCTATAATATTATGTCCCTGATCGGCAAGCAAAATCGCGGTCTGAAGTCCTATTCCGCGGCTCGTTCCGGTAATGACTATGTTTTTGGGCATTAAGATTCTTGTTGCTGCACAAATTTACGGAATAATTGGCGAACGATTTTGAGCAAATCAAATCGTGGTTTCAACGGTTTTCTTGGCAACATATTTTTTCCAAAAGCGAAAAGCCTGCGCGATCGCGAAGATTATGAACAAAATCGGGACAAAATGCGAAAGCAGATGCTCGGCGATATAGTTGCTGGCGGTCGTGAGATAATTGAGCAGATAAACGATAGCGCTGATGCCGGCAAAGGAACCCGAAAGCGTCCCGACCACATAATAAACGCGAAGATTTTTGGCGGGATCCACAAAATCATTGTTGACCAAATATAGGTTCCAACCGGTCCAGAAAGGGATCTGGATAAAGTTGACGGCGTTGAAAAAAATCCCCATCACAAAAGCTGGATAACCGGCGTACTTTTCAATTGTGCCGTCCGATTTGTAATCGTTGTTTCCATGCGCATAAAACGAATATGCCACAATCAAGAGGAAAAAAACCGCAAGGAAATCGATCACTTTTATAAGCTTGAATTTTTTCGAAAGCCTTTTGACGAACGTCAATGTAAAGTAGATGATGAAGGCTTCAACAAAAATTACGCCCAGCAAAAATAAATACAATCCATTGCTGCCCAATTCCCTGAAAACATCAAATGCGATAAAGTTGATATAGCCCAGTGGCAACGAGCCCAAAAAACTGACGATAAAACCAACGGTGAGATTCTTGAGGATTTTCACTGGGAAAAATTAAGGCAATTTCTCAATGAAATTTGATTTACTGTTTAAGCTCAAATTATTAGTAGTTGCAAGCCGTTAAACTTTTTACTTAAGAACTCAAAAGATTCCGAACTACCAAAGTGGCTTCGTACCTGTGTGATTAGGAAACAAAAGCATATTAATAGGTGCTTTTTTCATATAATATTATTGAACAACGAATTCACAAAAAAAATATGCTTGAACGAACCTACTTTTTCAAAATACTCCTCGAAATCACGATCTTCTGAATCTCCGAAGTGCCTTCATAAATCTGCGTGATCTTGGCGTCGCGCATCATTCTCTCTACGTGGTATTCCTTTACATAACCATTGCCACCGTGGATCTGTACGGCTTCAATGGCTGTGTCCATCGCGGTTTTGGACGCGAAAAGTTTTGCCATTGCGCCACTTAGGTCGTAGTTCAAATGATTGTCTTTTTCCCAGGCTGCCTTTAGACAAAGGTGTCTTGAAGCTTCGATATTTACGTGCATGTCGGCAAGTTTGAAAGCTATTGCCTGATGGCTTCCGATTTCCTTGCCAAAAGCTTTTCGCTCGCCGGCATATTTCAACGAAAGCTCGTAAGCACCAGAAGCGATGCCCAAAGCTTGCGATGCGATCCCGATTCGGCCACCGGCAAGTGTTTTCATTGCGAAATTGAAGCCAAACCCGTCCTCGCCAATCCTATTTGCTTTTGGGACTTTCACATCGGCGAACATCAACGAATGTGTGTCGCTTCCGCGAATGCCCAATTTATTTTCCTTGGTTCCGATCTCAAAACCGGGCATATCCTTTGTCATGATCAAAGCGTTGATGCCCTTGGTTTTTTTCTCAACATCGGTCTGTGCGATCACGATATAGAAATCAGCCGTGTTTCCGTTGGTTATCCAATTTTTTGTGCCGTTCACCAAATAATGGTCTCCCTTATCGATTGCGGTTGTCCTCTGTGAGGTGGCGTCACTGCCAGCTTCAGGTTCTGAAAGGCAAAATGCGCCATGAATCTGTCCGCTTGCCAACTTTGGCAGCCATTCGCGTTTTTGTTCTTCATTGCCAAAAGTCTGCAAACCCCAACAAACCAGTGAATTGTTGACCGACATTACCACCGACGCCGATGCATCTACCTTTGAGATTTCTTCCATCGCGAGAACATAGGAAATGGTATCAAGTCCGCTGCCGCCATATTCTGGATCCACCATCATTCCCATAAACCCGAGCTCGCCCATTTTTCTGATCTGTTCCAAAGGGAACTTTTGGTGTTCGTCGCGCTCGATAACGCCGGGAAGAAGTTCGGTCTGTGCAAAATCGCGCGCGGCCTGTCTGATCAATAAATGCTCTTCGGTAAGGTTGAATTCCATATGGTCGGATGAAAAATTGTTTACAAAAATGTTGTCAAAGATAATTGTTCTAAGGATAGATTTCAATTCTGATGCCTATTTTTGACCGATGCTTAAATCATCGTACAAGATCATCGGCGTGATGTCGGGCACATCGCTCGATGGCATCGATATTGCCCAAATAAATTTTGAATTGTCCAACGGGCATTGGACTTTTAAGATTTTGGTAGCCGAAACAATTCCCTATTCTGATGTTTGGCACAAGCGTTTGCGCGATGGCATAAATCTGGATTCTCAAAACCTTCAGATTCTTGATAATGACTACACCTTATTATTGGGAAATGAAATTTCTTCTTTTATCGACAGATTTGAAATTAAAACAATCGATGCGGTCAGCTCGCACGGCCACACAATTTTGCACAGACCGAACGACGGAATAACGCGGCAGATCGGGAATTCATCCACGCTTTCGCGATATGTTAAAAATACCGTTGTCTGCGATTTTCGTGTTGCCGACGTCAATCTTGGCGGCCAGGGCGCGCCCTTGGTGCCAATTGGCGACAAGCTGCTTTTTGGCGAAAACGAACTCTGTATGAACCTTGGCGGATTCTCGAATGTGTCTTTCGACGACGGTGGCAAACGTGTTGCCTTCGATATTTGCCCGGTAAATATTGTTCTGAATTTTTATGCAAATAAACTCGGATATGAATTTGATAACAAAGGTACGATTGCACGAAACGCCTCAGTTGATAGTGAATTATTGAAAAGATTGAATCAAATAGAATTTTACAAAAAACCTTTTCCAAAATCGCTCGGACTTGAATTTGTACAATCGGAAATATTCCCGTTGATCGAATCTTTTGAAATTTCCGCGGAAGCGACACTGGCAACTTTCACGGAGCACATTGCAATACAAACGGCCAATTCATTAAAGCACAAATCCGGAAAAATGCTGATGACCGGCGGTGGAACTTTCAATGAATATTTGTTGGAACGGATCACCTTCCATTTGCCAAATATCAAGCTTATCATTCCTGAAAAAAAGACGATCAATTATAAGGAAGCCTTGATTTTTGGATTTCTTGGCGTGCTCAGATTGCGCAACGAAATAAACGTGCTTTCATCCGTGACAGGCGCAAAACACGACCATTCTTCGGGCCAGGTATTTCAATTTCCATAAAACCGACCTAATCGCATCGCTATCTTTATATTTGCACCGCAACTCAATTTACAATGAAAGATTTACTCAAAAAATACGAGGACAAAGAGCCGGAAATCGTTTTTAATTGGAAAGATCCAGAAACCGACGCAGAAGGTTGGACAGTGATTAATTCCCTGCGCGGCGGCGCTGCTGGCGGCGGAACTCGCATGCGAAAAGGTCTCGACATGAATGAAGTGCTGTCGCTGGCCAAGACTATGGAAGTGAAATTCTCGGTTTCCGGCCCATCGATCGGCGGTGCAAAATCGGGCATCAACTTCGATCCGAACGACCCGCGAAAAGAGGGCGTGCTAAAGCGTTGGTACAAAGCCGTTTCACCATTGCTGAAAAGTTATTACGGCACGGGCGGCGACCTCAATGTTGACGAAATCCACGAAGTTATTCCATTTACCGAAGAATGCGGCGTTTGGCATCCGCAAGAAGGCGTTTTCAACGGGCATTTCAAACCGACCGAAGCCGACAAAATCAACCGCATCGGCCAACTTCGCCAAGGTGTTGTGAAAGTTATAGAGAATCCGTTTTTCTCCCCCGACGTTTCCCGAAAATACACCATCGCAGACATGATCACCGGTTATGGCGTTGCCGAGGCCGCGCGACATTACTACTCGATATTTGGTGGTGAGATCAAGGGCAAAAAAGCGATAGTTCAAGGGTTTGGAAATGTAGGTTCTGCGGCGGCATTTTACCTTGCGGAAATGGGCGCGAAGATCGTGGGAATAATCGATCGTGAAGGTGGCATAATAAATAAGGATGGCTTCTCTTTTGAGGAAGTCAGAAATCTTTTCCTGAACAAGGATGGCAATAAGCTGGTGGCAGACAATATGATTTCTCCTCAACAGATGGACCGCGAAATTTGGAAACTTGGCGCGGAAATCTTCGCACCGTGCGCGGCTTCACGATTGGTAACACAGCAGCAGGTTTCGGAAATGGTGCACAGCGGACTCGAAGTGATCTCATGCGGTGCGAACGTTCCTTTTGCCGACCGGGAGATTTTCTTTGGACCAATAATGGAAAACACCGACAGCATCGTGAGCTTGATCCCAGATTTTATCTCAAACTGTGGAATGGCGCGGGTTTTTGCATACTTTATGGAAAAGAAGGTCCAAATGACCGACGAAGCCATTTTTGCCGATACGTCAATTACAATCAAGAATGCATTGGAAAAAGTGCACGCGATAAACCCAAACAAAACAAACATAAGCGCAACGGCTTTTAAGATCGCGCTCAAGCAACTTGTATAATGTCCATAATCCCCGCGGATATTTGATGCAAAACAATTAAATTCGCGGCACAACGTTATCTTAATCAAAACACAAACATGCTATACTTTCTTCAAGCGGACACCACTGCCGCGGCAGCTTCGGCAATGATGGACGATGTTCCGGTAGAAAAAACAATCTCTATTTGGTCGCTGATTACCAGCGGTGGCATCGGCGGACAGCTTATTATGTTCGCGCTCGCGCTTTTACTTTTTGCCGCGCTTTTTGTTTATTTTGAGCGCATCATGGCCATCAACGCCGCGTCAAAAATCGACCTCAATTTCATGAACCGCATTCGCGAGAATATCCTTTCGGGAAAAATCGATTCGGCCAAAATGCTTTGCGCACAGACCAATTCGCCCGTTGCAAGATTGATCGAGAAGGGAATTTCAAGAATTGGCAAACCTCTCGAAGATATCAATACGGCAATCGAAAACGCCGGAAAACTTGAAATCTACAAACTCGAAAAGAACGTTTCGATGCTCGCAACCGTTTCTGGCGCCGGACCAATGCTCGGATTTCTGGGAACCGTGATCGGGATGATTCTCGCGTTCCACAAAATGGCGAGCGCCGGAGGACAGATTGAAGTTGGCGCACTTGCAGAAGGAATTTACACCGCGATGACCACAACAGTTGCCGGACTTGTTGTCGGGATTATTGCATTTATGGGTTATAATCACTTGGTTGTCAAGACCAACAAAGTGGTTTACCAAATGGAGGCGAACGCCACAGATTTCCTAGACCTCTTAAACGAACCATCATAGTATGAACATCCGCGGAAGAAACAAGGTAACGCCCGAGTTCAATATGTCGTCAATGACCGACATTGTATTCCTGTTGCTCATATTTTTTATGTTGACTTCAACCATGGTCACGACAAACGCGCTAGATCTGGTTTTGCCAAAAGCGAAAGGAAAAACCGACAGCAACAAGAACATATCAGTGAGCATAAACAAGGAACTTGAATTCTACATCGACAAGGAGAAAGTTTCTGAAGTTGAACTCGAGCCAAAACTTATGGCACTTTTTGCCAACGCGCCCGAAAAAGCCATCGTGCTTCGTGCCGAGGAAGGCGTGCCAATCGAAAAAGCAGTGAGCGTTCTGGACATTGCCAACAGAAATCAGATAAAAGTGGTACTGGCCGTTCGACCAAAATAAGTTGTTTCAATTTGCAAAACGCATCTTGATAAAATATCAAAGAGAATGAAATATCTCGAAACGCCGCACGAAAAGAAATCATTTGCCATCACCACGACTATCATGGTGATTTTGCTATTGCTTTTTCTTTTTCTGGGACTTTCCTATCTCGACCCGCCGCCCGAA
>JBBSUW010000092.1:0-10979 GCA_038234025.1 Flavobacteriales bacterium
ATAGAAATCTTGAACTATCATGATAAAGCAGTGCTTAGATCGATACGAAAGCGATGATTATTCCCAAATCTGTCGCGGTGTTCTGGCTGTTGCCAAATTTTTAAAATCGTCCCCTAATTACTATGGCAAGAAAAGTAGAAAACGACCTTCCAAAAGCAAAAGTCAGCGCAACCTCACTGTCAAATGCCGCCCATATTTTCAAATTTTCGAAAAATCACCGATGGAAATTTTACGTCGGTCTTGTATTTCTCCTGCTCACAGGAGCAAGCGCGCTCGCGTTTCCAAAACTGATGGGAATGTTGATCGATTGTGTCAACAACAAAGATGGCGCGACAGCAAATAAAATCGCGCTCGCCTTGATCGGAATTCTTACGCTGCAATCTGTTTTCTCGTTTTTCAGGCTTTCGCTTTTCGTTAATTTTACCGAAAATACTTTGGCAAACCTCCGATTGGCGCTGTATTCGAATTTGGTGAAACTGCCAATGACATTCTTTTCGCAAAAGCGTGTAGGAGAACTCAACAGTCGCATAAGCAGCGACATCGCCCAGATTCAGGACACATTGACCACGACGATCGCTGAGTTTTTGAGGCAATTCATTCTCATTATTGGCGGTGTTGCTTTCTTGGCGGTCATCAGTCCAAAGCTTACTTTTATGATGCTTTCGATCGTGCCTTTGGTGGCAATCGCAGCGGTAATTTTTGGACGGTTTATCCGAAAATATTCCAAGAAAACCCAAGACGCCATTGCCGAAAGCCAGGTTATTGTGGAAGAAACCCTTCAAGGCATCAGTAATGTAAAAGCTTATGCGAATGAATGGTACGAAATTTCCCGCTATTCATCGAAGATTCGCGAGATTGTTAAAATCGCAATCAAAGGTGGCCAATATCGCGGCTATTTTGCGTCGTTCATTATTTTCTGTTTGTTCGGTTCGATTGTTGTCGTGGTTTGGTATGGCGTCCAGCTGGTTATCACAGGCGAAATCACGGAAGTTGGCGATCTGATCTCATTCATCCTCTACTCTATTTTTGTCGGCGCATCTTTTGGCGGCATCGCCGAACTTTATGCACAGATCCAAAAAGCCATTGGTGCGACCGAGCGCGTTTTTGAGCTTTTGAACGAAAATCCAGAAGTCTTGAGCGGCAAATTGATCGAAAAGTACCCAAAACTCGATGGTGATGTGGCATTTCAGAATGTCGAATTCAGTTATCCAACACGGCAGGAAATCAAGGTTTTGAAAAATGTGGATTTTGAGGCGCACAAAGGGCAGAAAATCGCAATTGTTGGTCCGAGCGGCGTTGGGAAAAGTACGATAGCGTCTTTGCTTTTGCGATTTTATGATATTGACGGCGGCGAAATTCTGATTGATGGCAAACCCATAAAATCGTATGACCTCGAAACGCTTCGCAGTAATATGAGCATTGTTCCACAAGACGTTATATTATTTGGTGGAACAATCAGGGAGAACATTGCCTATGGAAAACCAAATGCATCGATGGAAGAAATTATCGCGGCAGCAAAACAGGCAAATGCTTATGATTTTGTGGAAGGCTTTCCCGAAAAATTTGAGACCATTGTTGGCGAGCGCGGCGTCAAACTTTCGGGCGGACAGCGTCAACGTATCGCAATAGCTCGTGCCTTGCTCAAAAATCCAAGTATTCTTATTCTCGATGAAGCGACTTCTTCACTTGACAGCGAGAGTGAAAAACTGGTTCAGCAAGCGCTCGAGATTTTGATGCTGGGACGAACAAGCATCATTATCGCGCACCGACTTTCGACCATAAGAAGTGCCGATGCTATCTTGGTTCTCGACAACGGAATCATCAGCGAGGCCGGAACACACCAGGAACTTTTGGAAATCAAAAACGGGATTTACAAGAACCTGAGCAACCTTCAGTTTTCTGAATATTAGGTTTTTTCAGATTATAATCTATTTTTGCGACGTTCAAATTTTGATGGTATCGTTTTTATAATGCAGAAATAGAACCAACCAAACACTTAAATTTTAGATTATGTTACGAAAAATTACTCTTTGCATTTGAGGACAATACGCTTGAATATGCAGAATTTGCCTATGATTATTGCGTTGAACCTCGCAATTGTTTTAAACTGTACAACGCTTTCAAGTTTTCATCAAATGTTGAGGAACTTAACAGATTATGTGCTGCAGCGGAATTAGATTATTGCTTTTAAAAAAAAAGAGACCGTCAAGCCTCTTCTTTATTCCGATTTTCTCCGTTTCCTTTCCGTCTTCAATAAATTGAGTTCACGATTTGTTTGTCCGGCAACCGAAGTGTTTTCCTCTGCACGGCGAATCAAATAGGGCATCACATCCCGAACTGGACCAAAGGGCAAATATTTTGCAACATTGTAACCGTGCGCGGCAAGATTGAAAGAAATATTGTCGCTCATTCCAAACAATTGCCCAAACCAAATCCTATTGTCGGTGTTTGAAATATTGCGTTCCTTCATCATTTTCATCAACCTGTACGTGCTTTCCTCATTGTGCGTTCCCGCAAAAATCGACATCATATCAATATTATCGAGCATATAATCTACACCGCCATTGTAATTTCTGTCGGTCGCTTCCTTGTTCGCACAAATCGGCGTCGGATAACCTTTCTCTTTGGCGCGGTCGTTCTCTTTTTCCATGTAAGCGCCGCGAACGAGCTTCATACCGATGTAAAAATTTTCAGCTTTTGCAACAGCGTGAATTTTCTTCAGATATTCAATTCTATCGTGGCGGTACAATTGTAAAGTATTGAAAACAATGATTTTTTCTCGATTGTACTTCTTCATCATTTCCAATACCAAATCGTCTGCAGCGTCCTGCATCCAACTTTCCTCCGCATCGATCAAGAGCGCAACATCCTTATCGTGCGCCATTTTGCAAACGGTCTCAAATCTGTTTTTGACGCGCTCCCACTCGGCTTTTTCATTGTCTGTAAAAGCTTTCCCCTCTCCTGTTTTTTGATAAAGCGCGAAACGTCCCAAACCTGTTGGTTTGAAAACCGCGAACGGAATCGCATCTCGCTCTTCGGCAAAACGAATGGTTTTCAATGTCATTTCGAGCGCAGCATCAAATTGATCTTCGGCTTCTTTTCCCTCGACAGAATAATCAAGAACCGAGGAAACGCCTTTGGTATCGAGACTGTCAACAACTTTCAAACAATCCTGCTCGTTGATTCCGCCACAAAAATGGTCGAAAACGGTGGCACGAATCAAACCTTCGACCGGAAGATGCGCCTTGATGGCAAAATTGGTAACCGCCGTTCCTATTCTCACAAGCGGTTGATTGGCGATCAGCTTGAACAAAAAATACGCGCGATCGAGCTCGGTATCGCTTTTGAGCGCGAAAGCAATTTGGGTGTTGTCAAAGATTTTATCCATAAAAAGATTCACGTTTAATGCAAATATAATGAGTGTTGGCTGTAATTTTATTCTAAAATAACCTTATTTTGCCATCCAAAACCACCGATTTTCAGCTATGGCAAACGCCCAAGTTCCGCAGATTTTCTACAATTCCGATTCGGCAAAAATATTGAACGAGCGCATTCGCGAAAGCAAATGTTCGATGCTCCTTATTTTGACCGATAGCAATACAAACAATGATTGCCTGCCGCATTTTCTTGAGAATCTGTCGGTTGATCTCCATGTCGAAATCCTTGAAATCGAGGCCGGTGAAAGCTTGAAAAACATTGAAACCTGTGTCCATATTTGGAGCGCGATGATAGAACTTGGCTGCGACCGAAAAACGCTTATGGTGAATCTTGGTGGTGGTGTTATTACTGATATTGGTGGTTTTGTGGCGTCAACATTCAAGCGGGGAATCAAGTTCATCAATGTGCCAACATCGTTGTTGGGCATGGTCGATGCAGCGATCGGCGGCAAAAATGGCGTTGACATTGGCAATCTCAAGAACCAGATCGGAACAATCAACGAGCCAGAACTTGTAGCCATCAACACCTTTTATCTTCAAACGCTTCCGCAAGCACAAATGCGCTCGGGACTTGCAGAAATGCTAAAGCACGGACTGATTGCCGACAGGGATTACTGGAACAAATTTTTGAGCCTTCAAAATCTTAATTTTAATGATTTGGATGAATTGATACGGCATTCGGTAGACATCAAGATGTCGATCGTCAATCAAGATCCAACAGAGAACGGTATCCGAAAAGCATTGAATTTTGGGCACACGCTCGGTCACGCGATCGAAAGTTACTTTATGGAAAAACCCGATTCCAAAATGCTTCTTCATGGCGAAGCGGTCGCCATCGGGATAATTCTGGAAAGCAATATCTCAGTTCAACTTGGGCTGCTTTCTAGCGTTGACTATAAACAGATAAAATTGATCATTGAGGATTTCTATCCAAAAGTTGATTTCTCCGATGAAGATATTTCGCAAATCATCGAGCTTTTGATTCACGATAAAAAGAATGAGTACGGCAAGGTTTCATTTTGCCTGCTGAACAGGATCGGCCAGGTCAAGATTGATCAAATCGTGGAAAATTCACTTATTTGCCGCGCTTTTGAGGATTATGCTTCCTGAAATATTTTTAGGATTTTGGGCGCTGCTTCCTTTCAATTTTTTTTACATTTGCTTTCAATGAGCAACAATCCAAACACGGCGCGCACCAAATGTCCAAAGGGCAAAGGCTACGCCGATTCTCTCAAAATTGCGATCGCCGATCTGGCATCGCTGTTGAAGCTTTCCAACATAACTACGGCCAAGCTTCCGATTATTTACGCCAACATCAGGGTTTGAATTTGAAACAGTTCACCGTTTCAAATTTCATATAACAAAATCCCGCTGATGAACACAAAATATTTCGACCTGATCAACCAAACTTACTACTTTCCACAGGAAGAATTCTCGCTTAACAAAGACAACAATCTTCAGTTTCACAACATCGATATGATGAAACTTGTGGAACAATATGGAACACCGCTGAAATTCACGTATTTGCCGGCAATTTCAAACAATATTTCTCGCGCCAAGAACTATTTTAGAAAGGCGATGGAAAAGAACAAATACGATGGCAAATATTACTATTGCTATTGTACGAAAAGTTCTCACTTTGAATATGTTATGAACGAAGCCTTCAAGAATAACATTCATATCGAAACTTCATCGGCTTACGACATCAACATTGTTGAGAATCTGTTGGAAAATGGAAAGATTTCCAAAAGCACTTTCGTGATCTGCAACGGCTTCAAACGCGACCAATATATTGAGAACATCGCACGGTTGATCAATTCAGGCCACAAGAACGTGATTCCGATCATTGATAATTATGAAGAGCTAGACCTTTTGTCGGCCGATATAAAAGTAAAGTTCAAGATTGGAATACGAATTGCCGCCGAGGAAGAACCAAAATTTGAATTCTACACTTCCAGACTCGGTATTGGTTACAAGAACATCGTGAGCTTCTACAAAAAACAGATTCAGGAAAACAACAATCTTGAACTGAAGATGCTCCACTTTTTTATCAACACAGGCATCAACGACAATGCCTATTATTGGAATGAGCTTGTCAAATGTATAATGGTTTACATCGCGCTGAAAAAGGAATGTCCTTCACTCGACAGCCTTAATATTGGCGGCGGTTTTCCGATAAAAAATTCGTTGGCCTTTGAGTACGATTACCAATATATGATCGACGAGATCATCAACCAGATCAAGATTGCGTGTGACGAAGCAGAGGTCGATGTTCCGGATATTTTCACCGAATTTGGATCTTTCACTGTTGGCGAAAGCGGCGGCGCGATTTATCAGGTTCTGTATCAAAAACAGCAGAACGATAGGGAAAAATGGAACATGATCGACTCATCCTTCATCACCACTTTGCCAGATACTTGGGCAATCAACAAACGTTTTATCATGCTGGCGATAAATAAATGGAATGACCAATATGAACGCGTTTTGCTTGGAGGAATGACCTGTGACAGTGATGATTACTATAATTCTGAACAAAATATGAACGCCATTTATCTGCCGAAATACCAAAAGGACAAACCGTTGTACATCGGGTTTTTCAATACTGGCGCATATCAGGAAACCATTGGCGGTTATGGCGGTCTGCACCACTGCCTAATCCCGCAGCCCAAGCATATCCTGATCGACCGCGACGAGAATGGCATTATTGCCACCGAGGTTTTCAGCGAGCAACAAACGTCTGAAGATGTTCTGAAAATATTGGGTTACAAATAAAAATGATTTATTTTTGAAAAGTTCTTTGGAGCTATTTCCCGCTTTCCGCTGTATCTTTTTATTTTTTCGCACGTGCCACACCGGATAGGCGAAAAAAAAAGGATGCCACTTCAATCGGGGCTAAAATATAAACCAACAATTCATGAGCAAAGGAGCTATAAGCCAATTTATCGAAAAATATTATCTGCACTTCAACGCAGCCACGGTTGTTGACGCCGCAAAAGCATATGAACAGCAACTTGCCAACGGCGCCAAAATGATGGTGACGCTTGCCGGCGCGATGAGCACGGCGGAAATCGGGAAGATTTTTGCCGAGATGATCCGTCGGGACAAGGTTCAGATCATTTCTTGCACGGGCGCGAATCTTGAGGAAGATGTCATGAACCTTGTGGCACATTCGCATTAT
Source organism: Flavobacteriales bacterium (assembly GCA_038234025.1). Classification (GTDB taxonomy): domain Bacteria; phylum Bacteroidota; class Bacteroidia; order Flavobacteriales; family Flavobacteriaceae; genus Flavobacterium. The sequence continues at coordinate 6,616 of JBBSUW010000092.1, forward strand.
GAGAGAGTGCCAAACTATCGCGATCTAACACCGCAGGACGAATGGGATCTGCTGGAGCGCGGACTCAATCGCGTAACTGATACTTGCATTCCCGAGCATGAAGCTTTCCGAAGATTGCAAAAGCACATTCACAAGATTTGGAAGGACGCCGAAGATGCCAGCGAGCGATATTTTCCGCATGAGTTTATGTACAAAATGCTATTGAGCGGCGTTCTCGAAGAATATTACGAGATTGACCTCAAGGACAGTTGGATGTACGCGGCGGCAGAAAAAAACCTTCCGATCATCGTTCCGGGTTGGGAAGATTCCACTATGGGAAATATCTTTGCATCGTACGTGATCAAGGGCGAATTGAAGGCAAGCACGATGAAATCCGGTATTGAATATATGGGATATCTTGCCGATTATTACACCAAGAATTCCAAAAATGGCATTGGATTTTTCCAGATAGGCGGCGGCATCGCTGGTGATTTTCCAATTTGCGTTGTGCCGATGTTGTACCAAGATATGGAAATGCACGACATTCCGTTCTGGAGCTATTTTTGCCAGATTTCGGACTCGACCACCAGTTACGGAAGTTATTCCGGTGCCGTTCCGAACGAAAAGATAACGTGGGGTAAACTCGATATCAAAACGCCAAAATTTGTTATTGAATCTGACGCCACGATAGTTGCTCCTTTAATTTTTGCATACCTCCTAGATTATTAGATATTTATGAAACGTATTATTGTTGATTACGCGAAGCTCACGAATGAAATCCTGACGATGTTGGTGGACAAATTCCCCGACGGTTATGATGATTCGAACATTGTCAAGTTTCGAAATGCTCAAAATGAGATGATAGAGGCTGTTGAAGTCCGCACCGAGGACACGATTTACTTGGTAAAGGTCAGCACGAAGCTGGCCAGCACGATGGAGAATTATGATGAGGACGACGACCTTAATGAAGAAGGTGTTGCACCGATCGACAAGGAAGTTGACATCAATGACGACGACGAAATGGATGATGACGAGGATGAAATCGATCTTTTGAAAGATTCGGGCGGATCAGATGAAACTGACGATGATGATGACGATGATGATTATGTTGAGCCATCGACAGAGGATGATGACGAAGAAGAATATTAAAGGAGCGATTTGCTCCTTTTTTTATGCATTTTTGTATTATAATCGAAAGCGAAATGAATCCGAAAGTAGACTGGTTTTTTGAAAAGGACTCGCCCTGGAAAGAAGGTTATGCAAAACTTCGCAAGCTGCTGCTCGACTGCGCACTTTCGGAAGAACTAAAATGGGGCGTTCCGTGCTACACTTTTGACGACCATAATGTTGTATTGATTCACGGTTTCAAGAATTACTGTGCGCTTCTATTTCACAAAGGCGTTCTTTTGGACGATTCTGAAAATATCTTGATTCAGCAAACGAAACACGTTCAGGCCGCACGACAAATAAGATTTGCGGATGAAAATGAAATCGACGAGCTCAAGAAGTCGATCACAACTTATATTCACGAAGCGATTGAAATCGAAAAGTCTGGCATGAAAGTGCCGATGAAAAAAACAATGGAATTTGATGTTCCAGACGAATTCAAAGAAGCGCTGGAAATCGACACAAAGTTGAAAAAAGCCTACGATGCCTTGACGCCTGGACGAAAACGCGCTTACCTGATATATTTCTCACGGGCAAAGCAGTCACAAACACGCAAGTCAAGGATTGAAAAATCCATATCAAAAATAATGCTCGGAAAGGGTTACAATGAATAATTGAAATTCTGACTATTGCGGTTTCTATCCTATTGTGAAGAGTTTCAAATCCTGCGAAATCCTTGATTGCATCTTCTAATTTCCGTATTTTTACCAGTTGCAAATCAAAAATCCAAGTACGTGATCCAACCTTCAGAACTCATTCTCAATCCCGACGGCAGCGTCTATCATCTCAATCTTTTGCCCGAACACATAGCGAACGACATTATTTTTGTGGGTAATCAAAATCGGGTCGAAAAAATAACAGAGCATTTTGATTCCATCGAGTATTCGACACAGAAACGCGAGTTCAAAACGCAGACGGGAAGATACAAGGGAAAAAGAATGACCGTAATGTCAACGGGAATCGGGCCAGACAATATCGATATCGTGGTGAACGAGCTTGATGCGTTGATTAATATAAATTTGAAAACTCGTCAAATAAAAGATAATCTTACGACGCTGAATATTGTTCGGATTGGAACATCGGGATCTTTGCACGCCGATATTCCGGTTGATTCATTTGTGATGTCGACAATGGCGCTTGGACTGGACAATATGCTGAGATCTTACAATATTGAAACGGTGACCGATAAAGCGCTTGAAGAAGCGTTCATAATGCACACAGATTGGCTGGCCGAAAAAGGCCGCCCATACTTTATAAAAGGTTCTGAAAAATTGCTCGAAAAATTCCGCACGGATGAAATGCACGAAGGAATCACGGCAACGGCGGGCGGTTTTTATGGACCCCAAGGACGCGTTCTTCGTCTGGATATTCAAGACCCTGAATTGAACAATAAGCTCGATAGTTTTAGGCACTGCGACAATAGAATAACGAATCTTGAGATGGAAACTTCTGCAATCTATGGACTTTCGGCATTGCTAGGTCACAATGCGCTTTCGCTGAATGCCATTATTGCAAATAGAGCGTCGGGAACTTTCTCTGAAGATCCGTATATGGCGGTGGACAATTTAATCGCAAGAGCGCTCGACGTTTTGGCAAAATAACCGTTGATCGCAGATAAGCCTGGCCCCGATGGAAACGGCATCCTTTTTTTCGGCATTTTCAGCCGGAAAAAAAGATACAGTAAACAGCGGGATAAAGCTCAAAAAAAAATCTAGATGAAAAAAATAAGAATCTGTGGCGTGCCCGAACATTTCAATCTTCCGTGGCAACTCGCCATCGAAATGGGCACATTTGAAGCAGAAGGAATTGACCTCGAATGGACGAACGTTCCCGAAGGCACAGGGAAAATCGCGCAGATGCTGCTTAATGGTGAAACCGATATGGCGGTGATCTTGACCGAGGGCGTGATAAGGGAAATCCTGAACGGAAATCCGTGCAAAATAGTTCAGCAATATGTGGAATCGCCGTTGCTTTGGGGCGTCCACGTCGCGGCCAAATCTTCTTATAAATCATTGGCAGATCTTGATGGCCAAACCGTTGCGATAAGTCGCGAAGGTTCTGGTTCTCAATTGATGGCGCACGTCAACGCGGCCAACAATAATTATAAAAAAAAACTGAGTTTCGAGATTGTGAACACCATTGAGGGTGCGGTCGAAGCGCTTCAGAATGATTCATCTCAGTATTTTATGTGGGAACATTTTATGACCAAGCCGCTGGTTGACAATGGAACTTTAGGACGGCTTGATGATTGCCCAACGCCGTGGCCAAGTTTTGTGATCGCAGCTAATGATGAATCAGTAAAACACCAGAAACAAACCATCGCACGAATACTTGAACTGATAAACGAGACTACATTAGAATTCAAGGACATACCAAGTATAGACAGAACTTTGTCGTCGCGATTTTTACTAAAAATCGAAGACGTGAACGAGTGGTTGGAACTCACGGAATGGTCGCAGGAAAACTTTTCTGAAAAGCTGTTAAACAAAGTTCAAAGTCAACTGCTTGCGTTCGGTATTATTGATAAAAAAGGTACTTTTGACGAAATTGTAAAAATACTGTAGTTTTTACGTTTTTTACAGATGGTCAAACTGCACGAAATCCCTTTTCGCGATATAAAAGAACGGCTTCGGGTCAAGAAACCTTGGGATTCCATCATCATTTTTCTGCTCAATATTCTCATTGCCATTCCCGTCTTTATTGTCATTCACCAAAATATTATCGATCCAGATTGGTATTTTCAGATAGATAGAATCCTGCTGTTCATAATCATTGTGGTCGTTTTACAAATCTTGCTGCAGTTGACGCGCAAAATCCTGATTTTTGCACTTGCGCTTTACCTCTTTGCCCTTTTGTTCGGTAGTATTTTGGGCAATTATGGTTTTAGCGATATCTATGAAGATTATCGATACATGGTCTATGCGATGGCCGAAAACCCAAATCCCCAGGATATCATCATTGCAAAGCTCCTGCCCTTTCCCAACAAATCCCGCATTCTGAAAGCCATTGATTACGACAATCGCAAAGTTCGGGATTTTGCTGTAATGGCGACTACCAAGCATTTTCGAGATGTCCGCGGTTATCCCGAATATCGAACGATCATCCAATGTTTTGCGGTTTTCAAGGAAATCAATTCACGCTGGAACTATGTGAGCGATCCCAAAGGCCGCGTTTTCATAGCCGATGCATCGGAATCGCTTCGTTTCTTTTCTGGCGAT
>JBBSUW010000093.1:0-10950 GCA_038234025.1 Flavobacteriales bacterium
ATTTTCAGGCTTTACAAACAAACCCTACACTAACTATCTCACAATTTAAGGCAGTTGCTACCAAATACCGTGAAGTAATTCCAGTGTATATAAAAGATTATATAAAATTAGAGCAGTTTGCTGCTTAAAAAATATTTATGTTAGATACAGTAACAAAAAAAAGAATTAATGATTGCCGAGATATTTTAGTAGGCAAACTACCTGACCCAAAAGGACAAATAGAACAAATTACCATTGGCTTAATTTATAAGTTTATGGATGATATGGATAAAGAATCCATAGAATTAGGAGGTAATGCAAAGTTTTTTTCTGGTGAATTTAAAAAATACAGTTGGGATAGTCTATTTGATGCTAGAGTTACAGCATCTGATATGCTTAATCTATATTCAGGAGCTATTGAGAATATGGAAAAGAATCCAAACATCCCTCAACTGTTTCGAGATATTTTTAATAACGCTTATCTACCCTATCGCGACCCAGAAACATTAAAAATGTTTTTAAAAACCATTGGTGAATTTGAATATACTCACAGTGAAAAACTCGGAGATGCTTTTGAATATCTGCTTTCAATTATGGGTTCACAAGGTGATGCTGGACAATTCAGAACACCAAGGCACATAATAGATTTTTTAGTTGAAATAGTTGCACCAAGTAAAACAGATTCAATTTTAGACCCTTCTTGTGGTACAGCAGGCTTTTTAATTTCTGCTTTCAAATACATTAAACAAAAAAACAATAATGAATTAACACCTGAACAAAGAAAAAAGTTAATTCAAAACTTTGTTGGTTATGATATTTCACCAGATATGGTTCGTTTAAGTTTAGTTAATTTGTATTTACACGGATTTTCTGAACCTCATATATATGAATATGATACATTGACAAGTGAAGAACGTTGGACCTTTTATGACACCTAAAGGAGGAATTAGACCACATAAAAAGTTTAGTATTCAAGCAAATAAATCTGAAATTTTATTTTTAGATTATATAATTGAACACTTATCTGGAACTAAAAAAGCTGGTATTATTATACCTGAAGGTGTTTTGCATAATAATTATGCTTCATATAAATCCATACGTGAAAAACTAATAAAAGAAAATTTGTTATACGCTGTTGTAGAACTTCCACACGGAGTTTTTAAACCTTACGCTAGTGTTAAAACTCATATCCTATTTGTAGATAAAGATATTGCGAAACTAAAAAAAGATATATTATTTGTTCAAGTTGAAAATGATGGCTTTACTCAAACTGGAGCAAGAAAACCTGTAAAACAGAATGATTTAGGTGAAGCAAAAAGACTTATTGAAACTTTTAAGTCAACTGATAATATAGAAAGTAAATCAGTGAAATTTAATACAGTAAATAAAACTGAAATTTTAAATGATAAATGTTTGAGTTTAGTTGGAAGGAGATACAAAGCTATTCATTATGCGAATAGTTCTAATTATCCAACTCGTAAACTAGACAAAAAACTTATCAAGGTTTTTAAAGGTACTTCTGGAGCACAAAGTACAGAAGAAGGGAATTATAGATTTGTTGTTACAGCCGAAAATTTCAGGACTTCAAAAGATTACGCTTTTAATTGTAAAGCTATTTGTGTACCGATAGTTTCTTCAACAGGCCACGGACACGCAAGTGTTAGAAGGCTACATTATATTGAGGGGAAATTTGCATTAGCAAATATTATGTGTGGAATAGAAGTTTTAGATGAAGGTATTTTGCTTCCAAAATATTTGTATTTTATATTATCTGCAATGAAAGAGGAAATACTAGCTTCTTTAATGACTGGAACTTCTAATGTTTCTTTAGACAAAGATGACATATATGATATTGAGATTCCTTGTCCTGAAATTGAAATTCAACAAAAAATTATTCAATCACAGTTAAATACAGAAAATGAAATTTTTGAAATGAAAAAAAAGATAAAAGCTAATCAGAAAAAATTATCAAGCGAAGGAAAAAAAATATGGAATTAGTCCAACGCTTAAAGCCATACACATTTGCAATTCGCTTCAGCCAACACACAAGCCAAAATTGCAAAAGAGTATGTCTTGCCAACGCTCAAATCGGAACTAAATAAGAAACCTCGGAAAATCAAGCAGAACGTGAAAAGCACTATGCACAACACCGTATATAAGCTATGGCTTGGTCTGTGCTTATTTGGAAAATCTATGGATTTCCCAAAGTTAGTTTAAATTTGGAGAGGTTTGTGCTAAAACACGCCACAGCTCATATACACAAACGTTATCCGCGACCAAAAGACCATCTGGGTCAATTGAAAGACGTGCGCAAAAAGTTTTATGAAAAAAATGTAACTTTACCAAACCAGATAAAAATGTATTATGATGAAAAAATATTTTCTACTTATAGTTGCTGCCAACTTCATTAACATAAGTCATTCTCAAACAGTCACTACCTTCGCAGGCAGCACGGCTGGTTACATAGATGGTACTGGAACAAATTCTCAATTTTATAATCCAAATGGTCTCTGCGTAGACTCTATGGGAAATATATTTGTAGCCGATGAAAGTAACCATAAAATAAGGAAAATTTCGTCCGATGGTGTAGTTAGTACATTTGCTGGCAGTACATCAGGATTTATGGATGGAATAGGAACTAATGCTAAATTTTTGGGACCGTCTGGCGTTTGTGTTGATAACGCAGATAACATTTACGTAGCTGACCGATATAATCATAAAATAAGAAAAATTACTCCAACTGGCGTGGTAAGTACTGTAGCGGGCAGTTCACAGGGCTTTTTAAATGGCAGTCCAACAGTGGCTAAATTTAACTTTCCCAGCGCACTTTGTGTAGATAATTTAGGAAATATATTTGTGGCTGATAGGGATAATCACAGAATAAGGAAAATATCTTCTTCAGGTGCTGTGACAACATTTGCCGGAAGCACACAAGGTTATTTGGACGGAATATCTATCAGTGCTAAATTTAATAGACCCTTGGGAATCTGTTTAGATCCATCGGGAAATATATTTATCGCTGATATAGAGAATGAAGGAATTCGTAAAATTACTTCTGATGGTACGGTAAGCACTTTTGCCGGAACTATTTATGGGTTTAACGATGGCAACGGTATCAATGCGCAATTTCATCGGCCACTAGGAATTTGTTCCGATTCCTCAGGAAATTTATACGTTTCACAAATAAGTAATATCAGAAAAATTACTCCTCCAGCAGACGTAACCACAATTGCCGGTGATACAGGAAATGGCTCAGGTGACGGAGATGCTTTAACTGCTCAGTTTAATACTCCGGGAGGCATTGCAATTGACGGCGGTGGTAATATTTTAGTTGCTGACACAGCAAATCACAGAATAAGAAAGATTACAGGCTTATTATCGGTTGGGCAATTTGGTAACACAGACTTATCATTTAAAATCTATCCGAATCCTGCAACGGAGAGTTTAAATATACAAGCAGAAAATATAATTTCTTCTTCGCAAGTTAAGATTACTGACGTAATGGGTAAAGTTATTTTTACTCGATATATCGACGATTATTCAACACTAATTGACGTGTCAAATTATCAAAAAGGTCTCTACTTAGTTACCATATACGACACAAATAGAAAATATATAAAAAAGTGTATTATCCAATAGTATTAATTTTAGACTAAATTAGATAGGCTGCCGCTAACAGCCCCTAAAGCCTTTTCATCCAGCACTACGCCCTTCCCATCAAGCACTAGGCCGGACCGCGCGGGTATGCTCCGTCAACTGCAGTTATCACAACATAAAGAAGCCACAGCGCAAACATTCACCAACCGCGCGTAATGATTGGAATCGCTACTTCAGTAATTGGAATCGCAACTTCAATAATTGGAAGCCCATCTCCAATAGTGCCAAAATGCCCACCACGCAAACTCCACGCTTTTCCCCAAACAAAAAATCCCAAGCTTTCACTTGGGATTTTGTTTGTATAAAAAACAGATTACATCTTGAATCGCTTCCTATCGTTCTCATTAAGATAGATCTTCCTAAGCCTGATGCTCTTCGGCGTTACCTCCACATACTCATCTTTCTGAATATATTCCAATGCCTCCTCAAGCGAAAAAATGATCGGCGGGATGATCCTAGCCTTTTCATCATTTCCAGAAGACCTCACGTTACTTTGCTTCTTCATTTTCGTTACGTTCACGCTCATGTCATCGCTACGAGAGTTCTCGCCGATAACTTGCCCTTCATATATCTCATCGTTCGGATGAACAAAGAATTTACCGCGATCTTGCAATTTGTCAATTGAATAAGGAATTGCCTTTCCGTTCTCCATCGAGATCAACGATCCATTGTTGCGCCCCGGAATATCACCTTTAAAAGGCTCATAACCAATATAACGGTGAGACATGATCGCCTCACCAGCGGTTGCCGTTAGCAATTGATTTCTCAAACCAATAATCCCACGCGAAGGAATGTTGAACTTCACGATCATGCGTTCGCCCTTTCCTTCCATCGAAAGCATTTCGCCTTTTCTAATAGAAACAAACTCCACCGCGCGACCGGACAAATGCTCCGGAAGATCGATCGTAAGTTCCTCGATCGGCTCGCATTTCTTGCCATCGATCTCCTTGATGATTACCTGCGGCTGACCGATCTGCATTTCATAGCCTTCTCTTCTCATCGTTTCGATAAGAACAGAAAGGTGAAGTACCCCACGACCAAATACCATGAATTTGTCAGCAGAATCGGTTTCGCCCAGCTTCATCGCCAGGTTTTTCTCCAATTCTTTGTGCAACCTGTCTCTGATATGTCGAGAAGTCACATACTTACCTTCCTTACCAAAGAAAGGCGAGTCGTTTATGGTGAAGAGCATGCTCATTGTAGGCTCATCGATCGCAATGGTTTGCAACGCTTCTGGGTTCTCAAAATCGGCGATCGTATCGCCGATCTCAAAACCTTCCACACCAATGATCGCGCAAATATCTCCGGCAATAACCTCGGCAACTTTCTTGCGTCCAAGTCCTTCAAAAGTATGAAGTTCCTTTATTCTCGATTTCAGTATTTTTCCATCGCGCTTCACCAGCGAGATAGGCATTCCCTCTTTAAGTACACCGCGCTCAAGTCTTCCAATGGCGATCCTTCCCGTAAAGGATGAAAAGTCCAGCGACGTTATAAGCATCTGTGCTGTTCCCGTCGACACTTTTGGCGCGGGCACATTTGCAATGACCATATCCAAAAGCGGTTCGATATTGTCTGTTCTTTTATTGAAATCATCCGACATCCAGTTCTGTTTGGCCGAACCATAAACTGTCGGGAAGTCCAGTTGCTCTTCGGTCGCGCCAAGCTCGAACATAAGATCAAAGACTTTTTCATGAACTTCTTCGGGCGTGCAGTTTTCTTTGTCGACCTTGTTTATAACGACGCAAGGTTTTAGGCCAAGATCGATTGCCTTCTGAAGCACGAACCGCGTCTGCGGCATTGGTCCTTCAAAAGCGTCTACTAGAAGGCAAACGCCGTCGGCCATATTGAGGACGCGCTCCACTTCTCCGCCAAAATCGGCGTGACCCGGAGTGTCGATAATATTGATTTTTGTTCCTTTATATTGTACAGAAACATTCTTCGAGGTAATGGTGATCCCTCTTTCGCGCTCAAGGTCGTTGTTGTCCAAGATCAGGTCGCCAGCGTTCTCGTTGTCACGAAAAAGGTGGCAATGGTACATTATTTTGTCCACAAGTGTTGTCTTACCGTGGTCAACGTGAGCAATGATCGCAATATTTCTTATGGATTCCATATATGGTTTTTAATGGGCGCAAAGGTACACTTTATTAACTGATAAAAGGTTGGCGAAATTATGTAGGATCAAAGCGATATGGAACTGAACAAATCGACGAATTGCAGTCAACTTTGACCGGCGATTTGGTAAGTAGATACATTATTTATTTATATTTGATGCAATGAAAAACCGGATCAACAAAATCTCAATACTCTTCGTGGTGTTCCTGATGATTTTGGCCTTTATTGGATTTAAAATTACTTCGGCCACCGTTTCTCAGGCAAATCTTCAGCAGGCGCAGACCTTCACCACATTGGCCATCATTTTCATCTCTGGCGTCATATTCAACTTTGTGATTGTTCGCAACAATCAACGCAACAACAAGATTTTCGAAAAACTAAAAAAGAACAACGACGAGATTCGTGAGTCAAACGAACGCTATGATATCGTCGCAAAAGCTACGAGCGACACGATTTGGGACTGGCAGATACAGAACGATAAATTTGTTTGGAACAAAGGAATCCAAGGTGTTTTCGGTTACAAGAAAGAAGATGTCGGCAAAACTTCCAAATGGTGGTTTGATCGAATCCATCCCGAGGACAGTATCAAGATGTCGATCAAGCTGTATTCCTTTATTGAGCAGAAAATCGAGAAATGGCAAGACGAATACCGTTTCAAGTGCGCTGATGGAAGCTACCGATATGTTTTTGACAGGGGATTTTTGGTCAAGGACGACCAGGGCAACGCGATAAGGATGATCGGTGCGATCCAGGATGTGACGAAACAGAAGGAAGAGGAGCAACGATTGAAACTCTTGGAGACAGTGATTACAGAAACCAAGGATTCAGTGATTATCACCGAGACCGAAAAATCGAGTCGCGCAATACCAAAAATAGTTTTCGTCAATCCGGCTTTCACCGAAATGACGGGCTATGAAGCCAGCGAGGTCGTGGGCAAATCGCCCGCGGTTTTCATGAAGCGGCAGGCGGTTTCTCACGAAATGTCCAATCTTTCAAAAGCGCTTCGGCACAAAGAAGAATTCAAGTTCGAATCTCTCAATTACACCAAGGATGGCGAGGAATATTGGGTCAACTTTTCGATCACCCCCATAACCGATCGTGATGGCGAGCACTCTCACTGGATATCCATACAGCGCAACATCACCGAGGAAAAGCGCAGGGAAAAGGAACGCGAGCAATTGATTAGAGAGCTTACGCAGAACAACAAGGATCTTAAGCAATTTTCCTACATCACATCGCACAACCTGCGTGCGCCATTGTCAAATCTTACCGGATTGCTGAACCTTATGGAAGATATACCAGTCGAAAATTCGGATCTCAAGGAAATTCTCAATGGTTTCTCGACATCGACACATTTGCTCAACGAAACTATAAACGATTTGGTCAAGGTTGTTATTATCAAGGACAATCCATCAATTCAGAAAGAAGAAGTTCTTATTAAAGATGTACTGGAGAGCGTTTTTAACCAACTCAACTTTTTGATCAGCCTTCACAAACCTATTTTGAAGACAGAACTTGAAAGGGTCACGATTGTCAATATCAATAAATCATATCTCGAAAGCATTCTCTTGAACCTATTTACGAATGCGATAAAATATCGATCGCCAAAACGTACGCTTCGAATATTTGTTTCGTCAAAAGAAGTCAATGGCGATATCCAGCTGATTTTCAAGGACAACGGAATTGGGATAGACTTGGAGAGAAATGGCGACAAGATTTTTGGGCTTTACCAAAGGTTCCACAATTATCCCGACAGCAAGGGACTTGGTCTTTACCTTGTTAAATCGCAGGTAGAAACAATGGGCGGATCGATCACCGTCGAAAGCGAAGTTGACAAAGGAACCTCTTTTACCATTACCTTCAAGAAATAACCTACGAAGCAATATCACAAAAATGATTGACTTAATACTATGCGTAGACGATGATCCAATAACCTTGATGCTCTGCAAAATGGTTGTTTCGAAGGCTGGTTTTGCCAAAGAAATCGTGACCGCACAGAATGGAGAGGAGGCAATTGATTATTTTGACGAGATTAAGCTCAACAACCTTGGCTCCGAAATAAAACGATATCCCGAACTTATATTCCTCGACCTAAATATGCCTGTAATGGGCGGTTGGGAATTTCTGGACCACTTTACGCAAAGCGATTATGAAGCGATCTTTCCAAAAACAAAAGTGCTTGTTCTCTCGTCCACGATCGATCCCCAAGACATAGACAAAGCTAAAAAGTATCCTATGGTGCTCGATTTTCTATCGAAGCCGATCACAAAGGAAATGCTTGCCGATCTAAAGCGGGCCTTATAGCAAAAAAAAAAGCGCCCGACAAGGGCGCTTTTTTTTATCATATAATAATGACTATTCCATTGCTGTAACAAACTTGGTCAACTTTGATTTGAGGTTGCCAGCTTTGTTCTTGTGGATCACGTTTCTTTTTGCGAGCTTGTCGATCATCGACATAACGCCTGAAAGTTTTTCCGAAGCTTCTTTTTTATCGGTTGAAAGTCGCAATGCTTTGATAGCATTACGTGTTGTTTTGTGTTGGTAACGGTTCAGAACCCTTTTGGTTTCGTTGCTTCTGATTCTTTTTAGAGCCGACTTATGATTTGCCATAGTGAAATTATATTATTGCTGTTGCGGATCCAAATCTTCCAAAATATTTAAAGGAAAATAGTTGTTGCACTTAAAAATCGGTCAGATCCAATCCCGATCCATGCTTGAAAATTGGTCTTTAAAACCGTTGTAGCCCGTAGGGGAATCGAACCCCTCTTACCAGGATGAAAACCTGGCGTCCTAACCGATAGACGAACGGGCCATGCTTCTTGAACGCGGATGCAAAAATACAAATATTTTTTATTCGTGCAAGCCTTGATTATTTTTTTTCGGCAATACTTTTAGTACGCTTTCGCGAACAGTACTCGGCGCTCCGAGCGTTTGCCCGAAAGCACGCACAATCCAGTTTCGGCGGTACTTTCCAATGGAATGCACCTGATGGTCGCCTTGGTCATATCCTTTATTTTCTCTTCGGTTTCTGCAGTTCCGTCCCAATGTGCCGATACAAATCCGCCCTTGTTCTCAAGAACATCGACGAACTCGTCGAAACCATCGACCGGAGTTATATGCTCGTCTCTATAACAAAGCGCTTTTTGGTACAAGCTTGACTGCATTTCGTCCAGAAGGTTGCTCACATGTTGTACGATCGCATCTTTAAGAACAATCTCTTTGCTGAGCGTATCGCGCCGGGCAACTTCAAATGTGCCATTGGCCAAATCCTTGGGCCCGATCGCAATTCTTATCGGAACACCTTTCAGCTCATATTCGTTGAACTTGAATCCGGGTTTGTGGGTCTGTCTATTGTCGTATTTAACTGAAATATCAAGTTTTTTGAATTGGCTAACCAATGTCTTGGCAACTTCTTCGATCGCCGCAAATTCCTCATCTGTTCTATGGATCGGAACTATAACGACCTGAATGGGAGCGAGGCTTGGCGGCAAAACCAGACCATTGTCGTCGGAATGCGTCATGATGAGCGCGCCCATCAATCGTGTCGAAACGCCCCACGATGTTCCCCAAACATATTCTTGCACACCTTGGGCAGAAGTGAATTTAACATCGAACGCTTTCGCGAAATTCTGCCCTAGAAAATGAGATGTACCCGCTTGTAAAGCCTTGCCGTCCTGCATCAATGCTTCGATACAGTAGGTTTCTTCCGCGCCAGCAAATCTTTCCGATTCTGTTTTGATGCCTTTGATAACCGGAATTGCCATAAAATTCTCGGCAAATTCAGCATAAACGTCCAACATTTGCACGCTCTCTGCGATCGCTTCCGCTTTTGTGGCGTGCGCGGTATGTCCTTCTTGCCAAAGAAATTCGGCGGTGCGCAAAAATAAGCGCGTGCGCATTTCCCATCGCACAACATTTGCCCATTGGTTGATCAACAGCGGAAGATCGCGGTAAGATTGCACCCAATTTTTGTACGTTGACCAAATTATAGCCTCGCTCGTTGGTCGAACGATGAGCTCTTCTTCCAGTTTTGCATTGGGGTCTACCATCAACGATCCCGGTTTATCGGGATTGTTCTTTAACCTATAGTGAGTAACTACGGCACATTCTTTTGCAAACCCTTCTGCATTCTTTTCTTCGGCCTCGAACATGCTTTTTGGCACGAACAAAGGAAAATATGCGTTGCTGTGCCCTGTTTCCTTGAACATTTTGTCAAGTTGCGCCTGCATTTTTTCCCAAATCGCATAGCCGTATGGTTTGATCACCATACAACCGCGAACGGCGGAATTTTCGGCAAGATCGGCTTTTACCACCAGCTCATTGTACCACTTGGAATAATCTTCGGCTCTTGTTGTAAGGTTTTTGCTCATTGATAGTGCTTTGGCACAAAAATTGTTTAACTTTAATTAACTCTATAATTCGGCAAAACTAACTATTTTTGTTATGTCCAACAATAAAAATGCAACTGATATGAAAACTGATTATTTTACCGGGCGCAGTATTTACACATATTTCACGATCTTTTTGGGTTCGCTTCTGCTGGTTTCCTGCGGTGCGTACCAAAACAGATCGTATCAAGATAGTGATGGAATCTACGGCAACTCCGACAGACAAAACAACCAACAGCGCTACGACGGTCAACCCAGCAACGACTATAAGGACTATTTTGGTTCGCTACGGTCGGACCAGGAATCCGAAACATTTACAGATGTAGATAGTTACAGTTCTTCCTACGCTGACAATGCACAATCTGATCACTACAACGGAGGTTGGGGCAAAACCGACAATGTCACCGTAAACGTATATGGCAACAATTGGGGCTACAACAATTTTTGGTACGGAAATTACTGGAACAATGCTTGGGGATGGAATTCATTTTACAGCCCCGGATTTTACGGTGCAGGTTGGGGCGGCTTTTACAGTCCTTATTATAGTTGGGGCTTTAATAATTGGTATTATCCCTACAACGGATTTTACAACCCTTACTATGGCGGCTACAATAATTATTATGGCAACTACTATGGCAACGGCTACAACAACGGTTACGCCTATTCGCCAGGAAGAAGAGGTTCGCACACTGCAACGCCGGCTCAAGGTCGATATTCTATCTACAATACGCCCTCTAGAACAGGCGGCTCATCCGGAACACGAACAAACGGTGTTGGCGGAACGAGATACAACGAAACCGGAACACCTAGAACG
>JBBSUW010000094.1:0-10949 GCA_038234025.1 Flavobacteriales bacterium
GCCTGTTTTAGCACCATCTGCAAACTCTGTTCGGAATATTGCGTTCCCTTTTGTTGCCCTTCGAAAAGATAGGTGCCCGGCCTGTACGAGCGAAAGTATTCTCTCAGCATAACCAGGATCTTTTCGGACAACGGTACAATCCTGTCTTTTTTGCCCTTTGATTGTCTTATGATTACAATGTTTCGTTTGGAATCTATATCCAACGGTTGTAGGTTGAGCAGTTCGCTCCGTCTAAGACCACAACTGTAGATCATACAAAGCATTGTAGAATGTTTAAGATTGGTGGGCGCGGTAATGATGCGCTTTACTTCTTCTTTGCTCAATACATTTGGAAGCAGTTTTTCTGTGCGCGGTCGGTGAACTTTGGCAAGATTCAGTTTCGTCTCCCGCAGTGTGCCAAAGTAGAGTTTGAGCGCGTTCACGATCTGGTTTTGGTATGATGAGGAAAGCGCATTGGCCAGAATATAGTTTGTATTGTAAGCCACTACATCGTCATTTGTAAAGTCGGAAACTGCCTTTGCATTGTGATATTTAAAAAATGACAACAATGCGCCACAATAAGTTTTGATGGTGTTCACGCTATAACGCCGGGAGGACAGAAAGGCATTGAACCTTGCTAATTCTCGTTCAAATTCAGAGCTCAAGACCAACTTGTCCCCACATTTCATTTGAAATAGAATTCTGTTTTCATCGGTATCTTCCACGTACCACATTTTCTTGGCGTTGTTCCATCGAGAACCTTGCAGAGATTTTGCTTCTTCGTTCAGAGCATTGGATTTCTCGAAAATAATATAGATGACTTTCTTTCCGTTGTAATGGCTTGCCTCAAATTGAAATTGTTCAAGATGTTTCATTTTTTTTGGAGCTTTATCCGGCTATCCGCTATATCTTCCTTGTGCTGCCTTGTTTTTGTCGCCCATCCAGGAGCTTCCGTTGGTCGCTCTGGCTGGCCCCAAAAAACTACGGCACCACTTCGCAAGGATACCGCTATTATCCGGGCTATGGCCTCACTGCTGTAAAGATTGCTTGCCAGGTTTGAAAAAATTTGCTCGCATCGTCATTTCTCCTTTTCCAGCATTTCGATCAAATGCAGTGCCTTGTCCACCGACCGCACGTGCTCAAAAGTGAGCAGCAATCTTAACCCGGCCGTGGTTTGTTTTTCTTTCATCTTGGCGATCATTGGGTTTTTTTGAACGAAATCCAGGACCTTGGTGAATGTCCTGGAACTGTAGAATTCGCTTTGTTGGTCACTCACAAAATAGGCGATCATTTTGCCTTTTCTCATGATCAGTTTCTCGATGCCAAACTGCGTGGCGATCCATTTAATTCGAATTGAATTTAATAATGCAACGGCAGATTTGGGCAGTTCGCCAAAGCGGTCAACCATCTTGTTTTCAAAGGATTCAAGGTCAGCTTCGGTTTTGAGCGTGGCCAATTCATTGTACAGATTGAGCCTTTCGGAAACATTGTTGACATAATCATCGGGGAACAAAAGCTCAAAATCTGAGTCGAGCTGTAGGTCTTTTACAAATACTCTTGGCGTATCGGTTTGTTCGTCTTCATAAAGATCCTTGAACTCGTTTTCCTTGAGTTCTTCAATGGCCTCGTTCATTATTTTTTGGTAGGTTTCAAAGCCGATCTCATTGATGAAACCGCTCTGTTCGCCACCTAGCAGGTCGCCGGCGCCGCGGATCTCGAGATCTTTCATCGCGATGTTGAATCCGCTGCCAAGGTCGCTGAACTGCTCGAGCGCGTGAATGCGTTTGCGCGCGTCCTCGGTCATCATAGAATACGGCGGCGTGATGAAATAGCAGAACGCCTTTTTGTTGCTACGGCCAACGCGACCGCGCATCTGGTGCAGATCCGAGAGTCCAAAATTGTTGGCGTTGTTGATGAAAATCGTATTTGCATTTGGCACATCAAGTCCGCTCTCGATGATCGTGGTGGCGACGAGAACATCGAACTCGCCGGTCATAAAGGCGAGCATCAAATCCTCCAGTTTGCTGCCTTCCATCTGGCCGTGGCCAATGCCGACGCGCGCATCGGGCACCAAACGCTGGATCATTCCGGCCACTTCCTTGATGTTCTCGATGCGATTGTTGACAAAGAAAACCTGGCCGTTGCGCTGGATTTCATACGATATCGCATCGCGAATTAGTTCTTCTGAAAATGAGACCACGTGCGTCTCTATGGGATATCTGTTGGGCGGCGCCGTGGTAATGACCGAAAGATCTCGCGCCGCCATCAATGAAAACTGCAGCGTTCGCGGGATCGGCGTTGCCGTTAATGTCAACGTGTCGATATTGGCGGCAATTGTTTTTAATTTGTCTTTTACGTTGACACCAAATTTCTGTTCTTCGTCCACGATCAACAGTCCCAAATCCTTGAACTTCACGTTTTTGTTGACCAGTTGGTGCGTTCCGATAATTATATCGAGTTTGCCTTCTTCGAGCTCTTTTAAAGTTTGGGATTTTTGTTTTGCGGTCCTAAATCTATTTAGATAACCAACGGTGACCGGAAGTTCCTTTAATCTTTCTGTAAATGTCCGGAAATGTTGGTAGGCCAGAATCGTGGTCGGTACCAAAACCGCGACCTGTTTTCCGTTGTCAACCGCCTTGAAAGCCGCTCGTATCGCGACTTCGGTCTTGCCAAAACCAACATCGCCGCAGACCAATCTGTCCATCGGGCGGTCGCGCTCCATATCGCGCTTTACTTCGTTGGTGGCTTTTTCTTGATCTGGCGTGTCCTCATAAATAAACGAACTTTCCAATTCATTTTGCAAATAACTGTCGGGCGCAAATTGAAATCCTTTTTCCAATCTGCGTTTTGCATACAATTGAATTAAATTGAATGCAATATGCTTGACCCGCGCTTTTGTTTTTTGTTTTAATGTTTTCCAAGCGCCCGATCCAAGTTTGTAGATCTTGGGTGGCGTGCCGTCCTTGCCATTGAATTTGGAAATTTTGTGCAATGAATGGATGCTGACATAAACAATATCATTGTCGGCATAAACCAATTTGATTGCCTCTTGCAGTTTTCCTTCAACTTCTATTTTCTGAAGTCCGCCAAACCTGCCGATGCCGTGATCGATGTGCGTGACATAATCGCCAACCGATAAGGTATTTAATTCTTTTAAGGTTAAAACCTGTTTTTTGGAATAACCATTCTTGATATTGAATTTGTGGTAACGCTCAAAAATCTGATGGTCGGTGTAGCAAACTATTTTATTTTCTTGATCGATAAATCCCTCGAACAATGGAAAAACCACGGTATGATATTGTTTTCTAATGTTTTCGGAATTGGCTTCATCAAGCGAATCAAAAATATCGTGAAAACGTTTTGCCTGCGTTTCGTTGCTGCAGAACAAATAATTTTTATAACCGTCAAAATGATGTTCGCTCAGATCATTCAATAATAAATCAAATTGTTTATTGAAAGAAGGTTGCGGTTTTGTGTCGAAATTAAATGTTTCGGTCGTGGCATATTTTGGCCTTGAGCCCATTTCTGCTATTGCAAAATTGCTTGAACGATTGAAGAATGATTTTCCGTCGACAAACAATTTATCCGGATCGACGTGGCGTATCGCCGAATCCAATTTCGCGAAAGCGTTTTCTGCAGTTTCATAAAGTTTGTCAAGCACGCCAAGCATCGCCTCGGTGTTGTCGATTATGATGGCAGTTTGCGGACTGATGTATTCCAAAAAACCTTCTCTGTTTTCTTCAAAGAATTTATTCTCGACATTTGGGATGATCGAAATCTTCTTTTTCTTTTCGATCGAAAGTTGGGTTTCCACATCAAAACTTCTGATGCTGTCGATTTCATTCCCAAAGAATTCAAGCCTGTAAGGATTGTCATTTGAAAAAGAAAAAACATCGATGATGCCGCCGCGAACCGAGAATTCGCCAGGTTCTGTGATAAAATCCACACGCTTGAATTCGTATTCAAACAGTGCTTCGTTGACAAATTCGATCGAGATTTTATCGCCCACGGAAATCTTGAGCGTGTTCTTGTCAAGTTCTTTTTTGGTGACCACCTTTTCAAAAAGCGCTTCGGGATAGGTAACGATCAGCGCCGGTTTTTTGCGGGAATTCAGTCGGTTCAAAACTTCCGCGCGAAGGAGAATATTTGCATTGTCGGTGTCTTCGATTTGATAAGGTCTTCGGTATGATCCTGGATAGAAAAGTACATCTTCCTCGCTCACCATTCGCTCGAGATCGTTGAGATAATAGGCGGCCTTCTCCTTGTTTTCCATGATGAGCATCATCGGACGCTCGATATTCTTGAAGATTGCGGACACCACGAACGAGGTCGCCGAACCCGTAAGTCCGGTAAAATTTAGTTTCGAAACCTCGTGCGAAAGGCTGTCGGAAATGGATTTTATTTTGTGGGAATCGTTGTAGATTCCCGCTATTCTTGCCTTGCTCAATCTGGTGTCATCATTGGTTTGCCCTTTCGCTTTGGAAAGGAATTGTTTGGCATCGTGGGCTGGATTGTTGGAACTGCCCTTGTTGTGTCGCGCATCTTGATGATGTCGCTTTCGCCTTTTTCGATCGGCACATCTGCTTTTTTGACGATTTCCTCAACTTGTGAATACAGCGACGATAGTGATGCATTTGCTTCAACGATAAGTTCCACGACTTTCTTTTCGGGGATTTGCTGAAGGTTGATGAACATATCTATCGATTTGATTTTTGTGGTGAGAACAGTTACTCTTGCCCGAATTTCGGGCTTGTTGATCTCGGGCGGGATATTATTGCCAAGGTCAGATACGCGCTTTGCCATTATTTTCGCCTTGCCCTGAAACGCACCGATCGAGCTTTTTGGTTTTTGCGAAAGCTCGTTGTTCAAAAGTCGAAGTTCCCCCCATTTTGAAAGGATTGCATCGCCGCGCGGACTTGGTTGCGGCACCTGAAAATTCCATGCATTGTCGATCACCTTGAATATATTTTCCTTCTTGGCGACTTCTTTTTTCTGAAACTCAATACGTCGCGCGTCATCGTTCTGGCAAGAAAAAATAGTTGCCACAACAAGAATCAGTAAACAGACACGAATGTTTGCCATGGCGCAAAGTTATGATTGATTTTTGAAACTTGGCCAATTACAGAAAAAACCATTACTTTTGAATCATGACCGCTGTTGAATTTACAAAAGAGATTGGAAATGCGCTTGGTCAAGTCCCCGACGGAATGCTTGCGGATATTTTAGATTTGATCAAGGAAGTTCAACTTGATAAATCAAATCCAAATTTGACATCAAATTTGAGGAAAATATTATACGAAGATGGCGACTTGCTTCGAAATCTTGCGTAGATTTCTGAATTCATTAGCGATTTGACAAATGAAACTTAGCCAAACATTACTTCTCATAATATTATATATTTCAAACTCTTACTCTCAAGAATCGGAAAAAGCAAATTGTGCCAATTGTGATTACGTATATTCTAATAATTATAAATTTAATTTTGAGAATATTGATTCCACTGAGTTCAGGAACATAAAAAGTATGTACATAAATAAAGTGGAGAATGATTCAACAAAAATTATTTTAAAAAACACGTTATTTATAATTAAAACGGCAAAAGGTAATCGTACTTTTAATATCGATTATGACGGCAAGTCTGGAAACAGAGGTTTTTCGTGGACTACATACAAAGGATATATTCCTGCTCTAAATTCCTATCTTTTGGAAAGATGGTCAAATTCAGAATTCACCTTTGGAGAATCTTATTTAATATATTCAGTGACAAATACAGAATTTAAATTCCAATCTCTATTTGATGGAGCCAATGAATTACCTGTAATTTCACCTCAAAACACTTACTTAATTTCATATGCAAATTCAGTTTATGAACCAGAAGGCGCTTGTAGACTTTCGCTCATCAAAATTCATAAATCTAAAAACAGACTGAAATTTAAGGGATATATTTATTTTGAGTCAAACCAATGGTCGATTGCCGAAATAATTTGGATCAACGAAAATTCATTTGCATTGAAAGTGAATTCGCAAAAGTATAATGGGGAAAAATGGGAGGATACTTTTAATTATTTAAAAACATCATTTGAATGAAGAAATTACCGGTGTCACGGCGTTCAACGTGATTTTTTAAAAACCCCCGTGGATTTTAAAAAGGAGTTTTGTGCTTTTTGTTATTAGAATTTGGTAGGCACAGCACGTCGTACGCAAGAAAAAAGTAAGCATTGCCAAAATTATTAAACTGTCACATTGAATTTGAATTTCATTTCCACAATAAATCAACCAAAAATCCACAGGTTATTTATTTCCCAAAAAGCGAATTTCCACCAATATTCTTCTTTACGAAATCGTTATCTTTGGGGGGCAAAAAATTATTTGGAATGAGCAAAAAGATATTGATAATAGGCGCTTGCGGTCAGATTGGCACAGAACTGGCACTCAAGCTTCGAGAAAAGCATGGCGTTGATAACGTAATTGCATCGGACATCAGAAAACTCAACAACGATGTGGTCAACTCTGGACCGTTCGAGGTCGTCAACGCACTGGATTTCAATCAGATAGAACAGATTGTTGAAAAACATCAAATCGAGGAAGTTTACCTTATGGCAGCGCTTCTTTCGGCCACGGCAGAAAAGAATCCTGCTTTTGCATGGGATCTTAACATGAACTCGCTTTTTCATGTCCTCAATTTGGCGAAAGCCGGAAAAATCAAGAAAATCTTTTGGCCATCGAGCATCGCGGTCTTTGGGCCGACAACACCGCATATCAAAACGCCCCAATATACAATAATGGAGCCTTCGACGGTGTATGGAATAAGCAAGCAGGCCGGCGAAAGATGGTGCGAATATTATCACAATATCTTTGGTGTTGACGTACGCAGCGTCAGATATCCAGGATTGATTTCGTGGTCAACGCCCGCTGGTGGCGGAACGACAGATTATGCTGTTGACATTTACCACAAAGCGATTGACGAGGGAAGCTATGAATGTTTCCTTTCGGAAAATACCCGAATGCCGATGATGTACATGGACGATGCCATCAATGCCACTGTTAAAATAATGGAAGCGCCGGCCGAAATAATAAAGATCAGGTCGTCGTACAACCTTGCTGCGATTAATTTCACGCCAAAAGAAGTAGCGGCGGAAATCAAAAAACATATTCCGGGATTTTCAATTACGTACAAGCCTGATTTTCGCCAAAAAATCGCCGACAGTTGGCCCGAGAGCATCGACGACTCCGAAGCTCGAAAAGATTGGGATTGGCAGCACAAGTACGATCTGGAAACAATGACAAACGAAATGCTTTTGAACCTTGGTGAACTGCGAACCGAGGTTAAATAGAAAAGCGCCTCATCGATCAGGAGAGGCGCCTTTCAGCAAATTGGGTAATAAATATATAGAAACGTGGTTCCTATTTATGCGATTTCATAGCAAGATTTCGGCATTTGAATAATATATACGCCAAATAATCAATTACGGTTTTTTATTTTGCAAATCTTTGATTGTTATGTTTTCGATGCCGCTTTTTAATTTGACAACTTCGGTGGTGTTTTCATTCGGAATGGTCATCGAAAGGACATAGTGCTCAATTTTCCATTTGCCTTCTTCTTTTACCAAAACACCCGAACCACGGCAAAGCTTCATTTGCGTGTTCAGCAACTCGTCGAACCAAGCCGTTTTCTTGTCCGCGCTCAAATAGATATTTCGTTGCAAAGCTGTAAAATTCCATGCTTTTCCCTTATCGAAAAACGGTTTTGAAAATGCCTGGAAGGAAATTAAATCCCAGTTTTCGTTTGCATCGGTTCCTATAAAATGCGCCGAATCGGTGAACACTCCAAAGTAAGCGTCAAAATTTGCATCGGCAGCTGCTTTGTGCCACCCGTCGAGCGTTTGATTGATCGATTCCTTTTCTTTCTGCGCATTGCAAAAGCTGAAGAAAAATATCGAAAACAACACAAGAATTTTACTGCTGGACATTTGGATCTCTTTCAAAAAAGTTGACAAAGAAGGATTTATCTGGATCAAGGCCAAGCTCGAGCAATGTCGCCTGAAGCATTTCGATCTTTACACCAGGAGCGTCGCCATCGGCCAAATTGAGGAATTCTACAAAATGGTTGAGGTTCTCGAACTTAAAACTTAGTTTTTCATTCAGCGAATAGGGTGTGATCTTGTATGCCATATCTTTGTCCGCCAGTTCCTTCGACTCCGAAAGTTGGTGGAAACCTTCGGCCATCAAGGCATCGATCACTTCTTTATATTTGTCTCGCATTATTTTGAATTTAGGTTTTTCCGAAATATATCGGAATCAAAAATATTCTCCCAAAAAAGATTTTACATTATGAAGTCTACCAGATTTTCACCCTTTTTTCTGGGGCGAGATAAAGCGAGTCTGTAGGTTTCACATCAAACGCAGAATAGAATTCCGGTACATTCCGCACAACGCCGTTGATCCGGAACTTGGAAGGCGAATGCGGATCCGATGCCACTTGGCTTCTGAGCGCTTCCTCACGGTCTTTGTTGAGCCAAACTTGAGCCCAGCCCAAAAGCACGCGCTGGTCGCCAGTGAATCCGTCAATTGTGGGTGCTTTTTTGCCGTCAAGGCTCAACTGGTAAGCTTTCATCGCAATGGTAAGACCGCCGAGGTCGCCAATGTTCTCGCCTAAAGTGTATTCGCCGTTCACGCTCAAATCCGGAAAAACCTTGAAGCCGCTGTACTGTGCAGAAAGTGCTTTTGTTCGCTCTTTAAATGAGGCAAGATCTTGCTCTGTCCACCAGTTTCGCATTGCGCCCGTTCCGTCAAAGGTCGCGCCCTGGTCATCAAATCCGTGCCCGATCTCGTGCCCGATAACGCCGCCGATTCCACCGTAATTCACGGCATCATCAGCGTTGAGGTCAAAAAACGGCGGTTGAAGAATGGCGGCGGGAAAAACAATCTCGTTGCCCGATGGATTGTAGTAAGCATTGACAGTTTGTGGCGACATTCCCCATTCGTACTTGTCAACAGGTTTGCCCAGTTTGTCCATTTGTCGGTTGTACTCAAACTCTGCCGAGCGTTCCATATTGCCATACAAATCATCCTTTGTTATTTTGAGTTTTGTATAATCCCGCCATTTGTCGGGATAACCTATTTTTGGGTTGAACTGCGCTATTTTGGCAAGTGCTTCTTTCTTGGTCGCCTCGCTCATCCAATCAAGTTTTCTTATGCTTTGCTCATACGCTTTGAGAAGATTGATCACCATTTTGTGCATACGAACTTTGGCCTCCGGCGGAAAATGCGCTGCAACATAAAGTTCGCCAACGGCCTCACCCAGATTGCCATTGACCATATTGACGCCGCGACGCCATTGTGGTTTCTGCTCTTCTTGACCATAAAGTTTCTTGCCATAGAACGCAAAATTCTCTTCGTCGAGGGGTTTGGTCAAAATTGTTGCCGCACCGTGGACAGCGCCCCAAGTAAGATAATTTTTCCAAGTATCTAGCGGTGTTTTCTTGATGAGCGCATCCAGTTTTTTGGTATAATCTAACTGCGAGATAACAACGGTATCGATCGATGGAATCTTGGCCGCTGCCATATAGTTTTTCCAATTGAAATCTGGCATCAAAGTATTTAAATCCTTTGTTGCATATTTATTGTAAAGCGCCGCGGTGTTTCTAGTGTCCTCTTTTTTCATATGGATTGCGGCAATCTGCGTTTCGAGTTTCAATATCGCGGCGGCTTTCTTGGCACCGTGGGGAACATTGGCCAAATCCATCATCTTTTCGATATGCCCTTGATATTCGTTGCGCAACTTTTTCGATTTGGCATCGTTGAGCAAATAATATTCGCGCTCCGGAAGTCCAAGACCGCCCTGCCAGGACATCAGCATATATTCTTTAGGGTTCTTGAAATCCTCCGCTACAGAAAACGAGAATGGTGACATATTGCCATACACAGCAGCGCTGCCCAGAAATGTAGCAAGTTCATCGTAATTTGAGATGGCGTTTATTTTTGCCAAATCGGCTTCAAGCGGCTTCAATCCATTTGCATCGCGCGCTGCCTGATTCATATACGAAGCGTAGAGATCGCCAATTTTCTGTTCGTTGGAACCATCTTTCGCATCGCTCTTGCCCGCGTTCTCGATTATTTTCTTTACATCTTCCTGTGCCTTGTCATTGACAAAATCAAATGCGCCGTAAGAAGATTTGTCGCTTGGTATTGTTGTGGATTTTAACCATGATCCGTTTACATATCTTTCAAAATTATCGCCCGGGCGAACCGTTGAATCTATATTCTTGAGCAAAATGCCCGATGCGAGATCGTCTTCTTTTGTTTCTTTTTGGGCGCAACCACCAATGAGCGCGGCGGCAATAAAAGAAGCAGTTAATCCTGAAGTGATTTTCATTTGAAAAAATTTATGGCGTGGCCAAGTTAAAGTGTTTCAAATATATAAAGAATTGGATGTTTTGCCACGTTAAAATGTGATATGGTTTTTAACTAATGTTGAGTTTTTTCACGGAAGTCCAATTCGTAAATTTAACCGCTGTGAAAATGAAAGAGAATTATGTCTGAAAGAATCCGCGAAAAGCTCACAATCCTTGCCGATGCCGCCAAATACGACGTTTCTTGTTCGTCAAGCGGAAGTTCCCGCAAAAATTCCAACAAGGGTTTGGGCGATGCAAACGGCGCGGGAATTTGCCACACTTATACCGAAGATGGTCGATGTGTTTCTCTACTAAAAATCCTCTTGACCAACCATTGCATATTTGATTGTCTGTTCTGCGTTTCGCGCAAGAGCAACGATGTGAAACGCGCGGCTTTTACCGTAGAGGAAGTTGTGGAACTCACAATGAATTTTTACAGAAGAAATTATATCGAAGGATTGTTTTTAAGTTCAGGAATTTTCAAGAATGCCGATTATACAATGGAACGCTTGGTGCGTATCGCAAAAAAACTGCGGCTCGAGAACAACTTCAACGGATATATTCATTTGAAGACAA
>JBBSUW010000095.1:0-10888 GCA_038234025.1 Flavobacteriales bacterium
AAAATTTTGGTTCGCGATATTTCAAAAAAAGTATTATCCAGAACTTTTTCCTGCTTTGCGCATCAGGAGAGTTGAAGATTAAAGAGTATTCTTGATAATTCTTATATTCTTTCATCTCTTCGATAAGTCCATTTTTCTTTCTCGGTTTTTCTCTTTCACCTCTAAAAATTTTATGAATTGAACTTAGCCCCGATGGAAGCGGCATCCCGCGCCTTTTTTGGCGCGGATACAGCGGACAGCGGGAATATGGTTGGCTGAAAATGCCCAAACGATGGCGCTCCTTATCAAAAAAATCTGAATAGAACAAAATTTAACGAATATTGAGTAACACGTTTTTGTAACAGTTATCTAACTTTATTGCCGTTAAGCTAAAAAAACAGATATCATGAAAAAGTATGAGGAACTATTGAATGACGAATTGCAGAACTGGGATTTTTCCAGTCTTGAGGATCGATATGATTCATATAAGATGAGCGGGGGCGATGATGAAGATGAAGCCGATGATGACGATGATGAAAAAGAAGATCTTTCCGACAATGATTGGGGCGACGTTGATCCATTGGACAATCCGCTTCGTGCGCCCGGGCCGATGGATCCGAGCGGTCCCGGAAGTGCAGTTTGAAACATTCGGAATTGTAAATCACAAAGGCGCGATAATACGCGCTTTTTTTGTGCGCTGGAGATGATGAGGCTTTAAAATCATTGGCGCGGTTCCCGCACTTCAAATTTATTGAGAGGAAGAGAAATAGCTCGGTGAATTTCTAGCATAACGGCATCTAGGTTATTATCATCGGTGTTGATGCCAACGCTACAGTTTCCATACGGAGCGTACTTTTTGCTGCTGGTGACCGAAAATAGCCCGACGGTCGTTGCCATTGATGCGCTTGCCAAGTGCATGATTCCGCTGTCGGCGCCGATGTATGCCGCGGTGTTTGTCATCACGGCGCCAATCGCGCGAACGTCCTTACTGTAAAAAGTGTTGGCCTTGAAGTCGATTTGGCTCACGTTTTCGACCGGAAGGATTTCAATGATATTATGATTGGGAAATTCCATCTTAAGCCTTTCATAAAACGCGATCCACCATACTTTCGAATAACACTTTGTTCCAGTGGCGTACGTGAAAATGCTCAACGTAGGGCGCGATGAACCGATTACGCGATCAAGGGTTTGCTTGCCGAGCGCTAGTTCTTTTTCCGAAAGCCGAATGTCGATTTTGTCAATTGGCGCATCAGAGACGGGAAAGCCGATGTTCTTGAGATAATTGCGAAGGTTTGCCACGGGATATTTTGCAATATGCAATTCTTGGTTGGTTGACGATGACAAATCCGGTTGACCAAAGAAAGAAAAACGGGCGTTAGTAATCTTGACCGCAATGCGCCCTGAGGCAGAATCGTGGTCGACATTTATCGCCAGGTCATAGTTCTGATTCTTCAGCGATTTCCAAACTTTTATGTATGCGAAAAAATCGCTGAAAGGTTTCTTGGGCAACGAATGAAATTTTCGGACACCATAGTTCTTGAAAACGATCGGGCCAAGGCCGCCCTTTACAAAAATGTCAACTTCGCAGCCGGGAAAAAGACGCTGGACCTCTGCAACCAATGGCGTTGCAAGTAGAAGGTTTCCAAGCCGCTGGTTTGGTCGTGCGATCAGCACGCGTTTTATAGCCAAAGCGGGGTCGTACTTTTCATCGGTGGGATTCGAAAGATTCTTGGTGAGCGATTTCATCAACTTTCTTCGAAATTCCTTTACGTGTTGCAATGCCATTTCATTAATTTTGTGCAAAGGTAAAAAGATGGAAGTTAATAAATTTCCATGATTTCAGGTAAAGTCAGAAGTCGCGCGTCTCCGGATTTTCTTTTTCGGGCGCAGAAAGATATTTTGGATTTTGGGAAAACGCGTAGTTTTTTATATTTTGTTTCGTGGCATTTTTTGAAATATCGTAAAAAATCTCCGAGTACTTAATTTGCCCAATTTTGTTCAAATGGTATGCCTCGACGAAAAGAAGTGAGTCGCCAACCTTATCCAATTGGTCAAATTTTCCGAAAATTGGGGCTGAGATACCATATCGAGAAAGCTCTTTTTGGTAGCTGACGTTTATATCGTGGCAATCTTGCGCATAGTATGTTGAGAAATCCGAGCGTTTTGGAGGAAGAAAAAGGACAAATTGGATATTTCTTTTCCGACATAAATCCTGGGTTTTTTTCAGGTAAACAAATTGAAGTTCGGACCATCCATATTTTCGCAATTCAAACCAGTCGCCCAAATCAGTGAAATTTACTGCTGTTCGGTCTAGCGTTGTAGAGCCAAAATCATCTGGAATTTCGTAATTCGGTGCAATCCCCGAAGCTTTCTTTTTTAGAGCAAAATCGATTAAGCACTGGTAACGTTTAAAAAATACTTTTTTGTCCTGCTCCAGCGCGAAATAAAAACATTGCAGAAAGTTGAAATCCAAATAGAGATAATTATTCCGAAACTTGTAATACCTTCTAGAATATATCCAAGGATCAAGTCCAAAATAAACAACGTCTATATTTTTAAAATCAAGCTGTTTTAAAATAAAATAAGTTTGAATGGGATCTCGCGCCTCCTTTGCGATATTAACATATTTTGAATTATCATTTGCCAAGGTATTGAGTACGCTGCAGGAAAGCCCATATTTAACGCTTGAGCTTCCGGCAAGAATGCTTAAACTGTCGCAATGTATATTTTCGATCCATTTGTACTTGTTGAAATCTTCACTGTAGACTTTTTGAAATGTAGCCTCTTGAAACAATGGGGATTTAAAGGCCCAGATTAAACTCTCAAAAATGGCCGAAAATCCCAGTGGGATAAATAAGAAAAAAAATAAATTGCGCAGTAGAGAACGCATCAAACTTTTACGATTAAGTTCTGGAAATATTTGCAGTGGCACATTATTTTGTAAATATAAGCAAAATCGCTAATTTCCATTCTCCATCCATTTCTCTAAATCTTCAGCCGATATAATGTTAAGCTCGCTATTATGGCAATCCCAGATGGAAATAAACTCTTTTGAAACCATATTATTATTGTCTCAGCACGAAATTTCTTCGTAAAGCATTGTGGTGCAAATATCTGTTGCAGCCATGATCGCGCCAGTTTCCGGCAATCACGACCAATGTATCGGATTTCCGGTTTCAAGGGATGCATTCGAGAGATTTCCAAGAAGCCATATGATGTGGCCGTAAATTTCTGGAATGTCCACGTCCATTAGAAGGAGCTTGAATTCAAGTTCGTGGGAGGGATTTCCAACGTGCGGATGGATTTTCTCGGCACATATCATTTTCTTGTTGGTCTCGATGTCCTGAAATCTATATTTGCAACTGGTTATCCTTCGTTGGATAAAATGCTTCGAACGAAAATGTTCTATGAGCGGCGCCTCGCTCAGAAGAGGATTATAATTCCGACTGAATATCGAAAAGCCTTCATTGTCAAAAGCCAAGGTATAATTTGGGTTGACCGTCCAGGTTATGATCGAGCGCGCATCGCCAATGGCAGTGGAAACAACCGCGCCAACCCTACTTTCTTTTAAGATCACGCCATCCTCAATGGGCGATTCTTGCTCCAAATTGTCAAGTTCGGAAAGAATTTCTGCCGCAAATTTGTGTGGCAAAACGCCTTTGTTCAACGGCGGCAGCAATCGGGAAAGTATCGGATATTTATCAGCACCAAGAATATTGACGACCCTATTGAACGCATAAACCTCGGAACTGCCGCCAAGAAATTCTGAGCAAAGTTCCATCTCGATATGATCGCAGGATTCTTCTTTCCACCATCGAAATTCCTGGTCCATTTCAAAATATCTATCGGGTTCTTTTTCAAAAATCTCATTTGGGATTTCTATGTCGAGACCGTCATCATTGAAAACCACATACTGTTCGTGCGGCGGTTTCTCGGTAAAACCGTTTTGATAGCAATTGCAGATTACGAAGCCGTGGTATGTCATTTGAATAATTTGGTGCAGATTAAAATCCATCCGGACAATGTCTCAAAAGTAACAATTCTAGCATTTCCATAAATCAAAACGACCGAATTTGCCTCGATCGCCTTTACTATTAAACCCAATAATCGCTATTTATAATCGTCGATCTTGAATTCCCGCCACGTTTCGTTGTTCATCCACGCATTCTTGTTCGGGTCTTCATAACTTTTGTCGGTGCCTACATATTGTCCTTGCGTGTTGACCCAATAATGGTTGCTGGTGTTATCGATTTTTGTTTTTGAACCGCTTTCGGGGTCGATGATGTTGGTTTTCCCCAAGATACCGTCGGCGATCATCTCGTTTCTTCTGGATATCGATTCCTGGTTGGCTTCCCAGTTTTTCTGCTGCTTTTCATTGTCAAGCTGTCTTTGTTCCCATTGTTGTTGGCGCTGGTCGGCGTTGCGTTTGAAATCTGGCCATTCGTTGCTCATGCGCGGCGTTGCTTCTTTGAATGGTTCGTTGGTCTTCCTGGTTCATCGTTTTGATCCACTGCGGATTGATCTGGCGGTTGAGCATCCCGTTGAGATAATCCTGCTTTGCCTTTTCAAAATATTTGGCTGGCGCGCCCATTGCACCTGCCTGATAGCTCCAAAAAACCTGGTTTGGGCAGTTTTCGATCGCATAGTTCAAAATCGTGATCCAGCGCGTGCCGTCTGGATCCACCCATTCGATGGCTGTTGCCTCGAACTGTTTTGGATAACTTTCGACCTTGAAGAGCATGGCATCATAATTGTTATAGAACTCCATGATCTGCGGAATCGGATATTTCTTCACAATTTTTCGGTTTACCCTGTTTGCAACCGGCACAAAGAACTCGTATATCACCTCGTTCATCGTCAACGGATATCTCACATTCATCCCTGTCATCTGGTACATCTGAACGTTCGATTGATCATTGGAGAACACAAAACTCTTGCCGCCCTCGCCATAGACCTTCACGCCGTTTGGACCTGTGTATCTAAACTCGCCCGTTTCGGGCTGTTGCCAATCTGCGGGAAAAGGATATCGAACGATCGTCATCCCACTGCGCGAATCGTGGTCATAAAAATATTGAAGCCGTGGCGTTTCGGAAACATTCATTGATCGATCATCATCAGATTTGACGGTACTTTTCGTTGTCGTCTCAGTAGAAGCAACTCCATCATCAAAAGGCGCGATCTTGCCATTGGATTTTGCAACATCTTTGCACGACAAAACCGTTTGCGAAAGCGCGAAAAATAAAATCAACTGCATTACTGTTTTCATATATCAATTCTTTATTATTTTAATTGGACTAAAATTCCATACAGAGGATTTTATTTTTACAAAACATACTCGCGAGGCAGATTGAATAGTAGTTGAAAAAACTTTTTGCGGAAGCGAACTCCAAATTATGAATTACGTGACCAAGAATGTTCGAAACTTCAACTTTGTATATCCAATGATCGGAAAGCGTTGCCGCCGATTGTTTTTTGCCATTGGATTGATGGGTCTTGTGCCGTTGCGAAGGCCGCAACAAGCACGGCGCATAAAAGAGTAATAGTTTTCATGAGAGATAGTTTTGTCTACCTCAAAACTACCAATTGCCATTGTTTCAAACGTTCTATATATTGCGATTTGCACAAATTGGTCGGTATTTACCTTAGATAATGTGCGGTAAAAGCGCCTTTGTGTGTTTTTGGTATTGTCGATAGCTTTCGCCAAAGTGACGGTCCAGAACCTTCTCCTCAACTTTTATCCTGTACCAAAACGCAACTGAAATTACAATGACAACCATGGCCAATGAAACCCAATTGTTCAGCGAAATCCCGAAACCAAAGAAGGAAACCAGCGACGCCGTGTAAGACGGATGCCGAACAAGCCGATAGAACCCATCGGTTTTCAGGTAGTGCTGCTCGCGAATGCTCACATCGGCGGTAAAGTTTTTGCCCAGACTTCTGATGATGACATACCGACGCAGCACGCCGAACAGAATCATGCCCAGGCCAAATGGCACCACAAGATTTTCCGGACCCAGAACTTGCGCCGTCGACATCGCAACATAAACCGACACAGGAATCACGATACCGATGCACACCCAGATCAGCGCCAGCGAATTCTCGTCCTTGCTCGTATCGGCAAGGTCGCCGGAGCGCGTCATACGGTTGATCATAACTTCGAAGATAATCCAGATGAAATAGATGATGGCGGGAATATACATAAGCATTAAAATAAGGTGACGATCGAATCGAAGATGGGTAAATTTAAAACTATTGTCCAAATGACAATCTTTCACATCAAATACTTTTGGTACGCCCGAATGCGCAAAAGTCCGTAATTTTATCCCCACTCCAAAACACCACAATTGGCAAGATCCATACCCAAATCCATAACCGACAAAGGCGATAAAACCAGCGTAAAAGATTCTTTCAAAGCGCTCAAAACCATTCCGCGTTTCTTCAAGGAAATCTACCGAAGCAGTCCAAAACTCTTCGCCATCAACGCTTTCAGCAGACTTATCAACGCCTTCTCGCCAGTCGTGATTCTCTGGGTCGGCAAAATGATCATTGACGAGATTATTCTGCAGGTTTCCCGCACCGATAGAGATTATTCCCAACTTTGGCACTACGTCCTCATCGAGTTCGGCGTTGCTATACTTTCAGATCTGCTGGGTCGCGTCATCAATTTGACTGATGGATTGTTGGGCGATCTCTATAGCAACGCATCCTCTGAAAAAATAATCCGCAAGACCGCCGAACTTACCATCGCACAACTTGAAGACCCCGAATTTTATGACAAACTCGAACGCGCGCGCACCCAGACCAACAGCCGCGTTGACCTTATGAGCAATGCTCTCGGTCAGGCCGAAAGCTTGATCTCGATGGTTTCATTGATCGCCGGACTGGTTTATCTCGAACCTATTTTAATATTGATATTAATTCTAAGTATAATCCCGTCATTTATAAATGAAGCCAAATTCAGTTCGACGCGCTATTCACTTGCGCGAAGTTGGACCGCCGAACGCCGCGAACTCGACTACCTGCGCTTCATTGGCGCGAACAATCAGACCGCCAAAGAGATTAAATTGTTTGGACTCACCGATTTTATCGCCGAAAGATTCTCAAATCTTTCCGCAGATTATTATTTAATAAATAAAAAACTTTCGCTCCGCCAGAGTTTTTATGGCTCTTTATTTAATATTCTTGGCGTGCTCAGTTATTACGGCGCTTATGTTTATATATTACTGCGCGTGCTTGCTGGTGCCATTACCATTGGTGAACTTACCTTCCTTTCCGGGTCTTTCAATAGATTGCGAAACAATCTTCAGGGGTTCTTCTCAAGGTTTACACGCATAAGCGAAAGCGCGCTTTACCTTCAGGATTATTTTGACTTTATAGATTTGACCATTGAAAAAACATCGGAAACAAAAACACCGATACCAAAAACAATAACCCAAGGTTTTGACGTCAACAACCTCCATTTCAGCTATGCCGGCAGCGATACCAAAGTTCTAAAAGGCGTAACATTCCAATTAAAGGCCGGCGAAAAGATGGCATTCGTGGGACAGAACGGCGCCGGAAAAACAACGTTGATTAAATTGTTCCTTCGTTTTTATGAACCCACGCAGGGCGAGATACTTCTCGACGGCATCAATATAAATAAATTCGACATTGACGAATACCGAAACCGTTTTGGCGTAATATTCCAGGACTTTTTTAAATACGAATTCACACTGCGCGAAAACATCGCCGTGGGCAACATCGACAAGGTAAATGACGACGAAATAGTGTACTACGCCGCCAGCCAAAGCCTTGCAGAACAGGTTGTCACCGAAATGACCGACGGACTCGAGCAGCGCCTCGGCCGCAGGTTCTACAAGGGCACCGAACTCAGCGGCGGGCAGTGGCAAAAGGTCGCGCTCGCCCGCGCCTATATGAAGAATGCCGACATCATGGTACTGGACGAACCCACATCCGCGCTCGACGCCCAAGCCGAATTCGACGTCTTTGAGCGCTTTATCGCGCTCACCAAGGGCAAGACCAGCATTATCATCAGCCACAGGTTCAGCACCGTGCGGATGGCCGATCGTATATTGGTGCTCCAGCACGGGCGCGTGCTAGAGCTCGGCACGCACCCAGAACTTATGGCGAATGAGAGGCTGTACGCGGAATTGTTCGCGCTTCAGGCCGCGGGATATAAGTAGGAATTTTAGCGAAAAGATAATTTCTTAAAGCGAAAAGAGCGAATAAATCTAAAGAAGCGAAAAGAAAACTACAGCGTTGTAAAGTGTTCTTTCGGCACAAGCGTTCGATCCTGCATTGAGGACAGGCTTTCCTAGTGTGCGGAAGGACTTTTCTTTTGTGCGGAAGCACTTTCCTTTAGTGCAGAAAAGTTTTACAAGTGTGCAGAAGGCTTTTACAAGTGTGCGGAGGGACTTTCCTTTTGTGCAGACGGGTTTTACAAGTGTGCAGAAGGCTTTTAAGCTTTTCAACAACTTTTTCAAGTATGTCCATTATTTGTCTATTTAATTTGGGCATAAGTATTTTGTGTTGCGCAATAATGGTAAAAGTACTCATTTATCAGATTGGAAAATCGCGCGTTATAAGATGTTTGGTCTGCGCAACTAATACCACGCTGTCTTGTGTTTACGGACGGGATATCCGCGAGGTCGGGATTGGCGGTGTGATGTAAATAGATTTGTTAGGTAAATAGCAGCGGTAGGGACGCTTGTTCCAGCGGGCAATTTATAATTGTTGTTGGAAAACACCAACAATGGCGCAAATGAGGAAGTGTTTAGGGGTGGTGCGGGGTTTGGGCACGAGCGGGACGCTCGCGGTAGCGAGAAAAGCAGCGGATTTGGTGGATAATTTTCTGTGGATATTAGCGGGACGCTCGCGCCAGCGGGGGGGGATAGATGTATTTAGTGTAACTTGGGAAAACCTTCGGCTATTACACTTGGTAAGAAAGTTAGTGAGTGTGCAAAAATAACTGTTAACTTTTTTGAAACGGTCTCGGGAACCATACCAGCAAGAGCCATTTCTGTTAGTTTGCCAATTACAATTTGAAACCAGCGCTTCTTTCCGTAATAATACAGTTCTTTTGCTTCTTCAATGTTGTCAAAAATGATTTCCTGACCAAGACCAAGCTTTTTGATTTCATCTTGTAGTTCATCAATCTTTTCATCGGCAAGATTTCTTTCTTCAATAGTGAATGTGTCTTGATTCATTATTATATCTAATCGAGCAAGTTCTTGTTGCAAGTAATACTGCAATCTAGAATATTCTTGATCTGTTACACATCCATTGGGATTATCGCAATCTGGCTGATGCGCTGCTAATGAAAGGCTAGCCTGATCGAGACATATCATTAAAATCTTTATTTTATCACCTTTAATGTCAATATCGTCTAGAGTTATTCTGATTGATTCCATCTTTTTTTGTGCGGATGAGGCCTTCTTTTGATTCGATTTGCGGATTGTCTGCCAATCTTTTCAATAACGTCCATACTAGCAATTTTAAATTATAAATTTCATTTATTCCCTTTTGCGCGATTGTGTGTTTTGCAAAGCATTTCGCATTTTTTGGCGGTGGTTGCGCCGCCTTTGCTCCAGGCGTATTGACTTAAGCTTTCACTTGAAAATTTAAATTTATAAATGATTCTTTACCTTACATTTAAACTTCGCCATAATCCATTTTAGAACCTGACGGATTATCACGTTTGGCAGAATTTCTTAAGTACTGTTTAAATTTATTAAAATCTATTAAGTGATAACAAAGAATTTCTGCATCAGGTTTCACTATTATAATACCGCCGACAATATCATATTTCCCAGACCATGCATTTTTAGATGTCATTCCAAGTGCAGCCTCCACAAGAAAATTGACAAGCCGGTAATCATAAAATTTATGACCCTGACTTTAATCGTAATTCATAGGATTATCTATTACCAGTTTATCAATAATGGAATTGAATTTGATTATTTTGTTCACGTATTTGTCCTTAACAATATGTGCCATAATTTTCGGCAGATCGCTATCAATAACCTCAAGATTCAGTTTGAAGGTCTGGTCTGCATAAGAATGAAAATCTACACTGTACCCAAGTGATGTCAACATTTCGACACGCTTAATATATTTAAGTCCTTTTACTATTGAATTTACTTTAGTAAAATCTTGATTGGTTACCGGGGCATTGAATGAGTTAGTGATTTTGTATATAATTGTTGTATTTATTTCTGCGGTTGAAAAAGCTGCGATATCACTTATATACTCGCGGATACTAACTTCCTTGGTGGAACTTAAACCTGTGATGGCATCAAACACAACCGCGTTAATTTCTTGGTTTCCCAGAAAATCCGTGCAATGCTGCGAGATATGAAGATTACTTGATTATACTCATTATCACTATATTTTGTGTAATGCTGTTCGAGAAATTCCTTTTTAGGAAAAAATTTATCTGGAAGACTAATTTTTACTTTGTCGTACTGTGAGAAATACTTTTCTGTCTGTAGTTTTTCATATTCTAAAAGATATTTTGAAATAGAAATAATATAATTTTCATCGATACTCATCATTCCCTTATCAAAAGCTCTATCGTGAAGATTATTGAGGCAAAGTCCATTTTGAGGATTGGTCCTTTCCCTATTTTCTTTCCAAGGAATTATGTGACTTGCTATTAATAATTCTGGAATTTTAATTCCTGTAACGCAAAAAGATAAATTGTATGCACATAGAACTGAACTTCTGAAGAATGATTGATTAACTCTCGTTTTAACCAATCTTAAAATATCCTTTCCTTCTGGAAAACTCTCAATATGTATATCATCTTCAATATTTTTTCCTTGAAATTCTGCAATTATCTTTTCACTTTCAAAAGCCAGTTCATCCCAATTCCCATGAAATTCATTCCATACAACTTCGTCCAGTTTGC
>JBBSUW010000096.1:0-10695 GCA_038234025.1 Flavobacteriales bacterium
AAGAAGCAGCATCGCAAGGTTTAATGGCCGGCATCAACGCAGCATTGAAGGTAAAGGGCGAAGATTCACTTATTTTGAACCGCGACGAAGCTTATATTGGCGTTCTGATCGACGATTTGATCACAAAGGGAACTGACGAACCTTACAGAATGTTCACTTCCAGAGCAGAATTCAGAACGCTTTTGAGGCAGGACAACGCCGACGAACGCTTGACGCCAATATCTCATAAAATCGGGTTGGCTTCTGATAAAAGACTGAAGCGATTGGAAAACAAATTTGGCAAAAGCCATAATCTCGTCACGTTTCTAAAAGATACAAGCGTAGATGTTGTGGAAACGAATGAGATGTTGAACGCAAAAAACTCCTCGCCTATTACTCAATCCGACAAAGCTTTCAAGATTCTATCAAGACCAGAAGTTGAGATTACCGATATTTTGTCATTTGAAAAGATCGCTGGTTATGTCAACGACAATGATTTTGATGATGAAATGATCGAGCAAGCGTCTATCCAGGTAAAATATTCTGGCTACATCGAAAAGGAACGCGCCAATGCTGAAAAAGTTCAACGAATGGAGCTGCACAAAATTCCTAGTGGTTTTGACTTCGAAAAAGTTAAGTCAATGTCAACAGAAGCGCGACAAAAACTGGAGAAGATTCAACCTGTTACCATAGGACAAGCCTCGCGAATTTCTGGTGTTTCACCAAGCGACATTTCTATGTTGCTTATTTACCTTGGAAGATGATGTTCCACGTGAAACATCTGGAATCGAGCGCGATCATTTGTGTCATTCTCACATTTATCACCTTTTCTTGCGGAGCAATCCGAACTTATCAGATAGAAGATCACGAAATTTTCCCTAATGGAATACCGGTTGACAATATAGCCATGAACGCCTACGTATTTGAAAACAATCAACGAAACGTCCCATTTCTATACTTTTTGGCGGCAAAATTCGACAAGGGAAATGTTAACAGCAGAGATCAAGACATAAATATTGATGGTATAAAATGCAGAATGCATATATATGACGATGCGGAATTCGATAAATATTTCAAGCTTTCAAATTTTTCAATGATTAATGAAATTCCCGAAAATGGACGAATTGGCGATAACCAAAGATTTGTCGCAATATCGGTAATTGGGGACAATAACGAAGATATGCTTTCGCCAAAATCGTTGTTCCATAAAGTAACGATAGACTATCTTTCCAGAATCAAAAAAGAATACTTCAAAAGGTGAAAATCTCAAAAGACCATAAATTTTTGGATGTTGAGGATTATCTGGCCACGCATGAAACCTTTGTTATTTACAAGAATGATGAATATGAAATGCTTGTAACTGATGCGCCAGAACAAGAGAAAATTGGTCGATATTACGATAGCCAAAATTATATTTCGCATACTGATTCGAAGAAGACCATCCTTGATGTCGCTTATCAATTCGTGAAGGAAAAATCGCTCAAAAAAAAGGTTGCGCTTCTAACTCGTTTTCAAAACAAAAAAGGAAAACTTCTGGATATTGGCGCTGGAACCGGAGATTTTCTCAATGTGGCTAAATCTGAAAAATGGGAAGTTCTTGGTGTTGAACCTAATGAAAATGCCAGAAAACTTGCGATTGACAAGAAAGTAAACCTTGTCCAAACCCTTGATGAGGTTGATCATAAGTCATTTGCAGTAATCACGATGTGGCACGTTCTGGAACACGTTCACGATCTTGAAGGACAGCTTACATTTCTCAAAAATAATTTGAACAAAGACGGCGTTTTATTTATTGCCGTACCAAATTTCAAATCTTTTGATGCAGAACACTACGGAAAATTCTGGGCCGCCTATGATGCTCCACGGCATTTGTGGCATTTCTCGCAGACGTCCATTTCAAAATTATTTGCCGAACATCAAATGAAAGTGGTCGACACTTTGCCAATGATTTTCGATTCTTTCTATGTCAGTATTCTTTCAGAAAAGTACAGATCTGGCAAAACAATGTATTGGCAATCGTTTTTGCTTGGGCTTAAATCCAATCGTTCTGCGCGAGCTTCTGGCGAATATTCTTCATTGATCTACGTGATAAAGCACGTTTGAGAGCTTCACAAAAAGTCGCTAAAAGCTATCTTTCGCAGATTTATTTATTAATTTTGCCCACTTAAAATTTTAAAGATGAAATATTTCCTTTTGACCTTGGCAATGGCTATGATTTTTGTTTCCTGCGATAAAAAAGCAACCACCGATTCTTCATTGAAGACTGCTTACGTCGATACTTCCAAGTTGTTGGAACAATATACCGAAGCCAAGGATATCGAGGCAAAATACAAAGCCAAGTCAGACGAAATGGGTCGCGAGCTCGAAGCTGAAATCAGTAAGTTCAAGGAAGAAGCAGCAGGTTTCCAAAAAAACGCGGAAACTAAAGGCCAAGTTTGGGCACAACAAAAGGGGAGCGAACTTCAAAGAAGAGAACAGCAGCTTCAATACGCACAACAGGCTATGGTGCAGCAACTTCAGCAAGAAAGCGGAAAGGAAATGGACACTTTGGTAAAATCAGTAAAGAAATATATCAGGGATTACGGCAAGGAAAAAGGTTACGACTACATTCTTGGCACAGGCGAATCGGCAACGGTTCTGTACGCCAAAGACCAGTATGATATAACGAAAGAAGTGATCGAGATGCTGAACAAAAAATACAAGCCGACAGAAAAAGAGAGCGACAGCGAAGTGAAAGCTGATGCAAAATCAGAAATCGAAAAACTTGAAAAGAAAAACAAGTAACATAACCTCTTTTTGTATAATTTTATAAAGCTTTCCATTTAGGGAAGTTTTTTTTCTTAAAATTATACGCCATGCAAGAATTTTCACCGGTCGCGAATTACGCCATCGACTTTATCAATCAGACAAATTCTTCGGTTTTCCTTACCGGAAATGCCGGGACGGGCAAAACAACTTTGCTCCATCACATTGTCGCCACAACGCACAAAAAAACAGTCGTCGTTGCGCCAACAGGCGTTGCGGCCCTAAATGCAAAGGGCGTAACGATCCATTCGATGTTCGGGCTTCCTTTCGGTGCATTTGTTCCCGATTTTGGCCAACCACATTTTTCCGAGGCCTTAAAATACGAGACAAAAAGTACGCTTACCAGACATTTCAATCTCAGCTCTGTAAAAAAAAGCGTGATCAAAAGCATGGAACTTTTGATAGTGGACGAAGTTAGCATGCTTCGCGCCGATGTGCTTGACGCAATGGATTTTATGTTGCAATCAGTACGAAAAAACAAAACACCGTTCGGTGGCGTTCAGGTGCTTTTTATTGGTGATCTACTGCAATTGCCGCCCGTTATGAAAAATGACGAATGGAATGTCCTGAAAAGCTATTATAAGGGAAAGTTCTTTTTTCACGCACAAGTCATTGCCCAACAAAAGCCCGTGTATGTTGAGCTGACAAAAATCTTCAGGCAGTCGGACGAACGATTTGTAAACCTTTTGAACAAATTGCGCAACAATGTTCTTACGGAGGAAGACCGCAACATTCTCAACGCTTTCGTCGTTCCTCAAGGCACAAGTATTCCCGAGGCGGTGATTACTTTAACGACTCATAACAGAAACGCGGATTCAATAAATCAGCAAGCGCTTGCAGACCTTGATGGCAAACTCCACTACTATTCGCCCGAAATTGTCGGCGATTTTCCCGACAGAATCTATCCCGTCGAACAAAATCTTGAGCTAAAGGTTGGCGCACAGGTAATGTTCATCAAGAATGACCTCTCGGCCGAAAAACACTTC
This sequence comes from Flavobacteriales bacterium, assembly GCA_038234025.1. Lineage (GTDB taxonomy): Bacteria > Bacteroidota > Bacteroidia > Flavobacteriales > Flavobacteriaceae > Flavobacterium. The sequence goes on from JBBSUW010000096.1 coordinate 3,771, forward strand.
TACAATGGAAAAATGGCAAAAGTGGTTTCGCTTTCGCCAAATGAGATATTGGTCAAGTTTCAGGATCAATCAGAGAGAGTTATTGAAGTTCAGCGTTATGAATGGAAAAATATTCGATTCAATGTCAATGCTGATACGCGCGAAATTGATGAGGAAGTGCTTGGAACTTTTGTTCATTATCCCATCAAACTTGCCTGGGCAATCACTGTTCATAAAAGCCAGGGTTTGACATTTGAACGTGCCGCGCTTGATGTTTCCTCGGTTTTTGTTGCAGGCCAGGCCTATGTCGCGCTCTCGAGATTGCGGTCGCTCGAAGGTTTGATGCTGCTCGCGCCCATTTCTGCGAACAATATTTCGACCGAAGCCGATGTTGTCAATTTTGCCGAACAACGTTTGCCCGAATCCCAAATTCCGGAAGTTCTCGATGACGCTCGTGCCGAATTTATCCATTCATACCTTCGCGAATCCTTCAACTTCAGCGAAATGGCTTCGGCCTGGCGCGTTTTCAAGTACGATTCTGCAAAAGAGCAAGCAGGTTCAAATACGGGGAAACAAAAGGATTGGTCAAGCCAAATATTTGCGAACATCGAGAAAATGCTCTCGCCTTCCGAAGGTTTTATGCACCAGATCAACAAGTTGTTCTCCGATAAAAATCTTGATAAAAAACATATTCATTCACGTGTCGAGGCGGCTTGTGACTACTTTTTGCCACAACTTACTGACAATTATTTCCAGTTGCTTTTGAAAATGGAGGAAGTGGCTTCCGCCAAAAAGGCCAAGGCGTTGTACAATGACTTGCTCACGATCGAAAATGCCCATCTTGAAACGGCGATTCGAGTGCAAAAAGCGGTTTTTGCCGCGAAGGCTTTCGCTGAAAACCAACCGCTGACCAAGGAAATGCTGAGCTCGCCACAAATTCGCGAGTTTCGACAAAAGATTTTAAAACAGGTTCAGGAAATCACTGGAACAAATGCCGTGAACGAAGCCTCCAAGGAAACTTATACCAAAACAAAAAAAGCAAAATCCTCCAAAAAAGACACCGTCGAGGAAACCTGGGAACTTTATCAAAAGAAAAACTCGCTCAAGGAAATAGCAGTAATCAGAAAGCTCACGCCGCAAACCATTGGCAATCACTTCTGTAAATTGATTGCAGATGGTAGAATCAAACCGGAGGAAATCTTTTCCTTTGATAGAATGGAACAGCTCGCCAAGGTTTTTGAAGGTTATGAAGAGCAAAGCCTTTCGCCGCTAAAAGAGAAAGTTGGCGACGAATTCTCGTGGGTAGAGCTCAAGATGTACAACGCTTCGCGCGAACTAGCTTAACCAATACGCCGCCATTACCGCTGGAATAAAGTACAGCACGATTGTTCTCGCGCCATCATAATCCTTGGCGATACGTTGTCCCATCAACAAAATTATCAGCGTTAAGCACGAAAATATCGAACCATATAGGCCAAATCTTCTGCCATTGTTCACCAAAAGCTCGATCACGCCAACGGTGCAAAGAATGCCTGAAATCAACTCAAGTGCCAAAATCAAGAAAAGTGCGGCTGGAATATTCCTGCTCACCGAAGATTTTGAAAAGTGGTTTTTTAAGAACTCCACATTTCCGTTCCAGTCGATCACTTTATCGTAGCCCGAATGTATAAAGGTCGCGGCAAGCATTATCAAAACCAAGATTGCGGCAATGTCGAACATAATTTCTGCTATTTAAGTTTTACCGGTTCAATTGTATAACCTTGATTCCGCAACTGCGTTATAATCCCGCATTGACCGTATAGATGGAACAAACCAACGGCGATGAAAACACCTTTCTCTTCTTCAAGCAATTTGATGATCTGCGGCATCCATTTTTGATTTCTGTTGCTGATGATTGGATGATTTTCAGCGCATTTCACATCAAATTGATAGTCGAGTTTCATCCTCATATAATCTTGAGCAAGTTGACATTTTCGACGTTGGTCTTTGTCAGACTGTAGAACTTCCACCAAATAGTGAATAGATTGTTTTACATCTTCCCAACTTATCTCGCCGTCAGGACTTGAGTTTATGGCGTCAAACTGATTTGCTGACGTTTCCAATCCAAAGATTTTGACATTGCTTCTTTTCGACAAAAATATTAGATAGTCATCCATATGTAAAATGGTATCGAAACGCTTGACAGTACTACATTTTGCAATAACATACTGTTGCTCAAGCTTCATGATCAATTCTCTAGGTTTGATTTTACTCAAAGGAACTTTCCAAGTGGTAACATAATTTTCCAGAAAATTTACATCCTGCTGATCCAGCAACGTTCGGTAAGAAAAATCTTCTGGTCTTTGAAGCATAAAATCCCTCACTGTCTTTTCCTTGTCTTCAATAGATTCAAATACTGCAACATCGGCTTGTAAAAGAAATTGTTTTATCAATGGCTTGTCGTCCACAAATGAATTTCCCATTTGATGAAATGTGCCGAGAACATATGAGGTTTTTGGCAAATCTACTTTTTTGATCGACCATAAAATAGTTTTCTGAGAATGCAAGGATTGCAACGATATCAAAACGATGATCAACAGTAATTTGTACTTCATTTTAATTAGATTTTAAAATGGACAACCTACTTTTTATGAATCAACCTTGTCAATTTTATCGACAGGTCGAGCATTATCGTTTTTGGGTTTCCATTCCGCTCGATATGATAGATGGCGTCAGAAATTTCCCTAAATATATCGTTAATATTCATCGCATTGACGAACGGCGCGAATTTCTCCAGCGAGAAGTCGGGCGTTTTTGGTTCCATATAGACCAACGACGTCGCCTGATAGTTCAATATCAAAGCCTGCCGAAACATCGTGATGCAATATTGCAGAAAATTCTTCTGCGTTTCACGGCCAAGTCCGGCCACCATTTCGCTCCATTTTATCAGTTGCGAGATCGCAGAGGCATTTCCCTTGGCCCGAAACGCTGCTCGCACCCATTCCACGAACCATATTTCGAACTGGTCGTCCTCGTTTTCTTCCGAAAGCATTTTGAGCGCCTTGTTGTAATTCCCCTGCGACTGGTGCGCAATTTTTAACGCGTCGCGCTTCTCGACTCCGATTTTGTCGACAAGCGCGTCGGTGATCGCTTTTTCTGAAAGCGCGTTGAAATTGATTGTTTGGCAGCGTGATTTTATGGTCTGAAGAATGTCCTGCTCGTTTTCTGTGATCAAAATAAGCACCGTCTTTGGCAATGGTTCTTCCAGAAGCTTGAGCAATTTGTTGGCGGTTTCGACATTCATTTTATCGGCCATCCAGATAATCATCACTTTGTAGCCGCCGCCGTATGATTTTAGCGAAAGCACTCGCAGAATTTCCTGCGCATCGGCAACGCGAATTATTCCCTGCTTGTTCTTTACATCGAGCGCCGAATACCAATCAACAAGCCCGGAATAGACATTCCCCTTGAGCATTGCCCGCCACTGCTGCGAAAAATCGGAATATTTGGACATTTTGCTTCCTTCGGTCACCGTCGGGAAACAAAAATGCAGATCGGGATGCGCAAATTCCTGAAAGTAACCGTCGCACTGGGCATTTGCCGAAAGGCCATCCTCGTTTTTGCCGCAGAGCAAAATCTGTGCATAAGCAATCGCAATCGGCAACATACCAGAACCTTCTGGCCCAACGAACAACTGCGCGTGCGGAATTCTGCCCGATTCCGCTGTTTTTGAAAGGTGTGCTTTGATCTGTTCTTGGCCGAGGATTTCCGAAAATTGCATAAGCAAATATAGCCCGAATATGGATTTTGACAAGCCGCAAAAGGTAGCGCGGGCTTTCGCCAAAATGCCAAGCATGGTTTGGTCGTGATCGATTATATTTGCGATACATCAAAAATCCCATTTATGAAAACCATCTCAGACTATAATTTTGCTGGCAAGAAAGCTTTGGTACGCGTTGATTTCAATGTGCCGCTCGACGAAGATTTCAAGGTAACCGACCAAACACGCATCGAAGCGGCAAAACCAACAATCGATAAGATTTTGGCCGATGGCGGAAGCGTAATCTTGATGTCTCATCTCGGACGACCAAAGGGAATCGAAGCAAAATATTCTCTGAAACACATTGTGGATAAAGTCTCAAAAATTCTTGGAAAGGATGTAAAGTTCGCCAACGATTCGGTTGGTAATGACGCTGTCGAAAAAGCTAAAAACTTGAAACCTGGCGAAATTCTATTGCTTGAAAATCTACGTTTTAATAAAGATGAGGAAGCTGGCGATGACGCATTCGCGAAAAAGTTGGCGGCGTTGGGCGATGTTTATGTCAACGATGCTTTTGGAACGGCGCACCGAGCACACGCCTCGACGACGGTGATTGCCAAATATTTTCCGGATCGGAAATTTGCAGGAATGCTTTTGGCTCAAGAAATCGAAAGCCTTCAAAAAGTTTTGAACGATTCAGAAAAACCGGTAACGGCGGTTCTTGGAGGTTCAAAGGTTTCGTCCAAAATCACCGTGATCGAAAATATTCTTGACAAGATCGACAATATGATCATTGGCGGCGGAATGACTTTTACGTTCATCAAAGCACAGGGAGGAAAAATCGGCGATTCAATTTGTGAGGACGACAAGATGGATCTCGCGCTCCACATTTTAGCGAAAGCGAAACAAAAAAACGTCAAGGTTTTCTTGCCCACAGATGTTGTTGCCGCCGATGCTTTCTCAAATGAAGCAAATACCAAAATCGTTAATGTAAATGAAATTCCAGATGGTTGGCAAGGTCTTGACGCTGGTCCGGAAACAATCAAAGCTATCGAGGAAGTTATAATGGATTCAAAAACAATACTTTGGAATGGACCAATCGGTGTTTTTGAAATGGAGAATTTTTCAAAAGGCACCATCGACCTTGGCGCGGCGATTGCAGAAGCAACTTCAAGCGGCGCATATTCTTTGGTTGGCGGCGGCGATTCTGTTGCGGCGGTAAAACAATTTGGCCTTGAGCCAAAAATGAGTTATGTCTCAACCGGCGGCGGCGCGATGCTTGAAATGCTTGAGGGCAAAATACTTCCAGGCATCGCCGCACTGGATTAGCGACATTTTTATTGCAATATCAATCATAAATTTTCGTTACAAAATAATCGTACATTCTTACAGGATTGCTATTTTTGCTGATATCTGAAATTTTTGGGCTGTAATTGCGATTGTGATTATAAAAGGTCCATTTTTCAAAAGTTTGTTCAAATCTGAAAATTCAGGCGTTCGAACCATGCGCCGAAAAAAAGCCAGTATGACTTTAAGAAATACCACACTTCTTGCCGCACTTTGTCTATCGAGCGGCGCTTTTGCCCAAGAAATAACACTACTACAGCCAGAACGTAATATATCTTATCTCGATTCCATCAAGGCCACTTTCGTGACCGACAATATGGCTTCCTGCGTGGACAGTCTTTGGGTGAAAGAACTTACCAATCTTGACATCTACAACGACTTTGAAAACGACATCCGCATGATCAACACCGACGAAAAAGTCGATTTTGAACTACCGACCGCGCTTTTGAAAGAGAGATTGAAGGCTATGGACGCAAAATCGCCGTTCCACATCGAGTACAATCAAGGTCTTGAGAACATCATAAAATCATTTTTGAAAAATCGCAAGAAAGCTTATGAGCGCTTGATGGCGATTTCTGAATACTATTTCCCACTTTTTGAGGAAGCATTGGCCAAGCAGAATGTGCCTTTGGAAATAAAATACCTTGCTGTTGTTGAATCTGCGCTCAATCCGCGAGCCGTTTCGAGAGTTGGCGCAACGGGACTTTGGCAGTTTATGTACCATACCGGTAAACAGTATAATCTTGGTATCGATTCTTATGTTGACGAACGCAGCGATCCTTTGAAATCATCGGCCGCCGCAGCGCAATATATGGCCAATATGTACAAGATTTTTGGCGATTGGGATCTTGTTCTTGCCTCGTACAATTCTGGTCCGGGCAATGTGGCAAAGGCAATTCGTCGTTCGGGCGGAAAGCAGAACTTCTGGAACATCAAGAACTATTTGCCACAAGAAACGCAAGGTTATGTGCCGGCATTCTTGGCGACGATGTACATTATGGAATACCACAAAGAGCACGGCATCGTTCCGAACAGGGCGATCGTTCGCCACTTTGAAACCGATACGGTCGAGATCAAAAAACAGTTGACCTTCAAGCAGATTTCTGATATTCTGGATGTTCCGGTGGCGCAGTTGCAACTTTTGAACCCGTCATACAAACTCAACACGGTTCCGGTTTACAATGACAGAAAACATTATTTGAGATTGCCTTTGGACAAAATCTCGAAGATGGTTTCCAATGAGGACAAGGTTTATGCTTATGCGCAGCACGAAATGGACCTTCGCGAAAAGCCATTTTTCAACAGCCGATCGGCGCTTGCTTCCAATGGAAATTATGAGATCAAGACCAGAACGAAAATCCATAAGGTTAGACGTGGCGACAATTTGAGCCAGATCGCGGATAGATACAATGTGAGCGTTTCGGATCTTAAAAAATGGAACAAACTTCGCAGCAATTCGGTCGCGGCCGGTAAAAGCCTGAAGATTGTTACTACTGAACGCGTGGCTTCGGTTAATAGGAACAACGAGGTTATCGTCGATACGATTTCGGTGGTCCCAGTTAAAACAAAAACCGCTTTAGCCATTGCAAAAGCTAAGGTTATAAAGGAACAAACTGTCGTAAATTCCAATTCGCACAAGGTTGTGAAAGGTGATAATCTTGGTGAAATCGCGCAGAAATACAATGTTTCGGTTGAAGAGCTGAAAGAATGGAACAACCTCTCAACGAATAACATCGCACTAGGAAGCACTTTGAATATCAATGCACCAGAAGTTGAAAAAACCAATGATGTTGAAGCCTCCAAGCCAATCGCCGAAAAAGCACCTGAATATTACGTTGTTCAAAAAGGCGATAATCTCTC
>JBBSUW010000097.1:0-10537 GCA_038234025.1 Flavobacteriales bacterium
ATTCGACCTTATTGAGGACGAGCACGAAAGACAAGTGGAGGGAATCGAACTTATTGCTTCAGAAAACTTTGTAAGTGACCAAGTGATGGAAGCCGCTGGATCTTGTCTCACGAACAAATATGCCGAAGGTTACCCGGGCAAGAGATATTATGGCGGTTGCGAAGTGGTTGATGTTGTTGAACAGATCGCCATTGATCGCGCAAAGGAATTGTTCGGCGCGGTTTACGCCAATGTTCAGCCACATTCTGGATCACAGGCTAACACAGCTGTCTATGCGGCGTGCTTGAAACCGGGCGACAAAATCCTCGGCTTTGACCTTTCGCACGGTGGCCATTTGACGCACGGCTCACCAGTGAACTTTTCGGGAAAGCTCTACAATCCAGTTTTTTATGGCGTTGAAAGAGAAACAGGCCGTTTTGATTACGATAAGATACAGGAAATCGCTTTGCGCGAAAAGCCAAAAATGATCATTACCGGTGCATCGGCCTATTGTCGCGCGATGGATTTTGAGCGCTTTCGCGAAATTGCCGATAGCGTTGGCGCATTGCTTCTGGGCGATATTTCGCATCCCGCGGGATTGATCGCCGCCGGGTTGATCAACGACCCGATACCGCACTGTCATATCGTTACGACCACTACGCACAAAACACTTCGCGGCCCGCGCGGTGGAATGATCTTGATGGGCAAGGATTTTGAGAATCCGTGGGGAATCAAGACTCCAAAGGGCGATATACGAATGATGTCGGCAATGCTCGATCTTGCGGTTTTTCCTGGAACACAAGGCGGTCCGTTGATGCATATTATTGCCGCGAAAGCGGTGGCATTTGGCGAGGCCTTGACAGAGGATTTTTTCAAATATTCGCTGCAGGTGCAAAAAAACGCACACGCCATGGCCGAGGCTTTTGTGGCGAAAGGCTATGACCTTATATCTGGCGGAACGGATAACCATATGATGTTGATCGATCTTAGAAACAAAAACATTACCGGAAAACAGGCCGAGAATGCTTTGGTGAAAGCCGAGATAACCGTGAACAAAAATATGGTGCCGTTCGATGACAAATCACCGTTCGTTACTTCTGGAATCCGCATTGGAACGCCGGCAATAACAACGCGAGGCCTTCTAGAAAAAGATATGCCGGTGATAGTTGAGTTCATCGACCGCGTGCTTATGAATTTTGAAAATGAAGAAATAATCTCGCAGGTTGCCGAAGAAGTGAGCGAGATGATGTCTTCCCGCCCAATATTTGCAGGATAAAAATTTAATAAACACAATGTCAGTACTCCGACTTCAATTGCCCACAGATCCACGTTGGGTCAATATCGTTGACAATAATATAGAGGAAATCCTAACCGACCACGCTTGGTGCGAACAAAAAGCCGCTTCAAACGCAATCACGCTGATCACCATAAACTCTGAATTCCCGGATCTTGTGACAGATATGCTCGCTTTGGCAAAAGAAGAAATCGAGCATTTCGATATGGTCCATGAAATCATCAAAAAACGAGGTCTCAGGCTTGGCCGCGAGCGCAAGGACCAATATGTTGGCGAGCTTGCACAATACATGAAGAAGAACAACACCGGAGGCCGCGTTTCGGGACTTGTGGAAAGATTGCTTTTTTCCGCGATGATCGAGGCGCGAAGCTGCGAACGTTTCAAGGTCCTTTCAGAAAACATAAACGATCCGGAGCTTGCCGAATTCTACCGCGAGCTAATGGAAAGCGAGGCCGCGCACTACACAACCTTCATAACCTACGCCCGAAAATATGGAACTGGGATTGACGTTGAAAAACGCTGGCGCGAATGGCTGGAATTCGAGGCATCGGTGATCGCAAAGTATGGAAAGAGCGAACGTATTCACGGCTGATTTGACAAGGTCCCAATATCTCAATTTGAAGTACCACGACCAGGCAGATAGCACCAATATTGCATTTGCAAAAAAATATCTACTTTTATACCCTCAAGCAAAGAAAACAATGAAACTATACATCAAATTTGACATCAACGTGGCTTGCCGCGTTATTCTCGAAGAACAACTGCACAAATATGGAATCAAATACCAAATGCTGGATTTTGGCGAGATTGAAATCCAGGACAATATAAACGATTCGCTTTTCAAGGAACTTCAAGATTCACTGGGCATTTACAGCATCGAAATACTCAACAACCAGAAGAGCCAGCTCATCCAAAAAATCAAGAACACGATCATCGACCTTGTTCACGAAGAAAAAAAGACGAACCTTACTTATTCCGCCTACCTAGCTGAACAGCTCAACCTTAGTTATGGATATATCTCGAATATTTTTTCGGAGTACACTTACACGTCGATCGAGAACTATATCATCATCCAAAAAATAGAGCGCTCAAAGAAACTGATCATTGAGGATGGCCTCACACTGACCGAGATATCGTACAAACTGAACTACAGCAGTGTTGCGCACCTTTCGGCACAGTTCAAAAAAGTGACCGGCCTTACGCCCTCGCTTTTCAAGAGAATTATCGACAAACGAAGAAGTCTCGTAAGCCAACAATAATTTCCGCGATGATATCCGAACAGGCCCAAATGCACATTCTGCTCGCCGACGATGATCAAGACGACAGAAGTTTTTTTGAGGAAGCGATCAAAGAGCTGAAGATGAACCACAAACTGAGCATCTTTCGCGACGGTATCGAACTTATGGATTATCTTGAACATCCGGACAGCGACGAAGCACACATTCTTTTTTTGGATCTTAACATGCCGTGCAAGACCGGTCTTGACTGTCTTGAAGAAATCAGAAAAAACACTTTGCTAAAAAATCTCTCAATCGCGATATATTCATCTTCATCGGCCGAGAAAGATATCGAGCAGGCATTTGTGGGCGGTGCCAATGTCTATATCAAAAAGCCCAGCGATTTTGAGAAACTCAAAAAGGTCATCAAGGATGTTACCAGCGTCAACTGGCAATACCATACATCTGGACTGAGCAAAGAAACATTTTTGTTCAGCTTGTAAAATGTAAAAAACATGAAATTGAAGGTGCTCAAAAAACCGTCGGACCTTTACAAAGTTGCCATGACGGTTTCGGTAATTATCCTCGGTTTTATCTGCTACATTTTTGCTGCCCAGATGGAAAGCATCAACAATTCAGCAAACTCGATCGCGCACGGAAACGAACTTCAGTACGAGCTTGAACGCATACTTACTGCGGTCAACACCAACGAGATCGCGCTCAAGAATTATTTGCTCACTGACAAGCCCAAATATCTGGACGAAAGAGAGCAAACTACTGTTCTTTTACAAACTTATATCCAACGTTATAGAAAATTGGGCGGACAGGATGCCACTGCTGTTAGGGTGAGCGACTCGCTCGAAGATTTGACAAAAAGGCGGCGGCAAATTGGCCAGGAAATAGTTGCGCTTCACAATGCCAAACCCGTTGATGGAGCAAAACTGGACGTGAAATTGATCGGCAGGAACAATCTTACGCTGTTGATCAATTCTTACGTCAAAACCCTTTTGGACGAGGAAAACAGAGAGGTAAAGCATAACAATGAAAATCATCGAAAAGAAATAGGCAATATGACTCTCAATGCGGTCATACTTACGCTTACCGTTTTGGCAATCCTGTTTTTTGCCTTCAAAAAATTCTATGATGATGTTATTGTTCTCGGAAAAGTAAATGATGAACTGCGACTGTTGAACTATTCTTTTGAGAATGCCGAGAATACTGCAGGCTTTGGCTACTGGAAATACAATGTAACAAATGGCAAAATGATTTTTTCCGGTAATTTTTTCAAGGTAATGGGCATTGATGCCGATGATCATGACCACAATCTGAAAAGTATCATGAAAAGGGTTCACCCCAATGATATTGAGATGGTGATGGAAGAGCACCATAAGTCGATAGCCTTGAAGCTGCCGACCAATTTCATTTTCAGAATTCTTTTGCCGAATGGCGAATCGCGGTACATCAATTCGGTGGGAAATTTCACCAAGAACAGTTCCGGGGATCTTGTAAAAGTTGGCGCCAATTATGACATTACGACTTCGTACACCAATAGCAAAAGGCTTGAGAAAAGCAACAAAAAACTCAGGGCGATCAACGAAGAACTAGAATCCTTCAACCATATCGCAAGCCATGATCTTCAAGAACCATTGCGCAAGATACAAATGTTCGTGAGCCGAATTAAAGGAAGCACCGATGTTGATTCGATAGAGAACTACCACGAAAAAATAAGGGTGACGGCGCAACGAATGCAGCAGCTCCTGACCGATCTGCTCGAATATTCGCGAATGGTAAAGGTTGAGAAAAGCATTGCAAAGGTAGATTTGAACAATGCGGCAAATGTTGCCATTGAGGAGCTTTCGGAAAGAATCACTGAAACATCAGCTGAGATAAATATTTCCGAACTGCCAGATGTAAAAGCCATTTCATTTCAAATGGAGCGCTTGTTCGCAAACCTTATCGGCAACGCCATCAAATACAGCAAGGAAACAATAGCACCAATCATAACAATCGTGGAAAGAGATATGGACATTGATCTCATTGATGGCAAGGAAATCTCGGGCGCGGAATTTCACAAGATTGAAGTTAGCGACAACGGTATTGGATTCTTGCCCGAATATGCCGAGCGGATGTTCATCCTTTTCAAAAGACTGGACAACAACCAAAAATATTCGGGCACTGGAGTTGGCCTTGCCATTTGCAAAAAAATAATGGAAAACCACAATGGTTTTATTAGAGCAGAAGGAATCGAGGGCATCGGCGCGAAATTCTTTTTATATTTTCCAAAACCAAAAAGATGATTTCGATAGCAACCATCAAGGATTTGCCAATTATCCAAAGCCTTGCAAAACAAACATGGCCAGAGACTTACGGCGAAATACTTTCAGCCGCGCAAGTGGAATATATGCTCGAAAAGTTTTATTCGATCAATGCGCTCGAGCAAAATTTAAAATCAGGGCACATTTTATTGCTCTATAGAGCGCACAATGAATATGAGGGATTTGCCGGATTTGAAATCAATGACGAATTCCCAAAAACCGCCCACCTTCACAAATTATATGTCCTCCCGAAAATGCAGGGAAAATTTATTGGCCATCAGTTACTGAATGATGTAATGATGCGATGCAAAAATGCAGATTGCAAAACGCTTTCGCTAAATGTCAATCGTTTTAACAAAGCAAAAACGTTTTACGAAAAATTTGGTTTTCGGAACATCAAAAACGTCGACATCGAAATTGGAAATGGATATTTGATGGAAGATTTTATCCTGGAAAAAGTGATTTGATAATATAGTAGTCTGAAATTATCGGCGTTTTCACTTTAACTAAAAATTAATATCCGTTGCAACGCTCGCCGCGCCATTAAGTAGTAATTTTATGTGCTATGAAAAAAATGATGCGACAGGGTTTCAATTTCAAGCCTTACGATCCACCAAATATTTCGCCATTCGACAAGCTATTTGATATTTTCAAGGAGTTGATCACGCACACTTCGGGCGATCTAGATGAAGCTCTTGACTGGCTCAAGCAATTGGACAAGGAATACAAACTCACCGACGAAAATTATACCATCGACAACTTTGTGGAAGACCTTAAAAAGAAAGGTTACATCCGCGAGGAAATAAAGGACGGCGTTCCGGGAATGGAAATCACCGCCAAGACCGAACGCGCGATCCGCCAATCGGCACTCGATCAGATCTTCGGAAATCTCAGTCGCGGCGGCGCGGGAAACCACAAAACAAAATACACTGGAACCGGCGACGAGCAAACCGGCGATTACAAACAATACAACTTTGGCGACAGCCTCGAAAAGATCAGTTTGACCGAAAGCTTGCGAAACGCGCAGGTCAACAACGGCATCGACGAATTTATGCTGACCGAGAACGATCTCATCGTTCAGGAAACGCACCACAAAGCGCAGATGAGCACGGTGCTGATGATCGATATCAGCCACTCGATGATACTTTATGGCGAGGACAGAATCACGCCCGCCAAAAAAGTCGCAATGGCTTTGGCAGAATTGATCACGACAAGATACCCAAAAGATACATTGGACATAATCGTTTTTGGAAACGACGCCTGGCCGGTAAAAATCAAGGATTTGCCCTATTTAAAAGTTGGACCTTATCATACCAATACCGTTGCGGGATTGCAATTGGCGATGGATATTCTTCGCAGAAAACGAAATACCAACAAACAGATTTTCATGATTACCGACGGCAAGCCAAGTTGTGTGCGCGAGCGCGATGGCAGCTATTATATGAACAGCAATGGATTGGACGACTACATTGTTGAAATGTGCTACAACCAAGCGCAACAGGCCAGAAAAATCCACATTCCGATCACGACATTCATGATAGCACAAGATCCTTATTTGCAGAAATTCGTAAATCATTTCACCGAAGCAAACCAAGGAAAAGCATTTTATACAGGATTAAAAGGTCTTGGTGAAATGATTTTTGAAGATTATCAAACCAACAGAAAAAAACGCGTTAAATAGCGAACAATTAAATAATTCAAATGAATATAGAAAATATAAAAACCTTTGGCGAACTCAAAAAATCTGGATACGTTTCTAGAACGATCAAAGATGAGCTTCGCGATAATCTTCGAAATAAAATAAGGAACGGCGAACAGATTTTTGACGGCGTTCACGGCTTTGAGAACACGGTTATTCCAGAAATGGAGCGCGCTATACTTTCCCGCCACAATATCAATTTGCTCGGACTTCGCGGTCAGGCCAAAACACGCTTGGCGCGAAAAATGATTTCGTTGCTCGACGAATATATTCCATCTGTAGAGGGTTCGGAAATAAACGATGATCCGTTCAGTCCAATCTCGCGCTATGCAAAAAATATTCTTGCCGAGAAAGGCGATGGGACTCCGATAAGTTGGTTGCACAGAAACGAGCGCTTTGCCGAAAAACTTGCCACGCCCGATGTTACCGTTGCCGATTTGATCGGTGATGTCGATCCTATTAAGGCCGCGACATTGAAACTTTCTTACGCCGACGATCGAGTGATACACTTTGGGATGATTCCACGCGCCAACCGTTGCATTTTCGTGATCAATGAATTGCCCGATCTTCAGGCGAGGATCCAGGTTTCGTTGTTCAATATTTTGCAGGAAGGCGATATCCAGATCCGTGGTTTCAAGGTGAGAATGCCCCTCGATATGCAGTTTGTTTTTACCGCAAACCCCGAAGATTACACCAATCGCGGAAGTATCGTCACGCCGCTGAAAGATAGAATCGGTTCGCAGATTTTGACGCATTATCCTGAAACCATTGACATTGCGAAGACAATAACACAGCAGGAATCCAATCTTTTAAAAGAGCAATCGAATAAGGTTTATGTTCCGGATTTGGCAAAAGAATTGCTTGAGCAAATCAGTTTTGAGGCGCGCGAAAGCGAATATATCGATCCAAAAAGTGGTGTTAGCGCAAGGATGAGCATCACGGCCTATCAAAATTTGATCAGTACCGCCGAACGCCGATCGTTGATGGCGGGCGATGAAAATACCGCTGTGAGATTGTCAGATTTTATGGGCATTGTTCCCGCGATCACCGGGAAAGTCGAATTGGTTTATGAAGGCGAGCAAGAAGGCGCGGCGTTTGTGGCGCAACAATTGATTTCCGATGCCGTGAAAACATTGTTCGAACTCTATTTTCCAAAAATAGAAAAGCTCGAGCGGGACGATTCAAAAAGTCCGTACAAGGAAGTTGTGGAATGGTTTTTTACCGAAAGCGGATTTTCATTATATGACGATACTTCCGATGAAGATTATCATGAGTTGCTTTCGAATATTAAACCACTCGATAGATTGATCAAAAAATACCAGACCAGCGTTGATGAAAAAGATCTCGATTTTATGAAGGAGTTCGTTATTTGGGGCTTGGTAGAAAACAATAAACTGAGCAAGGACAGGTTCTCGCAAGGTTATCAGTTCAAGGATATTTATGGAAGTTATATTAGTAAGCTTTAACTGAAAAATTAAAAGATTACCAAAATGCCCCAATTACAGATGATTGGAGCATTTTTAGTTTTATAAGTACAACGATGGAGATTGTTGGGTAACCTAAATGGTGGTTTTACTTCAGAACCTCTCGTATCTATTTCAACGCGCGGGTTTTGTCGCCAAAAATTCTATCTACAAAAGTTGCGATTGTGTACACTAAGTTATTGTTGAAAAATTTTTGTGTTAAAAAATCCATTTGATTGTACAATTTTTTTATATTTGAACAAACTAATAATCATGATATACAACTACTTATACAAGCATCTAGGGGCTAATGTTTTTGTGATGCTATTGATGTTGCTGTTTTGTACAGCAATACAAGCGCAGAGCAACTATGCTTTTTCGGTTATTCCCTTTCAAATTTATTCTGCAAACTCTCCGGTTCAGGGTACAATGGACGATACTTATTCCCAGCCGATATCATTGGGTTTCAGTTTCAATTATTTCAACACAAACTACTCCAGCGTTCTCGTCAGCACCAATGGATATCTGGATTTCCGAACCGATCTTGCCGGAACAGGATCCCCATGGAACATGACCTTGCCGTTTCCAAATCCTGCATTTGAGGTCAAGAACTCGATTCTCGGCTGTTATCATGACCTCAACAACAGCAATGCAGAAGGCACAATCAATTATGCCATTGTAGGAAGTGCGCCCTATCGTAAATTTGTAGTCATCTTCAATAACAATTCCCAATTCTCCTGCCTTGCGGCCAAGAGCAGTTTCCAAATGGTGCTTTATGAAACACTGGATATTATAGATGTTCAAATAGTTGACAAGCAGCTTTGTCCAACTTGGAACAATGGTAATGCCGCTGTTGGCCTACTGAACCAAACGGGAACGATAGCGATTATGCCAACGGGAAGAAACACTGGCGCTTGGACAGCTTCTAATGAAGGTTGGAGATTCCAGCGACCTGTAGACCCAACAATCTACAACTACACGGTCTGTGATGGCAACACCGATGGTTTCGCATCCTTCAATCTCGCAGTGGTCCAAACAGCAATGTTGCCCGCAGCAGATTCATTGGTAAAGTTTTATCCTACCTTATTGGATGCGCAGAACTCAACCGCGGAGATTACGAATTTAAACTACACGAATTCCACCATATTCACCCAGAGCATCTTTGCCGATGTAAATGGCACTGCAATAAGAGAAGTGGCATTGCGCGTTGTGGATTGCAACCAAGATTATGATCTGGACGGCGTGCCAACCATCGACGAGGATCTTAACGGAAACGGAAACCTTGCCGACGACGATACAGATGGCGATGGATTACCCAATTTTATAGACAATGACGATGATGGGGATATGGTGCTAACAAGTGTTGAGGTTGTTTTTATTGGCAGAAATGCGCAGGATACAAATGTTCTTCCCGACACCGACGGTGATGGCGTACCGAACTATCTCGATAACGATGATGATGGCGATGGCGTGCTTACGATCAATGAAGACTACAATGGCAACAACGATCCTACAGATGATGATACCAACCAAAATGGCGTGCCGGATTATTTGGATCAAAGTGTTGCCTTGGGCGTTACGGCAAATAATCTGAGCAGCAAGTTGATCACGCTGTTCCCAAACCCAACATCTGACATTCTGAATATCCAGAACAATTCCAACGAGAAAATCAGTAGTATTGAAATGTACTCAGTAAGCGGAATGTTGGTAAAAAAGGCAACTGACTTTTCAGAAACAACCACTATCTCCGTTTCGGATCTGCACACAGGAATTTATTTTGTAAGGATTCAAATCAGCGGTCAGGCTTTGAATTATAAGTTTATTAAGAGATAGATCAAACATTTTGAACAACTTAATTAAGGCCCGAAAATTTTAATTTTCGGGCTTTTCTTTTACAAAACCTTTTGGGAGTTGCGCCGCCGAAAAGGGCGTCGCCACGCTAGTCGCTTCAATCTTTTTTCTCACCGAAAAGGCGAGAAAAAAGGATTTCCACTGCTATCGTTAACTCCAGTGAAGGATAAATCGTAATTTTGGTAAGAACAAATTATATACGATGTACAAATTTTTGGCAAAAATGAACAAGTTGATTTTACCAAGCTTCACAAAAAATGAGGTCGATTTGTCTAAGGCAAGCAAGTTTCAGCAGGCGATTCTGGGTTGGAAATATTTTGTAACCACCCGCGCGCTTGAGGAAAATTCTAAATAATATTTACAATTCATTCTCTTAAATCGACCTTCATTGCTTATATTTGCACCCGAATTAAGGCCTCGTGGCGCAACTGAATAGCGCACTTGATTACGGCTCAAGAGGTTACTGGTTTGAATCCAGTCGAGGTCACTAAAGTCCTGTGCAAAGCACAGGACTTTTTTTGTCGTAATCTTAGATATCGACTTTCTTCAAAGGAACCAATGATTATTAGTGTAAAATATTCTGAAACCTTCAATCATAAATCGTATTTTACTTCGAGTTAACGATAGCAGTGGAAATCCTTTTGTTTCGCCTTTTCGGCGGGACAAAAGATTGAAGCGGATAGCGTGGCGACGCCCTTTTCGGCGGCGCAACTCCCAAA
>JBBSUW010000098.1:0-10510 GCA_038234025.1 Flavobacteriales bacterium
CGGCAAATTGTTAAAACAGATAAGCCCGATATCACAGGGTTGGGACGGCACGTTCAACAACAAACCACTACCATCCTCAGATTACTGGTATTTGATACAACTGGAAGATGGCAGAATATTCAAGGGGCATTTTGCTTTGAAGAGATAATACTTAATTTGTGCGATTTAGACTTTTAAAATGAAAGAACCGCTTTGTTTACGATGGCAATTATTCAAACAGTTGTAAGCGTTAACGATTGAAGCGGCATCCTTTTAATTTCGCCAATTCGGCGAAATTAAAAGATACAGCGGAAAGCGTGTTAAAACGCCCAAATAATAAATTAGAAAAAAATCCTAAATAAAATTTTGATTTAGATCCGCCATTACTTCACTAAACAATCGAATGGATTTTATTCTGTCATTCAAATCATACATCGGTGCGGCAACGATAAGCTCGTTCACTTTGGTTTGGTCAAGAAATTTTTTGATTTGATTCTTGACGGTTTCCTTACGTCCTACGAAAGAACATTTTAGCATTTGTGCCAAAGTAGGATGATTTAGGGTTTGCCGTAAGTCTTCGGTCATGTCAACTGGCGGTTGCAGCGCATTTCTAGAGCCGGTCAAAACACCTATGAACATTCTTACCAGCGTGGTGAACAATCGCTCTGCTTCCTGGTCAGTATCGGCAACAATGACATTGACGCCCGCAATTGTGTAGGGTTTTTCAATAATTCCCGACGCTCGAAATTCCTCTCTGTAAATTTTCAGCGCATCCATTAATCGAGCGGGAGCAAAATGACTTGCAAATGCGTAAGGCAAACCTTCGGCTGCTGCCAAATGCGCGCTGTCGGTACTTGATCCCAAAATATAGAGCGGAACATTTGTGCCTTCGGCGATTGTTGCTCGCACCGCTGACGTATTGTTATGTTCAGAAAAATAATTCTGGATTTGGCTCACTTCGGCTGGGAATGAATGTGCTGCCGTCATAAAATCTGACCGTATTGCACGGGCAGTTAGTTGGTCCGTTCCGGGCGCTCTGCCGAGACCCAAGTCGATTCGGTTAGGATATAGATGTCCCAAAGTTCCAAATTGTTCGGCGACAATTATCGGAGAATGGTTTGGCAACATAATGCCGCCAGAGCCTACTCTTATTGTTTTTGTGTTTTCTGCAACGTAGCCGATAAGCAATGACGGAGCGTTGCTTGCGATGTATTCTGAGTTGTGATGTTCGGCAAACCAAAATCTTGTATAGCCAAATTCTTCTGCCGCTTTTGCCAAGGTCAGCGAATTATCAAGGGTTTGCTTGATGGACTGTCCTTGTGAAACTACTGCAAGTTCCAAAATTGAAAAGTCTATTTTTTGAATATCCATTGATATCTATGTAATTATGCTTCTAAAAAACTAATTTTCTAGCGCAATTAAGAAAAATAGAATCACTTCTATTAAATGCCGAATCGATCAGATTTATTGCTTTATCTCGGCAATCGTGTTGCTTAGTAGAAAACCTTCCGTGCCATCCAAAAGTTGGATCTTGCTCCACCCGTTTGCTTTTTCCAAGACCATTACCTTCGTGCCTTCGTGCAACACAAATGCATCGTTGGCAGATTCGCGTGGCTCGTTCTTGACATTTGCAACTTCTCTATAAAGAATTGCAGGTCTTTCGTTATCATCGTATTTTCTTTCGAAAAAGGCCGCCAAAATTGAAATTGCCATTACAATAAAAACCACGAACATAGAGATAAAAAATATTCGTTTGAGCAATGTCGTTCCCGAAAAATAATAACCGCAGAAACAAATCAAGAATACAAAAGCGAAAATTACCGCGATCCACGCCCACCCATCGTAATCGTAATTGCCTGAAACATCGCGCAGTATTTTTTCAAACCCGACTTTTTGGTTCTCCTTGATGTCGTCGATCTTCATTTTTTCGGCAAACTTCAGGTTGTTCAAAATGTCCGAATCGACCGGATTCAGTAGCAAGGCGCGTTCATAATGCAGAATCGCAAGTCCAACGGTATTGGTTTTATAATAGGCATTCGCCAAATTGAATTCCACTTCGGCTGACGTTTTTCCATCGCGAATCACCATTTGATAACGACGGATCGCCGCTTCGTATTTTTGGTTTTGGTATAATTGATTTGCCGTATCAAAATTGTCCTGCGCAAAAAGCGTTTGACCAAGAATCAGGAATAAATAGAGATACTTTTTCATCTGGCTTGGTCAAGTTGTTTTTCGAGATCGCCCAAAATCGCGATGGATTTTTGATAATCCTGTTGTATCGCAACGCTCGATGATTGGGCATATCTGGCGAGCTCGCAGTTTTCGGTAAGTGTTATGAATTCTGAAACGGTTTCGGGCTTTGCGTTTCTTTCGAGCAATATTTCCTCGATTTTGATCTTGCTCATTTCAGAGGTTTCAATGTGCAGTTTTCCTTTCAAAAAGTTGTGCATCGCCTTTTCCAAAGCAATATAGAACGGCTCCTTTTGATTGAGGTATTTCTTCGCCTCGCCAAGATATTTCTTCGCCAATCTGTTATTGTTCTTTATTTTATTGCCGTGAACATC
The DNA here is from genome assembly GCA_038234025.1 of Flavobacteriales bacterium. Lineage (GTDB taxonomy): Bacteria > Bacteroidota > Bacteroidia > Flavobacteriales > Flavobacteriaceae > Flavobacterium. Next base: position 2,544 of record JBBSUW010000098.1, read on the forward strand.
GCCGTCGATGGCTTCTTTTTTCCTTCTTACAAGAATAATCATCGGAATAATCAGGAACGGCGCGAGCAACAATCCATAAAATTTCTTTGTGCCAAAAAATTCGGTCGTCGCGATGGGATGAAGCTCGGTTTTGGTTTTGATGAACTTGAATTGTTCGCCCGGGTTGACCTTCATCTTGTTGGATGTCGCGGCCACGGCATTGCTTCCAGCGGCAATCGGCCCGTCCATAACGTCGATCATAATCTCTGGAGATTCGATGGTTCTGTATTTTCCGGTGGCCAAATCGAAGAAAGTAAACGACAGCGGCTTGATCGGATATTTGCCCTTGAACTGAGGAATGATGGTATAAGTGTCGGAAACATCGCCGTTCATTCCGGACAACGGCGTGTTCACGTTTTCTTTGTGCAACGGATCGTACATCTCGAACGAACTTGGCACAACGGGTTTTGGCAACGAGAACAATTTGAGGTTGCCACTGCCCGAAACCGCAACTTTCAGCTCCAGTGATTCGCCGCTTTTGAGCGATGTTTTATTTGGCGTGACCTTGAAATTGAACCTGCCAACGGCACCCGAAAAATCGACCGGTTTTCCAGCTTCTGGCAAAGCTTTTACAGTAATCGTCTTGCTTCCCGCCGAAACCCGTTTGCTGTCCTCAACAACCTGAACCTGTCCAAAAAAGTTGCGTCGGTTGGTTGGCAATTGAACATCGATGTCGAGCGAAAGCGGCTCGATTTCCAGTTTCCCGGATTTTTGAGGATACAGAACGGTCTTTCTCAAAACCACATATCGATACTTTTCGCCGCCGTACTGACCTTCTTCTGCAACCAATTGTTTGATGTCTATATTCTGGCTCCAAAAGTCGTTGTACTTGGGTTTGTTGAGCTCGCGCCATTGGCTTATCCCGATATTGTAACTGAAGTAAAGTTTGTAAACCACCGTGATCGGCTCGTTCACGTACGGATTTGTCTTTGAAACCTCAGCAACCAAATGAAGCGCCTGGTCTGCGGAGACCTGCGGCACATCGTTCGGGTCGCGGGGCATATCGATCGGGTTCGTCACCGTCATCTTGATCGGATTTGTCTTGTAGATCTGGTCGTTGATCTCGACAGACGCTTGTTTTATGGTTATCGTTCCCTTTTCTGTAGGCAACAAATAGTACGAATACGTTTTCTGAAAAGAGCTTCGGCCATTGACCCAAGATTGGCTCACCTGCTGGCTTGGACCGCCAACCACGCGGAAACCCTCGAACGATGGCGGTGTAAAATTGTCGCCGTCGCCGTTCATCATAAAGTCAATGCGCACGCGTTCGTTGAGCCCGAGCGTGGTCTTGCTTGCCTTTGCCTCAAATTGTACTTGGGCAAAACCGGCGTTGCAAAGCAACAATAATATCAAAATCCTATATATCTTCATCGTCGTTACCAATCCTTTTCGGCCTGTTGTTTTGGCGGTTTCACTTTCTGCAAATTCACCTTGTCCTGCACTTTTTTCTCTTCATTGTTCACGGCATCAAGCAGATTTTCAAGCCGTTGTGGAGAAATTCCACCGGGTTGCGGTTTCGGTTTCTGCGGCTCGTCCTTTTTGTCGCCATCCTTTTTGTCCTGGTCTTTTTTCTCTTGATCTTTCTTGTCCTGATCCTTCTTTTCTTGGTCCTTTTTGTCCTTATCTTTCTTGTCCTGATCCTTTTTGTCCTTGTCCTTCTTGTCTTTGTCTTTATCCTTTTTGTCCTTGTCGTCCTTCGGCGGATTTTCTTTCAGCATCTTTTTTGCCAACGCATAATTGTAGCGCGTTTGCTCATCTTCCGGATTGTTCCGAAGCGCGTTTTTGTATGCTTCGACCGCGCCCTGATAATTTTTGTCGTTCATGAGTGCGTTGCCAAGGTTGTGGAACCCGCGGTGTTTTTGGGCGTATGTGTTAGAAAGTTTTATCGCTTTCGCGAAAGCGTTCTGGGCTTCGGCAGATTGCTTTTGGCGATAGATCGAAGTGCCAAGATTGTAAGCAGCATCGGCATTCTTGTCCGCGCGCGAAGCCGAAAGTCTGTAATCAGCTTCCGCGTCGGCGTAGTTCTTTGCCTCGAACGAGTCGTTTCCCTTTGCCAAAACGTCGTTGCCCTTTTGCGCAAAGCCATTTGCCGAAAGGCATATAAAGAAAAATAATATTAAGGTTCTGATATCCATAGTTTTCGCTTTCGCTAAAATGTGCTAGAGCTTCTTTTTTTCGTTGAACAAATCAAGGTTCTTGATCCACATTGTCTGTCTTTCCAAGAGGAAAACATCGAGGAACAACAGCACAAAAGCCATACCGAGAAACCACTGGAACTGCGATTGGAAGTCGGCCATTTGCGTTGATTCGAACTCGGTCTTTTCGATATTGTCCAATGCGTTTTTTACATAATTGACCACGTCCTTGGTGTTGTTTCCATTGACGTACCCTTTGGAATTTTTGGCGATTTCCCTCAAGCTTTCCTCGTTCAGTTTCGTGACCACGACCTGATTGTCATTGTCGCGCTGAAAACTCGTGACAACGCCGTTCTTTCTAAATGGAATCGGTCCGCCGGCAGCCGTTCCCACGCCTATCGTCAATATTTTTATGCCGGTTTTGGTCGCTTCTTTTGCCGCTTGTTCCGCGCCCGAACCGTGGTCCTCGCCATCAGAGATCAAGATCAGCAATCTATTTGCCTTGTCGGCCTTGTCAAAGAATTTTTCTGACAGTTCGATGGCTTCGTTTAGCGCGGTTCCCTGTGACGAAACCATTCCTGGATTCATACTTTGCAAAAACATTTTGGCCACGCCATAGTCCGTCGTTACCGGCAGAACCGGGAAAGCGCTTCCGGCATAAGCAATGATTCCGATGCGGTCGCTGCCCATTTGATTGATCAATTGCGAAACGATCTGCTTGCTTTTTTCGAGTCGGCTAGGCGCAATGTCCTCGGCGAGCATGCTTTTGGAAACATCCAGAGCAAAAACGATGTCGATGCCTTCGCGCTTTACGGTTTCGAGCTTCGTCCCGATTTTTGGATTGACCAATCCGATCACCAGCATGATGAACGCCAACGCAATGATGAAAAATTTCAATATCGGCTTGAAAACCGATTTTTCAGGGCTCAATTTATCAATCAGTTCGAGGTCGCCAAATTCCTTTTGCTTACGACGTTTCCAGAACATAATATAAAGGAAAAGCAGCAGCATCACCGGAATGGCAGTCAGTAGATAGAAATATATTTTCTCGTCGAGCTCGTACATTTTTTAAATAAAACTTTTATAGACCGTGTTTCTCAATGTAAATTCCAACAGCAGCAAAATTCCGGCGAACAAAACCCAAGGGCGGTATTTTTCATCGTAATCGTAGAACTTTAATTCCTCGACCGTTGTGGTTTCCATTTTGTTGATCTCGTCGTAAATGGCTTTCAAGCGATTGTTGCTGTTAGCGCGAAAATACTGCCCGTCGGTCTTTTTGGCAATGGCTTTGAGCAACGTTTCATCAATCTCGACCTTCATCATCTGGAACAAGAACTTTCCGCCGGGAGCAACAGCATAAGGAAATTCTGCCATTCCATTTGTCCCGATTCCGATCGTGTAAACTTTTATACCATATTGTTTTGCGATGTCGGCTGCGGTTTCTGGTTCGATAAATCCGGCATTGCTCACGCCGTCGGTCAATAATATTATGACGCGACTTTTTGCCTTGCTATCCTTCAATCTGTTGATGGCCGTTGCCAATCCCATTCCGATTGCTGTTCCATCTTGCAGAACATTGTCATATTTGATGCTTTCGATGGCGTTCAAAACCACGGCCTTGTCGCTCGTTACCGGTGTTTTGGTATAAGCCTCGGCGGCGTAAACCACGAGGCCAATCCTGTCGTTTGGCCGTTCTTCCACAAAATCGGCAGCAACGCGTTTGAGCGCTTCCATCCTGTTCGGTTTAAGATCCTTGGCCAACATCGAGCCCGAAACATCGACCGCCATCACGATATCAATGCCGCGCGTTGTTCTGGTTTTGTTGCTCACATCAACGGTTCGAGGTCTTGCCATCGCAACGATTATCGAACTCAATGCCAGTATTCGCATCACAAAAAGCATCGGTTTGAGTCGTGCCAAAATGCTTTGCTTTTCGCCAAATCCTTGTGTTGAACTTATTTTTAGATTCGCCGATTGCGACCTGCGTTTCCACAGATAAAATGCAACGGCGAATGGCAGCAAAAGGAACAGCCAAAAAAATCCGGGATTCAGGAATGTCACGCCGTTCATCATTTTGCTGGAATTTGAAGTTCGACGGAATTGAGCATTCTGTCGGCGATCTTGGCAGCATATTCATCGCCTTCCTTATAAAATGCCATCACTTGCTGAAGGCCGCCGTTCTGGCCAAAAATCAATATCTCGTAATATAATTTCTGGCTTGTTTTTGACATTGGATCAATTCTGGTGAATGTTCCGTAGCCTTTTCTGCCCTCAAGTCCTTTAGCTGTTGTGAACGAATCTTGTTTCAGCACAATATCTTGAGCGCCGCCGGTTTGCAAAAATTGGACAGAACCTTCCATTGCTTTCTCGAGGTCAACATTGGTCTCGCTTTTGAAGGAAACCGTCGAAAGTCCGATGTAGAAATCGCCTAGAACTTTGCCGTATGTGAAAGTTTGCATGCTCTTGATCAGCGCCATTCCTTCGGGCGGCATTGATTTTGAAATGTCTGTTCGCACCAAAACTTCGGGCGTTTCGATCGCCACGCTTGGATTGCCGTATTCACTGTAAACCCATTCGCCATTGAGCATTTCCTTTGTCGAGTTTCCGAAAAGAAAATCCTTGGCGGCTGAAATTCCCACAACCGTGATTGTTCCCAAAAGCAAAAGAACCGCAGCGCCGATCCCGAGATAGATATTTCGTTTCTTGCGTTTTGCCGCTTCTTTTTTGCGCTGTGTTTCCAATTGCAATGCCGTCAAAGCGTCAACTTCTTCATCAACTTCGATCGGAATCGACTTGTGAATCGTCACGATCGAGTTCTCAACTCTTTTGCGGTCTTCCTCAATTTCATAATCGAGCGGTTTTGACTTTGCGAATTTCACAAGGTCGGCTTGTCGCAAAACGTTTTCCAATCCGGTCAAGGTTTCCTTTGTCAGGTTGAGTTTCTTGCGCTTGCTCGCGTTCCGAAGCGCTATGATCAGTTCATTGGTCGTGCTTTCCTTTGCGGGAATTTCGATCGCTTCCTCAATATAATCTCTTGCTATATCCGTCAGTTCGGAATAATAATTCTTTACCTCGCCCTTCTGCCAAAGCTGCTTTTGTTCAAGCTGTTGCAAAAGGCTTGTGGCTTTCTCGATCGGTGTTTTGAAAACGGTTTCGGCCCAAGGCTTGCGCTTGAATTTTTTGTACAACAAATAAATCAAGAATCCGAGAAGCACAAAGCCGATTGCCGCCAACAAATATTTCCACCACTTGCCGAGACCATCTTTCGCTTTTGCCACGGTCTTGATGTCATACATTTTCTGTTTCAACGTATCAACGGCAACGGGATTGACCGTTACCCGAAGACTATCGGTAAGAACCGTGTTTTGGTTTATTAAAATCTTGATCTGCGGAATCGTGTATTTTCCACTGTCGAATTGTGTGAGTCCATATTTTTTGACCAAAGTATACATCGCGCCATTTCTCGTGGTATCAATCGGATAAGAACGAATTACCTCGAGCTGTCCGAAACTTTTTGCTTTTGGAAACACAACTTTTGCCGCGGTGTCAACCACCGTAGTATAAGTAACCTTGAATTCTGCTCCGATCTTGTTGGAAATGGAGTCGACCGACGTCGCCACTTTCTGTGCGAAAGCCGTCGTCGCAAAAAGAACCGAAATGCAAATCAAAAACCTTGTCATAAATATCGTCACGCGCCTATCTTGATTTGAAATATCCCAAAAGTTTGGTCACATAACTTTCGTCCACGCGGCTGTTGACCACGCCAGCGCCAGCTTTGTTGAAACTTTCCTTGAAATAACCAACTTTCTCACGATAGAATTTTTCATATTCCAATCGTGTTTGTTTTGATCCGGTGTTGATCAATTTAGTTGTTCCCGTTTCGGCATCCGTCATCGAAACCATTCCGAGGTTCGGCATTTTTTCTTCCCGGGGATCATAAATTCTAACACCAGTAATATCGTGCCTTTTCGAAGCAATTTTCAAAGTTTGCTCATAACCGCTGTCGATAAAATCTGAGATCACAAAAGTTATCGCTTTCTTTTTTTGCGTTCCCGAGAGGAATTTTAAAGCTTCGGCAATATTCGTTCGTGTGCTTTGGGGTTTGAATTCGATCAGTTCCCGAATAATCCTCAACACGTGCGAACGCCCTTTTTTTGGTGGAATATATAGTTCGATTTTATCGGAAAAAAGAATCAATCCAATCTTGTCATTGTTCTGCGTCGCCGAAAAAGCCAATGTTGCGGCAATTTCGGTAACGATATCTCTTTTGAATTGTCCTTTTGTACCAAAACTTTCCGAACCACTTACATCAACCATCAAGATCATCGTAAGCTCGCGCTCTTCCTCGAACACTTTTATATAAGGTTCGTTGTATCGCGCTGTCACGTTCCAATCGATCGCCCGAATGTCGTCGCCGTATTGGTATTGGCGCACCTCGCTAAACGTCATTCCGCGACCTTTGAATGATGTGTGGTATTCGCCGGAAAAAATGTGGTCGCTCAGTCGTCGGGTCTTGATCTCGATCTTCCTGACCTTTTTGAGCAGTTCCTTTGTGTCCATTTTTTTGGTTTCACGTTTCAAGTTCCGAGTTTTATACGTGCGTCCACAACTTGAAACTTTAAACTTTATTCAACTTTTCTTAAGGCACTTCGACCTCGTTCACGATTTTATTGATCAGGTCAACCGAAGTTACATTTTCGGCTTCCGCTTCATAGGTCAATCCGATCCTGTGTCGCAGTACATCGTGGACCACGGCGCGAACATCTTCTGGAATCACGTAACCGCGTCGTTTGATAAATGCATAACATTTTGCGGCTGTCGCCAAATTGATACTGCCACGCGGAGATGCGCCAAAACCTATGAGCGGCTTGATGCTTTCGAGCTTGTACTTTTCAGGGTAACGCGTTGCAAAAACGATATCGAGAATATATTTCTCGATTTTCTCGTCCATGTAAACCTCTCGAACCGCGGCTTGCGCCCGAATGATTTGCTCTGTCGAAATCACTTGGTTCACTTGTTCGTAAGAACCTTTGAGGTTTTGGCGAATGACCAATCTTTCCTCGTCCATTTTTGGGTAGTCGATGACGGTCTTCAGCATAAAACGATCCACCTGCGCTTCGGGCAAAGGGTAGGTTCCTTCTTGTTCGATCGGGTTTTGCGTTGCAAGCACCAAGAAAGGTTTGTCGAGCTTGAAAGTAGTATCGCCAATCGTGACCTGTTTTTCCTGCATCGCCTCGAGCAAGGCGGATTGAACCTTTGCCGGCGCTCGGTTGATCTCATCGGCAAGGACAAAATTTGCGAAGATCGGACCTTTCTTGATCGAGAATTCGTTCGCCTTGATGTTGTATATCATCGTCCCGACTACATCCGCTGGCAAAAGATCGGGCGTGAACTGAATTCGGCTAAAACTGCCGTGCATCGCTTGCGACAAGGTATTGATCGCCAATGTTTTTGCCAATCCAGGAACACCTTCGAGCAAGATATGCCCTTGTCCCAAAAGCCCGATGAGCAATCTTTCGACCATGTGCTTTTGGCCAATGATCACCTTGTTCATTTCCATGTTGAGCAGGTCGATGAACGCGCTCTCTCTTTCTATTTTTTCATTGATGGCACGAATGTCCATCGTTGAAGTATTTTGTTCCATTTCCACAGTAAATCCGCTTTAAATTAGGTCTTGAATTTGACGGTGCAAATTGGAAAAATTTTTGTGGGTGCGTTGTTAAGGTATGGTTAAACTTAAAATCAGTTTTTTTTGCACCTATGAACATTTATAACAAATTTGCAATGATTAAC
>JBBSUW010000099.1:0-10414 GCA_038234025.1 Flavobacteriales bacterium
AGATAGAAAAGTATTTGCGGAAGTCCGTCGGTGCTGATGCCGGCTAGGTTTCCAAAGACGAAGGTGAAAACAAGCGTGGTGAAAATTGGTTGGATAAAGAACCACAGCGGTCCTAGAACAGTCTGCTTGTAAAAGCTCACAAAATCACGCTTGACAAACATCCATAGCAGGTCGCGGTACTTCCACAAATCGGCAAAACGCAAATCAAATAGCGATGTATGCCCTTTGATAACGAGATCCCATTGATGATTGTGCTCCTGCATCGATTTTTTTTGGATAATGATTATGAAAGCACTCGTCGACAGAAAGGCAACGATTGTCTTGCGCGGCTGCAAATATACTAAAATAAGCGTTTTGGGGAAATTTGCGCTCACGGCAATGCAGATAATTGAATAATGAAGTTTGCATCGCGATTTGACGTAAGTTTATGTAGTTTTGAACCTGCTTACAAAAACCCCCATTTTGCAAATATTCAAAAGGAAATCCTACCTGCGCGACCTTATTCCCGACGGTCACATCGACTTTCATTCGCATATTCTGCCGGGAATTGATGACGGTGCAAAAAATATAGAAAGTTCCCTACAACTCATTGGCGCAATGCGCGAATTGGGATTTTCTTCCGCCATCGCCACGCCGCATGTCATGAAGAATGTTTGGGACAACAATAGAGTTACCATCGAATCCAGTTTGGACAAGGTCAGAAAAGCGCTATCCGATGCGTCCATGAATTTCCCCATTTCTGCCGCAGCCGAATATCTTATGGACGGCAACATTTCAGACATACTCCGATCAGAAACACTGCTGACGCTAAAGGACAAGCACGTGCTTGTTGAAATGTCTTACATCAATCCACCGATCCAGCTCTATCAAATTATTTTTGACCTACAATTAGCGGGATACAAACCTGTTCTGGCCCATCCTGAACGCTATTATTTTTACCATAAAAACTTTGCCGAATACCAAAAACTCAAGCACAGTGGTTGCGCTTTTCAGTTAAACATGCTTTCTGTTGTGGGATATTATGGTGCTGAAGTGGCAGAGGTGGCCCAACAGTTGCTGAAAAAAGGAATGATTGATTATGTTGGCTCGGACATTCATCACAACAAGCACATTACGGCATTTAGTGGCAAAGTCGTATTAAAGGATGTTGTTTCGCTCAAAGAGGCAATTTCAAGAAACAGTTTTTTTGGAATCTAGTTTTTTTTGCTGAATATTTCCTTGTACCACGGTTTTTTCTCAACATCCGCTGCATAGCCATAGCCGTAGCCATAACCGTAGCCATATCGTGAGCTTTTCTTCCAAATCGTGTCATTGAGCACAATGGACATATTTGGCAACTTTTTCTCTCTATAAAAAGATTCGGCCAATTTCAACAACCTTTTGTCCAGATAATTGGCTCTCATTACATAAATAAAAGCATCGGCGTGTTTTGCAATGAGCAATGTATCGGTAACCACGCTTACCGGTGCAGTATCGACGATGATGTACTCATATTCAAGTTTGAGCTGGTCAAACATCCTGTCCACTTGCTGGTTGAGAAGAAGCTCTACCGGGTTAGGCGGAATAACTCCTGACGGAAGCACGTGAAGATTTTCGTAGCCGTCGAGTTTAACAATGTAATCATGTACATTGCCCTCTTTTTGTGCAATATAATTTGTGAGCCCGGCGCCCGGAATATTAACGTATTGGTCAATCTTCGGGTTTCGGATATCGAGCCCTATCAAAAGAACTTTTTGGTTGGACAGGGCAATTGTAGTGGCGAGATTTACGGCCACGAATGTTTTTCCCTCCTTGGGCAATGTGGATGTGACAAATATAGTCTTTGCGCGACCTGCCGGAACTGAGCCCAGCAAAAACTCGAGGTTGGTGCGCACAATCCTGATTGCTTCCGCAGAGCTGGATCTGCTGTTGGTGTTTATGATTTCGTCACTGGTCTCCGACTTTGGAATATCTCCAAGAAATGGCACGGAAACAATACTCTCCACATCATTACGGTTCTTGATTTTGGTGTCCAGGAAATCATCTGCGAAGATTATCGATACCGGTATCAATAGACCCAGCACGAATGCTCCAAGGTAAATAATGTTGTTCTTGGGCGACACCGGTGCTTCCATAGCCGATGCGCTGTCGATGACCTTGGCGTTGGGCGGTGTGACAGCAAGTGCCATTGCGATCTCTTCACGCTTCTGCAAAAGATAAAGATACAGGGTTTCCTTGATTTGTTGCTGCCGTTCAATTCCTCTGAATCGTCGAGTTTGTCCAGGAACTTGCGATATTTTTCCTGACAGCTTACTATTCTGCACCTCCAGATCGCGCTTCCGAATGTTTAGCGATGATAACTGTGTTTTTAGGCTTACTTTAATATTTTCGATGTACTCCCTGATATTGTTGTCCATATCAATGATACGAGGGTTTTTTAGCGAAGCGCTCGGAAGCAATCGGTTCCTTGTCAAAACAAGCGCATTGTGCTCGTTTATGAGCGTGCTGGTGTTCCCTTCGAGCGGAATAACATTGATTGGAACCAATTGGTCAATCTCGATGGTCTTCATAAAATCGATCATTGACTGCACAATGGCAATTTGTGTTTCGGTATCGATCAACTGCTTCTCGTACAGGACTGCATTTTGAACATAAAGCTCTGCCTGCGAACCGACATCCGTTATTTGATTGGTCTCCATAAATCCCTCTTTCTTTTTTTCGACATCACCAAGTTCGTTCGAAATCAATTTGATTCTTTCCTCAATAAATTTTTCGGTGTTCTGCGAGATAAGGTTTTTGTCTGCAATGGCTTCATTGTTGTAGATTTCCACTACCGTGTTCAAGATATCCTCGGCCTTTTCTTTTACAGGATCGGTCATCGTGAGCTCTATAATACTGGTGTTTTTGCCCACGGGCGCTATCACAAGGGCATTTTTGTATTTTTGTGTAACATCGCGCATCCTTGTAAAAACAACGTTGATGTCATAATCGGATGTTTTTTTTGAATTGTTTGTGGACTTGAGTACCACGACGCTGCAATAATCCAGTTCAAGCAATTTACCATAGGCCGACTTTTTCATTAGATTCCCGTCTGAAGTATAGACTTCAAACTCGTCCGCAGAATTGATTTTGAATCTGTAGGAGATTCCTTTTTTATAATAATTGGGCTTGGCATCAAAAACCGAAACAACAATAGGCTTGTCGCGATATAGCTCCACGGTTTTTATTCGGCCTTCGGTGAAATATCCAATGTTGAGATTTAATTCGGTCACAGCATTCGCCATTATCGTGGTCGACTTGAGGATTTCCACTTCGTTGTCGACGTTGTTCTTTATGCCCTTGCTCAGGCCCAGATCCTCAAAGGCGGTGAGTTCAGACTGAATTCCACCCTTTCGGTCATCCTTTACCATTATTGTGGTCGAGGCCTTGTACATCGGAATGGCATAGCGCAAGTACATCATCGCGCCAAAAAGCGTGATTGCAACACTTAGAACAAACCATTTCCAGTGGACTAGATATTTGTCGATAACCTCTAGGATATTGATGCCCTCTTGCGGTTGAACGGTTTCTTTGTTAAGTGAAGGATGCGCTTCCATCAGAAAGATTTTAATTTATTTTGCAAGCAGTACAGAAAGCGTGATTATCAGCGATATGGACGAGAACAGAATTTGAAGATCAGGTCCGATAACAGATGAGTTCAACCGGGTTTGGTTCGGCTCAACATATACAACGTCGTTCTGGGAAAGATAATAGAATGGGCTGTTCAAAAAGTCGCTATTGGTAATATCGACGCGATTGTACGTTTTTTTGCCATCAAGCTCTCGAATGACCAGAATATTTTTCCTTTTGCCATACAACGTAAGATCGCCTGCACTACTTAATGCTTCAAGCAATGTTACACGCTCTCCCTGAACATCATAAACACCTGGTTTATTGACCTCGCCGAGCACCGAGAACTTGAAGTTGAATATTCGAAGGTTTACCTGTGGGTTCTTTATATATTGGGAGAGTGTCATGATCAAGTTGTTGGTTGCCTCGGTATGCTTGAGACCGCCAAGCTTTACTTTTCCAATACCGGGAAAATCAATATATCCTTCCTTGTCGATTAAATATGCCTTAAGTCCTTTTGGATCGGAGTTATTGGAAACATCTTGAAGATTGTACGGCGCTGCGATAACGGGATCGTCGGCGCTGACCCAGATGCTCAAGATATCGTCGGGCTGAAGAATAGCTTCATAATCGGTTGATGTGCCGTAGGATTTAGCCTTGTCGATATCGTTAACATAAACAAGATGTTGCCTTGAAACACAAGAGGTTAGAACCATTGATGCAATCAAGAAAAATGCTGCAACTTTATAACGAAGAATCATATTCTGATTTAGAGTTTGCAAATATAGTGTTTTGACCTCAACTTCGTTTTTATTGAAAGATGGCTAACGGTCAAGATTTTCGAACACCGAGTTCATGCTCTTGAACTCGGGCACGATCTTTTTCATTCGCGCCACTATTTTATCGCTGCAAAAATCCTCGGCACATTTCAAAAGGTCATCAATGGCGGCATCTATTTTTTTATGGTCGACCTCCATATCGACCGCGATCATAATTTTGTGGTTGTGCGTCGGCATTGTTTTGGAAGTGTCGTTCAGAAGTTCTTCATACAATTTTTCGCCGGGCCGCAGCCCAATGACCTTGATCTCGATATCCTTGTCGGGTAAAAATCCCGCCAGTCGAATCATTTTTTTTGCAAGATCTATTATTTTGACGGGTTCGCCCATATCAAATATAAATATCTCGCCACCATTGCCCATTGCGCCTGCTTCAAGCACAAGTTGACAAGCTTCGGGAATCGTCATAAAATACCTTATGATGTCGGGATGGGTGATTGTAATAGGACCGCCATCCTTGATCTGCTTGCTGAAAAGCGGCACCACCGAGCCGTTGGATCCAAGCACATTCCCAAATCTAGTTGTTATGAACTTGGTGTCGTGCAATGGGCTTTTTCTGGCCTGCAAGGATTGAACGTATTTTTCTGCTATTCTCTTGCTAGCGCCCATTACGTTGCTGGGGTTTACCGCTTTGTCGGTGGAGACCATCACGAATCTTTTCACATCATATTTTATGGAGAGGTCAGCAAGGTTCTTTGTGCCCATAATATTGGTGAATACAGCCTGTGATGGATTGTCCTCCATCAATGGAACGTGCTTGTAGGCCGCGGCATGATATATCACCTCCGGTCGATAGGTCGAAATGATATTCTCTACGGCCGAAAGATTCCTGATATCGGCAAGGATTGGATGCACTTTCACTTTCTTGCGAATATCGGCAATCTCGAGCGCGAGCTGGTGCAACGGCGATTCGGCCTGATCGACAAGGATCAGTTGCGCCGGGCCAAAACCAATGACCTGTCTCGTGATCTCGCTCCCAATAGAGCCTGCTGCGCCGGTAACGAGAACCACTTTTTTCTTCAACTGCCCCGAAATCGACTTTGTATCGAGAACGATCGGTTTTCTTTCGAGCAGGTCCTCAATGTCAAAATTCTTTACCTTGTTGGAAATCTGTTCCTGATCCTCCCAATCGGCAATCGTTGGCACGGTAAAAACCTTAAAATTATATTCCAAACATTCTTCAACAATAGCGATGGTTTCTGCCCGCGTCAGACTTTTTTCGGCGATTATCAGTGCTTCAGCTTTCAAAGAGCGCAAAATAACATGAACTTTTTTGCTCTGATTCACGATCCGAAGGTTGAGCATGCTTTTATTGACCTTGCTTTGGTTGAACTTATCGATAAAACCGATGAGTTTGAAACGGCTCGGGATCTCTGTCTTCAGTGCCGTCGCCACCGAAATGGCATTGGCGTCGGCACCATAGATCACGGCCCTTACAAGTTTTTTGCTATCCTCCAAATGAACATATTGCTCAAAAAAGAACTTGACCATGATCCTGAATAGGAACAATAGCAGAAACGATATAAGATAGGTGATGAACAAACCTGTTGTAAGGAATATTTGCCTGCCCAGATAAAAATATGTGAAAAAGTTGATGCCGAGCAGAAAGAAGTACGACGTAGTGGTCGAGATGAGAAGTTTTACACCGTCAATAAAAGTTGAATGGCGCAGGATTCCGGCGTAGGTCCGATATATAAAGAAGAAAATTGCGTTGACAGCCACGATGATCGCGGCGCGATAGGGAAAATCGACAACGCTCGCAAAATTCACGCTGAGGCTTATGACAATAAATTTCGTAAAAAGCACCGCAAACAGAACAATTCCAATGTCCAGGCAATATATTATCCACCTTGGAAGGTATCCCAGATTACGGAACCTTCTTCCCAAAACACTATTCGCAAGTACGTTGAGTATGGTATTTGACATTATGTAAAACTATGCAAAAATTTGAAAGTAAAGTACTATTGGGCGCTATCGGTCAAAAAAACCGTCCAAAACAGCTTTTATCCTCGCGCGATCAACCGATGCAAGGTTAGAACCCGATGGGAGACAGAGTCCGTTCTCAAATAAATCCGAGCTCACGTTACCTCCAAAATATAGGTATTTTTCAAACACAGGCTGAAGGTGCATCGGTTTCCATAGTGGTCGGCTCTCTATGTTCTCTGCTTCGAGGGCAAGCCTCAAATTTTCGCGGTCCATACTTTTGCCTGGTGCTAATGTTATGGCCGTAAGCCAGCAATTTGAAAAATAATCGGTGTTGGGCGCAACAAGAACGTTCACAGATTCGATGCCGAAAAAATATTCAATATAGAAAGCGTTCATTTCCCGGCGCTTTGAAATATGATCGTCGAGAACTTCCATTTGGCCACGACCGATTCCAGCGCTGATGTTGCTCAAACGATAATTGTAGCCAACCTCGCTGTGCTGGTAATGTGGTGCGTTGTCGCGTGCCTGCGTTGCCAGAAAAACGGCTTTTTCCTTTACGGAAATATCTTGGGAAACCAATGCCCCGCCACCGCTCGTGGTTATGATCTTGTTTCCATTGAACGAAAGGACCGATATGTCGCCAAAAGTTCCGCATTTTTGTCCTTTATATGTGCTTCCGAGCGCTTCGGCGGCATCTTCGAGCAACGGAACGCAATATTTGTCGGCAATTGCTCTGATTTTTCCCACCTGAAACGGCATTCCATATAAATGCACACCAATTATCGCCTTTGGCATTTTTCCTCGGGATCTGCAATCTTTCAACGCCATTTCGAGCGAATCGGGACAAAGGTTCCAGGTAATTTTTTCGCTATCGATGAAAATGGGCGTCGCGCCCAAATACAAGATTGGATTGGCGGAAGCCGAAAACGTAAAGCTTTGGCAAATGACCGTGTCGCCCGCTTTTACGCCAAGCAAAATCAATCCCAGGTGAATTGCCGCGGTACCTGAACTCAACGCCGCAACATGGTTTCCCGCTCCGAGATAGCTTTCAATGTCTTTTTCAAATCCGTTGACGTTTGGCCCCAAAGGAGCGACCCAATTGGTGTCAAATGCTTCATTCACAAACGATTGTTCTTTCCCGCCCATATGTGGCGAAGAGAGCCATATCTTAGGTTTTTCCATTATTTAATGTTGTTTCTGAACTTGAAAAAGGCAAAGTTCGAATTTTTTAGCAATTTTTGTTTGATAATATATGGCTTTACTTGTCTGTACAGCTCTTCGTTTGTTGCAAGCACGGCGACATCTGTATCAAGCCTTTTGGCAAAAGCCATAAAATTCTCGACCGGCATCTTCGGATCGCAGAAAAAAACCTCGCGCGGCGACGCACTGTAACCGATCAAAAGCCCTGCGCCAGAACTCCACGATGTCATTATTGCTGTACCGTTTTGATTTCGTAGTAGATATCTGGTGGCCAGGATTTTATCGCAGTCTTCATTGGACTGTTTTCGAACCTGAAGCCCAATGACAACACTTGTGACAATAAGACCCATTATGCATGGCGCGAGCAGCTTTCTGGAAAGAACCCTGCTATCCATTATGCCCGATAAACATACCACGCACAAAATGAACAATGATGGCACTATTGAAGCTGCATATCTATATTGATTGTAGAAAAGAATGACGGTTGCGAAATGAATTGCGATAAATGCGAGGCAGACCATCACTTTTTTATCTCGTGCGCCCTTTTGATAAATAGCGAAAGGCACGCTGATGATCATCACATTTATCAAGTAAAACATCAATGTCGAGAAGCCTGCAAAACCAAATTGAATTTTCAGAAATCCAGTGAATTTTTGAATCAGAATAGAAATCAGTTCAGAAAGGCCCAAATTGGAATTGTCCGGTCGGCTAAAAAAACTGCCCATATTGCTTTCGCCCTGAACATTGTTCACAATAGTGTCCAAAATCGATGGTGTGTATACCAAATGACTTGCAAATAGACCAGTACAAAGCAATCCCACAATCGAAAAAAGCAAAAATGCAGAAATGTTTTTCCATGTTTTTTGATAAAAAAACAGGAAAATCGGTATGAGGGGAATCAACAGGATATAATTTGGGCGTTGACAGATCAATATTGTGGTGATGGCCGCCAGAAGAATTATTTTGGTAAGATTGATTGGCTTGACCAATAAAACATAATGAATAGCCGTGATCAACAACATCATAAAAACCTCGGGCAACGCTTGACCTGCCAAATAAAAGTTGAGCGGAAAAAACAAGAACGCTGTCAGAAAGTACAGCTTCAATTTTCCATACAGTGCCAATATTCTGGCAATCATTAATCCTGAAAGAAACAGGCAGATATTATTGAACAACAACCAGGCAAAATGTCCATTTCTGGTGAGGAAGGTGAGCGCCGATACCATATAGCTCACGGGCTTGTTCTGAACCCAAGGCCTGGCCAACGCACCGCTTTCGGTAATCGATTCCGGAAAAAGAGAGTTGGTTACGAACTGACCGTCACCAATGACAACGCGCTCCACATCGCCAACATACCAATATTGATCAGACCCTCGCGGCGACGGACTGAAAAAAACCTGCATTGCTAAATATAGAACCATCAGCAACGTCAGCACCAATTTTTGATGCGGCGCGAAATGCAAATCAGGATTTTGTAGTATATTTTTTTTCAATATATTATAATATTTCAAACAGTTCCGAGAGCGTGCCTATCTTGTGTTTTGGCAAATGCGTTGCAGGTCGTTCAAAATCCTGGGCGTAAATATTGCTTCCATCATCGATCAGGCAAACCGTTGTCCAGCCAAGAGCATTGGGCGCGATAAAGTCCTTTGCCAGATTATCGCTAATGTAAAAATATTCACTGGTGCCAAATCTATGGAAAACCTCAAAATTTGCAACCGACGGTTTTTCTGAACCAAATTCTTCCGAAACCACGATCAAATCGAGAATTTCCTCAATGCCAAGCGCCTGGATTTTGTTGCGCTGCGTTACCGAAAATCCGTCGGTGACAAGACCAATATTATGACCTTGTTCTTTTATTTTCTTCAAGATTTCCAAAGATTTGTTCTCGCCAAAATCGGGAAAATGATTTCGATACATCGATTTCAATTCATCTTTTGCAACATCGTATCTTTTAATAAGCATTCCAAAAACATCATCTTTCGATTGGTATTTCTGGAACATTTCGGCGAACAGATCATCATCCAAAGCATCGCAATGCTTGGCAATTTGCCGAAAGGCGGACTTCAAATATTCCACTTCTTTGACCAACGTGTCGTCGAGATCGAAGACAATTGTTTTTTGCATTGTCAATGGATATAATCGTGAACGAGAACCTCATCGTCATAGCGAAGCATCATCAGGTTTTTTTCCCAATCTTCCTTGGCGGGAATGAAGTTTTCATGCTGAAGATATTCCTGAATGAGCCATTTTGGGAAATTTCCGCCCGCGAGATAGCTCAACGGATAACCACCGCCAAACCTTGGATTGATCTCGATTCCATAAAGCGCCTCCGTCTTTTTATGGACAAAAACCTGGAACGTGATGCAGCCCCTAAATCCTGGAATGTGGCGCATTTTCTTCTCAAGATCGCGCACAAAATTTGGTCGTTTTGTGACTGCCTTGTTAACTTCGCCATCTCGAACCTCCATTCGCTTACGCGGAACAAAGCATTTCAATTGGCTGTTTCGGTCATAATAAAGATCGATCGTATATTCAATATGATCCTTGTGATCGAGATATTCAAGAAACATCAATTTTTCATTATAAAAATGATAATCAGTAAGTTGAGCAGACTCAGTTATAGTAAAGTTATCAACACTTCGACTGCCATCATAAGGTTTGATATAAATCGGTAGCTGATAATCTTCCTTTGAGTATTCCTTGGCGCAACCGATAAAATGATCGGTGAAGAACTTGTGTGTCAAACGCTTATCACGAAATATTTGAACAATTGAATAATCTGAGATAACCACCTCGATTTTGTTCAATCTAAAAAGCTCCCGACTTTCCGCCAATATTAAAAGCTCAGTATCGATTGTTGG
>JBBSUW010000100.1:0-10205 GCA_038234025.1 Flavobacteriales bacterium
GAACTCATATGGTAAACGTTCGAGATAAAAATGGTTGCGGCAACACGACGTCGAGTGCGTTGGTTATTAATTACCCCAAGTATTTCACGCCAAATGGTGATGGACACCATGACACTTGGAATATTGTCGATCTTAAAGGACAGCCCAATTCAAAGATATTTATCTATGACAGATATGGCAAGCTCTTGAAGCAGTTAACGCCTGCAGGACGAGGTTGGGACGGAACTTTTGCCGGCAACCAACTGCCATCCACAGATTATTGGTTCACCGTGAGCTATGAAGAGGACGGCATTCAAAAAGAATTCAGGGCGCACTTTGCCATGAAACGATAAATGGTATTTCACTTTTGGTTAGATACTAAAAAAGCGCCTCTAAAAGGCGCTTTTTGTTTTTATGGGAGTTGGGATTTTACCATCGAACAATCGTGCTCGCCCAGGTAAACCCGCTTCCAAAGGCAGCAAGCACTACCAGATCGCCAGATTTTATAAGATTTTTCTCCCAAGCTTCGGTCAATGCAATCGGTATCGATGCAGCCGTGGTGTTGCCGTACTTCTGGATATTGTTGTAGACCTGATCGTCCGCAAGACCGAATTTTTGTTGAATGAATTGAGAGATCCTTAAGTTCGCCTGGTGCGGAATCAACATATCTACATCCTCAACTTTCAGGTTGTTCTTTTCAAGACCTTCCATAATTACCTCGCTGAAACGAACCACGGCATTCTTGAAAACGAATTGTCCATTCATATAAGGAAAGAAACTTTCGTCCTCTGAATCATTGTTGTCAAGGATATCGGTGACCCAACGACCGCCCATTCCCGGCGCTTTCACGATAAGTTCCTCGGCGTGCTGGCCTTCGCTGTGAAGATGTGTTGACAGAATTCCCTTTGAAGAGTCTTCCTCGCGAGAAAGCACCGCTGCTCCTGCTCCATCGCCAAAAATCACCGAAACACTTCGGCCGCGCGATGTCATATCAAGACCCTGTGAGTGAACCTCTGAACCGATTACGAGAATGTTGCGGTACATTCCCGTCTTGATATATTGATCAGCAACGGAAAGCGCGTACAAAAATCCAGAACATTGGTTGCGAACATCAAGGGCGCCAACGGTTTTCAATCCAAGATCGCGCTGGACAAGAACACCCGGCCCAGGAAAATAATAATCGGGGCTCAAAGTGGCAAAAACCACAAAATCGACTTCGTCCGGAGCAACCTTCGCGCGTTCCATTGCGATTCTGGCGGCTTTAACGCCCATTGAAGTCGTAGTGTCCTCGCCCTTTACGATGTGCCGACGTTCCTGGATTCCTGTTCTTTCCTGGATCCACGCATCGTTGGTGTCCATTAGTTTTGAAAGGTCATCGTTGGTAACGGTATTTTCCGGTACATAAAAACCAAGTCCGGAAATTTTTGAATTGTACATGTCTTATGATAAAGTTTTGAAATAAAATAGCCTTGCAAGATAGAAATTTAAACATTGTCGAGATTCAACCTTTGCTATTCGCAAATTTCCAGATGAATCAATCGTCCAACTTCGAGTTTTGTTGGATTTTTGAAAGTCAAGATTCCTGTTTCCGTTTTCGCACCGATCAGATAATGGTCGCCCTGAAAATAATTTGCCACAACCGTTGCCCCGAATCCTTCGTTGGATGGTTTTAGTTGATTTGGATAAAGTATTTTCGAATTCACGACATTCGCCGAACCGATCAACTTTGCAACATATTCGTTTTTTGGGTTTGAATAGATTTCCTCGGGCCTCGATTCCTGAACCATTTTTCCATCTTTCAAAACCAAAATCCTATCGGCAAAACCCATTGCGTCCATTGAATCGTGCGTGGCAACGATGCAGGATATTTGCTTTAATTTGCAAAAGCGAAAAAGATTTTTGGCAAATGGCCCTTTGTGCAGTCTATCGATTTGGCTGAAAGGTTCATCGAGCAGCAAAATTCTAGGCTGCAGAGCCAATGCCTTTGCAATGGCAATCCGTTGTTGTTGACCGCCGCTGAGATTTACTCCTTTGCGCGAGGCAAATTCCGTCATATCGGTCAATTCCAAAAGCTCCAGAACACGAGCTGACTTCTTTAATCGATCGGTGTTCGAGAGAAACTTCCCAACATTCTCCGAAACGGTTTCAAAAGGCATCAAACCAAAATCCTGCGCGACATATTTCATAAAATCCATCCCGGGAATCAATCGATCTTCTGGGCCAAGAATCTTTTCGCCATCGTTTTCGATTATTCCAGAGCCAGGTGAAATAAAGCCATAGATCAACTTTAGCAATGTCGATTTGCCGCAGCCGCTTTCGCCCATGATGCAAAGATGTTCGCCCGCGCGTACGCTAACTGAAAGATTTGAGATTATCTGATTTTCCTGATAAAAAAAGGAAATATTGTCTATTGAGAGCATTTGTCCTAAATGAAATGCAAGTTACGTTTTGATTCCCAAATCTGTTTTAAAACCTCGGCAATTCCGCATCGATTTTGTATTTTTGGGTTCACTTTTTTTAAAGCCATGATAGAGGAGAATGTTATTCTGGTGGATGCCAGCGACAACCAGATCGGAATTATGCCAAAGTTTGAAGCGCATCAAAGAGGCGTGCTCCATCGCGCGTTTTCGGTTTTTGTGCTCAACAAAAAGGGCGAAATGATGCTGCAACAGCGCGCGGCCGAAAAATACCATTCGCCATTGCTGTGGACAAACACATGCTGCAGCCATCAGCGCGAAGGAGAAACCAATATTGAAGCAGCCTCGCGACGTTTACAAGAGGAAATGGGATTTTCGACGCAACTTTCCGAACTGTTCAATTTTATTTACAAAGCGCCTTTTGACAATGGTCTCACAGAACATGAACTTGATCATGTAATGGTTGGGAATTTCGAGAACGACCCAATTGTAAATCCAGAAGAAGTCGAAACGTGGAAGTGGATGAAGGTTGAAGATGTGAGAAGCGATATTGAAAAAAATCCGCACTTGTACACCGTTTGGTTCAAGATAATATTCGACGAGTTCTTCCATCATATAGAAAGACATTCGATATGAAAATGACCGTAAGCAGAAAAGCACACTTTAACGCAGCGCACCGATTGTACCGAAAAGACTGGACAAACGAGAAAAATGCCGAGATATTTGGAAAGTGCAGCAACCCGAATTTTCACGGCCATAATTATAATCTCACGGTTTCCGTTACCGGAAAAGTGAATCCTGAAACGGGGTTTGTCATAGATTTAAAACTGCTTTCTGCAATAATAGAAACCGAGGTGGAAGATGTTTTCGACCACAAAAACCTCAACGCTGAAGTTCCCGAATTTGACACTGAAGACGGTGGTCTGAATCCAACGGCAGAAAATATCGCGATAGTGATCTACAATAAAATTCTTCCACAACTTGATAAAGATTTCTCGCTGGAAATCACATTGCACGAAACCGAACGCAACTTTGTAACCTATAGCGGCAACTGATGTTATGGAAAAATTCAAACCTTATCCAATATCCTTCACTCCTATTTTAAAGGATAGAATATGGGGCGGCACAAAACTCAAAACTGCGCTAAGTAAGAATATTCCGTCGGAAACAACCGGCGAAAGCTGGGAAATCTCGACCGTTGCCGGCGATGTGAGCGTGGTGGAAAATGGGATATACAAAGGCAAAAACCTCAATGAACTTATAAATATTTCGCCCGAAGCAGTTCTTGGCAAAAAAATCCACGAAAAATTTGGGATTGAATTTCCACTGCTTTTCAAGTTTCTTGATGCCAAGCAAGATCTTTCTGTTCAGGTTCACCCGAATGACGCGCTTGCCAAAAAACGGCACAACACTTTTGGCAAGACCGAAATGTGGTTTGTGATGCAGGCCGATGAAGATGCCAAATTAATCATCGGGTTCAAGAAGAAAACGTCGAAAGAGGATTTTTTGAAAAAGGTGAAGGACAATACCGTGATCGAACTTTTGGACGAAATCAAACCGATTGTGGGCGATGTTTATTACCTAGCCACAGGAACGGTCCATGCAATCGGTGCGGGAACGGTGATCGCAGAAATTCAACAAACTAGCGACATAACATATAGAATCTACGATTTTGACCGCATTGGTGACGATGGAAAGAAGCGCGAGCTTCATCTTGACCTTGCGATGGACGCTATTGAATTCGAGTCCTTTGACACTAAAAAAACATATCATAAAATCGAGAATACCATAAACAATATAGTTGACAGTCCCTATTTTGTTACAGCAATGATTCCGCTCGCGGGCAAAATGGAAATAGACCAAAATACTGATTCTTTCTCGGTATTAATGTGCGTTGAAGGCAATTTTTCAATTCTTCACAGCCGTGATACTTACAACTACAAAAAAGGACAAACTGTTCTTGTTCCCGCGCAACTTGGAAAGTTTTCGCTGACCGGAAATGCCAAATTGCTGGAAATCCACATTTAGGAACTGCAATCGGTCATTAAGTTGTATTTTTGCCACAAATTCAAAAAACAAGAATAATGGCAAATGTTAGAAACCTAAAAAAGGATATCAATTACGTTCTCGGAGATATTATCGAAGCGGTATATCTTCATGAAATGAGCTCAAATGGTCAACCGACACCAGAAACCAATGCATTGATAGATGAAGCTATAGCAACTTTTGATGGACTTATCGCACAAGTGAACGCCAAGGATGTTGAGGATAAAAAAGCGCATTTTAAGCAAATACACAAAGATCTTGAAATTGCTGCTGGAAATTTGGTTGAGAAAATCAACAAATTGCAGTAAAAGAGAGTTGATTTTTTTTGCAGATAGGAATTTCGATTTTATATTTGCAACATAAGCGCCGATGTAGCTCAGCTGGCTAGAGCAGCTGATTTGTAATCAGCAGGTCGTGGGTTCGAGTCCCTCTATCGGCTCTGAATAAAAAAACCTCCCTTTTTGCGAGGTTTTTTAGTTTATATGTTCGTAGACGAGAAGTTTATCCCTAATTTATAGCGGGAAGTCCCTCTGTCGGCTGCGAATTTAAAAAGCTGGCTCTTAGTTGAGACGGCATTTTAGTTGGATTCTATTCTTTGATTATCCTTTCAACCACTTTTCGCGAAGTTTTGCCTTGATTTCATCGTTGGCGAAATATCCTGCTTTATCGACCATTGGCAGATTCTGCTTTCCTTTTAATTCCATTTCTTTTCCGTCGCGGCGAATTTTCAAATCGATGTCATCGCCATTCTTGAAGGTTTCGGCTTTAGTGATCAAATCATAAATATTGTCAAGATTATAGGCAACACCATCAACTTGCGTAATAACATCGCCAGGTTTGATGCCAAGTTTTTTGTAAAAATCAGAAAGCTCGGAATCTTTCACGACCGTGATTTCCTTGCTCGCGTTGATTGTGATAAATGGTTTGTCACCGTTCATAAAAGCATTGCCGGGAACGGAAATCGTGGTTTTATTGACGCCCATTTTTGCAAGAAAAGTATTGTAGTCAATCGGTTTGTCTCCGCTCACATGTTCCTTGAGAAACGCGCCAACTTCAGGATAAGTAATCTCTGTGATTTTCCCAAAAAGCTCACTGTCATTGAATGCTTTGTTCGCGCCATATTCTGCTGAAAGTTTTTTCATCATATCGAGGATTCCACGTTCACCGTTGCTTTTTTCGCGGAGGATGATATCGATGCACATACCGATCAACGCGCCTTTTTCGTAAACATTCAGGTATTGGGCTTTATATGGTTCGACCAAAACATTTTGGCTCATGGTCGTGAAAGGCATTGTGTCGTTCATTCGCGACGCATTGGAGATTTTGCCGGCCATTCGAGTAAAGAACTCGTTCTCATCGATCAAGCCTTGGTTCACTTGGAAAAGATTGGCGAAATATTCGGTAACGCCCTCATACATCCACAGGTGCTGCGACATTTTGGGCTTGTTGTATTCAAAATCCTGAATCTCCTTGCTGTGTATCGAAAGCGGCGTAACGATATGGAAGAATTCGTGCGAAACGATGTCCTTCAGTTGTTGGTTCATTTGCTGCAAAGGCATCAGTTCTGGCATCACAACAGTGGTTGCCGTTGGATGTTCGAGCGCTCCAAAACCGTGCGCATCACCCTGGATCTTTGATAGATAAATGAGCACCGAATATTTTTTCGTCGAATTGAACTTGCCCAAAAACCGCTTTTGTGCCGTCATCATGGTTTTCATGTCCGGTGTCAACATTTCGGCGGTGAATTTTCCTGTTGGCGAATAAACCGCGATCAAAATTTCCATTCCGTCAATGTTGAACGTGGTATAATCGGGCTTGGAATACATGATGGGGTTTTCGACCAAAGTTGCATATCTGGTTGTTTCGAAAGTGTCCATTGTTTTGCTCGCATCCTTGTCCTCCATCGAAGTCGCGCCCCACAAATTTTCGGGATGCGAAATATTCACAACATATGGCGTGCTCTCCAAAGTCTTGAAATATCCTACAAAAGCATGCGTGTTGAGCATAAAATTGTTGCCGGCATCGATATTTGTTCCCGCCGGCGAAAAAATGCTGTGCGTTCCTTCGACATCAAAAGTGTCGTTGACCAAATAAGTGATTTTGGATATTTTGCTTCCATCGGCGATTGTCCACGTGTCATCATCAACTTTATTGACAGCGAGCACTTTGCCTTTATTATCGAAGGCTTTTACATCTTCGATGAATTTGCCATAATCATCTTCGGAATAAGTTCCGGGAATGATTTTGGGAATGCTGAAAGTTGCCATTCCCTTTGAAAGTTGTGACGGCATAATCGAAACAGCGACCTTGTCGTCCTTAACATTTATAAGGTCAATTGAGACCACAATTTTTTCGGTTTTTTGTGCAAAAACCATTGAGAAATACACCATCGACAGTAGCAATGATGCCAAGAAACGTTTGTTCATTGTAAAAGATTTATTGATAAGACCACAAAAATAAACTATTGTTGCAACGCTCGGTAAAATATTATGCGAGCCAAGAAAGTAGCCGAATATGTGCGAAGAAAGATTTGAGAAGAAATTGTGCAGTAAAGAATTGCGGCGTTAGTCCATCTTGTTCTTGATGTAATACTTGCCATCAAGATCTTCATCAAAATCGTCAATTCTCATGGGCTTAGGCTTTGGCTTGCTCGCCATCGCCTTTTTTTTCCAAAGCTCGAATTTTTCGTCCTTTAACCTTTTCTTCATGATCTCGAGCACTTCCTTTTCTGCAACACCCAGTTCTTTCTTGATGATCTCGAACGGATTGCGCTCCTCAAGTGCCATCGTGACAAGCCGCTCATTTTGCTCGTAGGTCAATTGTACATTTTTGTTCTTCTTCATCGGGTAAGTTTTCTCACGCTTTGGATTTAATTGTCGACTTGTTGAACCAATATTAATAAATTTTATTGTGCATCAACAATATGAGTGGTCTTTTTTTTCAAAAACCGCAACATTCTTTTATTGTACGATGTTTCTAAAGGTTAGGTTTATCCGTTTTTCGATAATTTTCTTGGTCTTGGGGATTTGATGTTTCCAGTTTTTCTGAGTTTCGCCGCGCATGACGAACAAGCTTCCTGGCGATAAATAAATCTTGGATTTTATATCCAGAATCTTGTGCTTCATCTGGAATTCCCTTTCAGCTCCAAGACTAATTGACGCTATGATGGGGTTCACGCCGAGTTCTTTTTCATTGTCTGAATGCCAACCGTTGCTATCGTTGCCATCGCGATATAGATTGAGCAGAACCGTCGTGAATTTTGCAGCTACTCTTTCCTCTATCTTTTGTTTGATATCTAAAAGTTCTGGGATCCATTTGTTAGGCAACATTCGGATATTGCTGTAACCGTACGATTTATTTTCATCTCCATAAAGAGCAGTCAATCTTGGTTGTGCGATGTATTTCCCGAAAATCTTAATGTCGTCTTGGCGCCAGATAATGTTGTCCAAAAATATATGGAACATAATTTTGGATTCTACTTTCGATAAAAAATCTGGAATATAAAAAATGTCGGCATCTGGCACATCAATCCTGTAATTTTCCAGATTCATAATATTGGATTTAAAATCGCCATTTGAGAATTTCAAGAAAGAGATTATTTGCCAAACCAAGTGTAGGCGTACGCCCACAATATCAGAACAATCTGGAGCGGAAGCCGAAGCAAGAGCAAATTTTTTGAAATTCCGAGCCTTGCAGTTTTTTGGGTGTACATAAAAATATTCGAGGGAAAAACCGCCACGAGCAGCGCGATTATTCCCATGGCTCCATAATGCGAGAGACCTGGGAACATCAACATTGTACCAAAAAGAACTTCAAAAAAACCAGCCAAAAGATTTAGCGTCAAGGGATAAGGTACATAGGATGGAATTATCCTGGCGTACAATCTTGGAACTCGAAAATGGTTGAGCCCCGCGATTATAAAGGTTGCGGCAAATATATACAAGTGCCAAGGAAGCGCCATTATTCAAAACTTTTGATAAAGATAAAGATTAAATCAATTGACGAGAGTTGCCTTTCGAAAATTTACGTTCATCATCACTATGGCAAAAAGTATTAGGCCAATGCCGCACCATTGAAGCAGTTGCACGGTTTCATTCAAAAGAAAATAGGCCATCAAAACAGAAACCGGAAGTTCCATCGACGAAACGATGCTGCCCAGACCAATGCCAGTGTCGGGAAAACCGGCATTGAGCAAAAGTGGTGGAATTATAGTGCCGAAGAGGGCTAAAAGAATTCCCCATTTGTAGAAAATATCATAGTTGAACGGCGCATTTTGAGTAAAAATCACAAAAAAGAACACGATGATTCCGCCTCCCAAAAGCATGTACAACGATCGTTGAGGAGCAGAAATGCCGATCGCGATCTTGTTGGCAGTAAACATTGTTGTTGTGAACGATGCCGCCGCTAAGATTCCCAGAATCACGCCACGATAATCAAGCGATACAGTTTGAGAAACAAGATTTGTGGCAAGCGCCGTTCCAATCAATACAATCACGACCGCGAAGATTTTAATGTTCGATGCAATTTTTTTGTCCAAAATCATCTCCACGATAACGCCCATCCAGACGGTCTGCATGAGCAACACAATTCCAATGGAGACCGGAATGTACTTGACCGCCAAATAGTAGAAAATGCTGGTGAGCCCAGTTGAAGTACCGGCCAAAAGCAGTTGCCAACGCTGTTTTGGGTTCGCCGGAAGACTTATTCGGCCTGTGTCCAATTTAAAGTAAAGGTTGAGAAGAAGAATCACCACGGTTCCTATCAAGAATTGCGAGCCAATTACCTCTGCAGGCGTAAAGCCCGAACCAGTGATTCCTTTGTCGTGATACGCAAGCTTCACTAGGGTCGCCAACATTCCGTAGCTTGTGGCACCAAGCGCCACATAGATAACTCCCCGAAAAACATTATTGGTCGGCATAAAAAAATTTGAGCCGCAAAAATAGACATTGAACAGCAGTCAAATGCAGCTTAAAAGACAAAATGGTCAGATGTTGCCAAAATACCTGCGATCGTTATCCATTGTATCGCGATTTTCGCTATCAAGATCCTCGACACTTTGGGTTCGGTCGTCGGTAGGAATCTCATAATCAAAGTCTGGGTTGTAGAACACATACTGCTCTTCCGACTTTTCGTTCTCACTTTCAGGTATATGGAAACTTTGCATATAATATTGTTTTCACAAAGATCAAATTGTCGATACTATTATCTTTACATCTTTAATTCTCAATTTTATACAAACAAGTGTTTTGATGGCCAAAGAACGCCTGTTTGTCGGCAGTAAAACTTTATCTTTGAGAAGCAAATAAGCAAAATGCCAAAAAAATCCACCCAAAAAAATCCAGAACATTCTGAACAAAACTTTCCCGTGGTGGGCATTGGCGCTTACGCTGGCGGTCTCGATGCGCACAAAGCGCTTATAAGTGCAATCAAGCCAAATTCGGGAATGGCCTATGTGATTGTTCAGCATCTCTCACCTGCTCATGAGAGCAATCTCGTAGAAATATTGCAGGATCATTCTCTCATTCCGGTACTCGAGATCATAAACAAAATCAATCTTGCGCCAGACAATATCTACATCATTCCAGTAAATAAAATGCTCACGGCCACCGATGGAATACTGGTGCTTTCGACACGCAGCAGAAATGATCGGCGCAACAAGTCGATAGATGTTTTTTTCAAATCGCTTGCAGAAATCCATAATTCTATGGCAATTGGAGTTATCCTATCAGGAACTTCTTTTGATGGCATTCAAGGACTCAAGAC
>JBBSUW010000101.1:0-9803 GCA_038234025.1 Flavobacteriales bacterium
ATCTGGACAAGTACCTAAGCATTTGACCTTTTCGCAAAAACCTTAATTCCAGCACGATGAAAGTTGCAATTTACGGGCAATATTATCAGAACAGCACCGAACCGATCATAAGGGACATTTTTGTTTTCCTGAACAAGAACCAGGTTGAACTTGTTATCGAAGAGAATTTTCTGAAGCTGCTTTACCAAAAGGAACTCATCA
Organism: Flavobacteriales bacterium; assembly: GCA_038234025.1. Lineage (GTDB taxonomy): Bacteria > Bacteroidota > Bacteroidia > Flavobacteriales > Flavobacteriaceae > Flavobacterium. Next base: position 202 of record JBBSUW010000101.1, read on the forward strand.
AGAAGGAATACAACACCTTTTCTACATACAAAGAACTCAACGACAGTTTTGACCTTATGATCAGCATCGGCGGTGACGGAACGATTCTTCGAGCCGCAACGTTGGTAAGAGATTCTGGTATTCCGATTCTGGGCGTCAACGCCGGAAGATTGGGATTTCTGGCTAGTGTTCAAAAGGACAATATCGAATCATTTCTGCAATATGTGCTCGACAAAAATTATACAATCTCGCGCAGAACTCTGGTGAGCTTGGTCTGCACGCCAAGCAACAAGGACATTAGAAATATCAATTTTGCGATGAACGAGATCACGGTAAGCCGAAAGGACTCCACTTCGATGATCACCATCGAAACCTATCTAGATGGCGAATACCTGAACTCTTATTGGGCGGACGGACTCATTATTTCAACGCCGACCGGATCAACGGGCTACAGTATGAGCTGCGGCGGACCGATTCTGACGCCCGATGCAAAGACATTGGTCATAAACCCAATCGCACCGCACAATCTGAACGCACGCCCACTGGTCATTCCCGATACGACGGAAATCCGGCTGCGCGTCAGTGGCCGTGAATCACAGTACTTGGTTTCGCTCGACTCCCGAATTGCCTCGGTGCCCAATGACACGGTGCTAATGATAAAAAAAACGCCGTTCAAAATCAATATGGTCGAAATTCCGGATGAGACTTTCTTGAAGACCTTGCGCAACAAGTTGTTATGGGGCGAGGATCGACGAAACTAATTTTCCATTAAATTTAAAATATACTACAACCCACAAAGTTTTCGTTTGGTAACCATAGTTGGGGGAAATTCCCTGACCTCACCACTGTGCGAAGTTGATGATACAAATGGAAGCTGCGTGCCCCTTTTGCCTGTAGAATTGTTATATTTGCACGCTATTTTCAGCGCATGAAGAGTTTTTTTGCATTCGTTTTATTGGTTGGCAGTACCGCGGTCCACGCTCAGATCCATGAGATAGGAGTGTTTGTTGGCGGCAGCAATTTCATAGGCGATATTGGCGCCACCAATTACATTGCACCGAGCGAACCGGCTTTTGGGATTTTGTACAAATGGAACCGAAGTCCCCGTCACGCTTGGAGATTTTCAATTATGCACACCACGCTCAAAGCAAATGATGCAGATAGTGACGTTTCTGCTCGTGTTCAGCGCGGTTACAGCTTCAAGAATAACCTTACAGAAGCTTCGGCGGGACTTGAATTCAATTTTCTCGACTTCAACCTGCACGATCTTCAGACGAAAGTCTCTCCTTATGTTTACACGGGTCTGGCATACGCCGATTACGATGGTCTTTTTTTTGTGGATGGCGTGCCCAAAAGCGATTCGCGTCATGGCGCCATCGGTGTACCGATGATCGTTGGGATCAAGGGAAGGTTTTTTGAGAATTTTGTGATAGGCATTGAGGCCGGCGCTAGATATACCCTAAAGGATGACATTGACGGAAGCGGACCAACGAACAAGAATCTGGCTGGGCAGGGATTTGGGAACGTGAACAGCAATGATTGGTATGTTTTTACAGGCTTCACTTTAACGTACACATTTGGCAACAGACCTTGCTATTGCACTGATTGATTATGAACATACCAACCGAAATAGACAGCGCCCGTTTGCCAAAGCACCTCGCCATCATTATGGACGGAAACGGTCGATGGGCAAAAAAACAGGGATTGGCAAGAACTTTTGGGCATGAAAATGGCACCGAGCCAGTTCGGCTTACTGTTGAAACCTGCGCCAGAATGGGAATCGAGAATCTGACATTGTTCGCTTTCTCGACCGAGAACTGGAACCGGCCAAAGCTCGAGGTTAACCTTTTGATGAAGCTCCTGATCAGGTCGATCAAAAAAGAGCTAGAGACATTACAGAAAAACAACATAAAGCTCAATGCGATAGGCAACCTCGACATGCTTCCCAAAGTAGCAAAACGAGAGCTTTTTGATGCTATCGAAAAGACGCAGAACAACAGCAGAATGACGCTTACAGTAGCTTTGAGCTATGGCTCGAGAGAAGAAATAGTGTCGGCGATAAAGAGCATTTGCGACAAAGTTAAAAATAATATAATTTCAATTTCCGATATTGACGAATCGATTATTAATGAGCATCTTTACACCCGAAATTTACCTGACGTAGATTTGTTGATAAGGACCAGCGGCGAGCACAGAATCAGCAATTATTTGTTGTGGCAGATCGCTTACTCCGAGCTCTATTTTACCGATGTATTGTGGCCGGATTTTAAAGAGAAAGATCTGTACAAGGCCATAATAAGCTACCAGAGCCGCGAGCGAAGATTTGGAAAAACCAGTGAACAAATTAAATAGTTTTTTAGTGCTACATACCAAAGCAGGCCAAGTCCTGATCGTGCTGATTTTTGGAAGTTTGTTCCAAGTCAGTGCTCAAGTTGAACAACGCGTGCCATTCGATCAAGGCACGGAATATATTCTAGGTGGCGTCCAGGTTTCTGGAAAAGTTAGCTACAACGAACAAACCATCGTAACTTTCTCGGGCCTTGAAAAAGGCGAAAAAATAACCGTTCCGGGAGAAGAGGTGAGCAATGCCATCAAGAAACTTGGCAAGCTGGGGCTTTTTAGCGACATCGACTTCTACATCAACCGAATCTCGTACGACACCATTTTTTTACTGCTGAGGATTGACGAATTGCCCAAGCTCAGCGAGGTTAAAATAACAGGCGTCAAAAAGGGCAAGCTCGAAGGGCTCATTAAGGACAATGGCCTCACAAAAGGAAAAGTTGTGAACGAGAATCTTATTACGACCACGCGCAACTACATCGAGAACAAATATAAAAAGGACGGTTTTTACAACACCAAGGTCAATGTGAACACTACGGCCGACACGACAAGCGGCAATAATGTGAAAATGCTGGTGGCGATCGACAAGGGCAAAAAGGTGAAAGTTAGCAAAATAAACATTGTTGGCAATGAGAGGTTTACCGATGGAAGGCTTCGACGGGCGATGAAGAACACCAAACAAAAAAACTTTTTTCGAATATGGAAAAGGTCAAAGTTCATCGGTGACAAATACAAGGAAGACCTTGTTTCCGTTCTTGACAAATACAAGGAAAAAGGATATCGAGATGCACGAGTGGTATCGGACAGCGTGAGCTACAATAGAAAAAGCAACGAAATCGGCATCAAGATCCAGCTGGAAGAAGGTCGCAAATATTATTTTGGCGATATCACATTCCTTGGAAACACCTTGTACAGCGACAATCTTTTAAGGTCACTGCTAGGCATTAAGCGCGGTGATGTGTACAACGGCGTTCTCCTTGAAAAAAGGATTAATGACCGTAAAAATCCTGAAGGAGAGAACATTACAAACCTATATCAAAACAACGGATACCTTTTTTCGAACGTCAACGCGGTGGAGGTACGCACCGAGAATGACACCATCGATTTTGAGATACGAATTGTTGAAGGACCGCTCGCCTATTTCAATAAAATATCGGTCGTGGGCAACGACAAGACTAATGACCGCGTAATTTATCGCGAACTGCGAACGCGCCCTGGACAAAAATACAGCAAGGAAGAATTGGTGAGGACGGTGCGCGAACTTGGTCAGCTCGGCTTTTTTGACGCTGAAGCGATCGATCCAAAATTCAAGAACGTAGATCCTGCGGCGGGAACTGTTGACATTGAATATAATTTGGTCGAAAAAGGATCGAGCCAGATCGAGCTCCAAGGTGGTTATGGCGGCGGGGGTTTCATTGGTACACTTGGGCTAAGCTTCAACAATTTCAGCCTTCGCAACGTATTCAACAAGGACGCGTACAATCCGTTGCCAATGGGCGATGGCCAAAAAGTTTCGCTCCGGGCGCAGGCGGCATCATACTTTCAGACCTATAGCGTGTCGTTTACAGAGCCTTGGTTTGGCGGCAAAAAACCAATACAATTCAGTACTTCGCTTTCCTATAGCAAGCAATTCTTGGGAACAGGCCGTGGATACAACGATGTTGATCGCGATAAAAGTTTTGGAATCACGACACTTTCGGTCGGAATCGCAAAAAAGCTCAATGTGCCCGATGATTATTTTGTGCTCTCGCAAGCAGTAAGTTTTCAATATTATGACCTGAACAATTACAATACCAACCTGTTCACATTTGGTAACGGCTCTGCTCGGAACTTGGCGTACACTATAGGTCTTACCAGAAACAGCAAGGGACTAAACCCAATCTTCCCAACACAGGGATCGGAGTTCAGTGTTGTTGCAAAATTTTCTCCTCCTTATACATTGCTGAGCGGAACTGATTATGCAGCCCTAAAAGATTCACCTGAATATTATCTTCGAAACAACACCAGTAGGCCGTTGGCGTCACGTGACGGTACCGAGTTTATTTTGCCAGGTGAGGTGATTAACCAGAACGGCAATCGCTACGACGGTACTGGAAAACCCGCGCTGGATCAAGCAAAATATGATCAAAAGCGTTTTGAATATCTCGAATTCTACAAAATAAAGTTCAAGGCCGATTGGTACACCAAGCTATTTGGCAAGCTAGTCTTGCGTTCGCTTGGCGAGTTCGGTTATCTTGGCGCTTATGACCAAGCCCGCGGCGTGATTCCGTTCGAAAGGTTTTTCGTTGGTGGAGACGGGCTTGCCAACTATTCGCTCGATGGTCGAGATATTATCCAATTGCGCGGTTATCCCAACAACTCGTTGAGCAATCCCGATGGTGGATCTATCTACAACAAGTTTTCAATGGAGCTCCGTTATCCCATCACATTGAAAGGCGCGGCGTCGATCTACGTTCTATCATTCTTGGAAGCAGGTGCTTCTTATGACAATTTTGCGCAATATAATCCGTTTGCTCTACAAAGATCTGCTGGATTTGGTTTGAGAATTTTCATGCCAGCTTTCGGATTGCTCGGAATTGATTTTGGACACGGGTTTGATCCCATTCCTGGAACAGTTCAGAAAAGTGGTTGGCAAACACACTTCATCATTGGTCAACAATTTTAAAATCAATATATTTGGGCTTCTTTTTTTGAACAAATTGCCAATTATGAAAAGATTTATAATACTGTTTATTGCATTTCTGACATTCGCGAGTGCCCGTTCGCAAACGCGCGGCATCAAGATCGGCTATATCGATATGGAATATATACTTCAGAATGTTCCAGATTATACTGAGGCCAAAAACCAACTTGAGCAGAAAGCACAACGCTGGAAACAGGAAATCGAGGTCAAAAAAAATGCTATAACGCAAATGAAGGATGCACTCAAGACCGAGCGTGTCCTTTTGACCAAAGAGCTTTTGCAGGAGCGAGAGGACGAGATCGCGTTTCAGGAAACCGAGCTTTTGGACTATCAACAGAAGCGTTTTGGCCCAACCGGTGACTTGATCATGCAAAAGACGGTACTTACACAGCCCATCCAGGACCAGGTTTTTACCGCGGTGCAGGATATTGCTGAAGCAAAAAAGTACGATTTTATTTTTGACAAAACTTCCGATTTCACCATGTTGTTCTCGAACAAGAGATATGACATAAGCGATCAGGTGGTGCGCGCGCTGACCAGAGCTTCCAAACGAAGCCAAAAAAGCAAGAAAGAACTTAAAGACGAAGAAGCCCAACAGGCCAAGGAAGATATGGTGGACGAAAATCCAGCGATGCAAGAACGTCAGAAAAAACTTGACGAACGACGCGCCGCCAGGGAAAAGCTCGTGGCCGACAGAAAAGCAGCCGCAGAGGATAAGCGCAATAAGCAGCAGGAAACACGTGAAGCCAGAAAGAATGGCACGGTTCCTGCAAGCGAAGATGCGGACCCGCAAAAGACAACAGATGCCGCGACGGACAAAGCCGCGGAAGTCCAAGATGCAAAATCACAGAAAGCGGCAGAACGCGAGGCCAAGCTTGCCGAAAGACGACAGGCCATAGAAGATAGAAAAGCAAAGGCACTAGCGGATCGCGAAGCTGCCAAAAAAGCAAAAGAAGGCTCGAACACAAATACGGACGGAAATTAATATTTAAAACTACAAACCATTAATACTTTACAATGATGAAACAATTCAAAAACTTGGCGGCAATAGCTTTAATGATCTATGGGTGCGGCCAAGCAATCAATGCTCAGGCGAAAATCGCGCATGTTGACGTAAGCGAGATCATGAGTAAAATGCCCGCAATGCTCGATGCACAAAAGCAGCTTGACAAGCTTAGCGGGACTTATGATACAGAGTATAAAGGAATGGTTGAGGAATATCAGAACAAACTTAAAAAGTATGAGGCAGAAGCTTCTACGGTTACTGATGCTGTGAACGAAACAAGATCGAGAGAAGTTCAAGACATGCAAAAACGAATAGTTGACTATCGTGACAATGCTCAAAAAGAACTTCAGACCAAGGAAGCAGATATCGTAAAGCCTATTATGGAGCGCGTTAAAGCTTCGATCACGAAGGTTGGAAAAGCCAAAGGATATCAATATGTGTTCAATTCCGAAGGACTTCTTATGGCTGATGGCCCGAACATAACAGCCGATATAAAGAAAGATTTGGGATTCTGATAATTTTGAAATCTTATGAAACTGCGCAAATGATCTTTGCGCGGTTTTTTTTTACATTTGTTTTTCCATGTACAACAATAATCCAATCGGTCTTTTTGATTCGGGAATCGGCGGTACTTCGATATGGTCGGCCATTCACGCTTTGTTGCCCAATGAAAACACAATATATCTGGCCGACAGCCAGAACGCCCCATACGGAATCAAAAGCAAGGCCGAAATTATTCGGCTCAGCAGCAAGAACACCGAAATGCTTCTGGATATGGGGGCAAAAATCATCGTTGTTGCATGCAATACCGCAACTACCAATGCTATAAAAGAACTTCGTTCAAAATACGATGTTCCGTTCGTCGGCATCGAACCCGCAATAAAACCAGCGGCCACCAACAGCAAGACCCAAAAAATCGGGATTCTCGCCACAAAGGGAACTTTGAACAGCGAACTCTTCAATCTCGCGGTCGAGCTTCATTCCCATACGAAGGTAATTGAACAGATTGGCCACGGTTTGGTGCAGTTGATAGAAGCTGGAGAGAAAGATTCACCGGCAATGCACGCACTTCTAAAAACTTACCTTCAGCCAATGATTGATGAAGATGTGGATTATCTGGTGCTCGGATGCAGCCATTATCCATATCTTATTCCACAGATAAGTACAATATTGCCATCACATATCACGATAATAGACTCAGGTGAGGCTGTTGCAAGACAAACGGCCAATATCTTGTCAAAGGTTGGTTTCAACTATACAGGGGAATCCTCTAATATTTTTTATACAAATAGCGATGTGACAGTGCTTAAAGGGATTTTGCCAAAGGATAGCACTGTTACTGAAAAGGCTTTTTAGCAAAGGTTATTTTTGATCTTTGAACCAACCAGAATACATCACATAATTGGTGCTTATTCTGGAAATTTCTCCGGCAAATTCAGACTGATCTATGTCCTTAACTTTTTTTGCGGGAACGCCTGCATAAATTGATCCAGACGGCACTCTGATACCTTGAGTTAGAACAGCGCCTGCCGCGATTATTGAATTGTTTTCAATATGGCAACCATCCATTACAATCGATCCCATACCAATCAAGACGTTATTTTCGACGGTGCAACCATGAACGATTGCATTGTGTCCAATAGAAACATTGCTTCCTATGATTGTTTTGTGCTTTTTGTACGTACAGTGAATTACCGCGCCATCCTGAATGTTGACCCTAGTGCCTATCCGAATACTGTTGACATCGCCACGAACGATTGTATTGAACCAAACGCTGCATTCCTCGCCCATTACAACGTCGCCAATAATCGTGGATGTTGGGCTAATATAGCAGCTTTCGGGAACCTCAGGCGTAAAACCTCTAACGGGGAGAATATTCATAATAAAAAATGTCCCAAAAGAGGGACGTTTTATTTAATTTATAGCGGGACAATTACAATGGTAACGCTCTTTTTTACAGAAAAGATTGAACCCAAGCGTGATCTGATGGTAGCCTCCATTGTCAAATTTAACCGCGCCAGTTACCTGCGAATAGGTGTATGATGCCATAAAGTTTCTATAGTTGACACCGACCAGTGGAGTGATATATTGAAGTTTTTGGGTTTTGAGCGCTCCGTTTTGAGCAAATTCCGCACCGTCCAAACTTCTTCTATAGCTGATACCGCCCCAGAGCTTACCAAAATCAAATTGCTTGTAAACTTTGAGATTGACGTCAAATGATTTTTCTTTGGTTTGATTAGTCAATTGGAACATTACCGAAGGTTCCCACAACAGGCTGTCCTCGTTTCCAAAAACGTAACCGGTGTTTATTATGAATTTCCGGATGTTGTCGCTTTCGAATTCCGTATAGATTTCACGACGTGTCTCGATCGCGTTTTTCAAGGTTCCGTGTACATAGAAGTCAAGATAATTGTACGACATTCCAAAATCAACGTTGAAATAGTTGTCGCGCTGCACTATCGAACCGTCAATGATTGGATCGTAATCGCCTGATTGAAGAAATTCTGTTTCGTCGAGAGAGCTTTGAACGAGCCCACCGCTAAGTCCGAATGAAAGTTGGTTCAGATCGACCTCGTCACGCGAGAACATAATGTGATACGCGTAGGTCAGCTTGAAGCCTTTTTGCGAATGGTAACCGTTCTTGTCATTATAAATAATAATTCCGGCTCCCGAGTTCTCGCCTATTCGCCCATTGAAACTCAAAGTCTGCAACTGTGGTGCATCTTCCTGCCCAAACCACTGTTGGCGAGCGGTCAAACGGATTTTTGCGCAGTTGGCAGCACCTGCCATCGATGGATGCAGAAGATAATAGTTGTCCGAAAGATAATCGCTGTATACAGAGATGCCTTCCTGAGCAATCGCAAAATAAGAGAGGAACAATGCAAAAAGTAGATAACCTTTTCTAAAATTCATTTACTGGTTTGTTAAAGCGCCATTGTGCTACATTGTCGACCATGTCATTTGACAAGAACAGTTGGCACAATTATTTGTTCTTAAATTCTAAAATCGCAAACTAAAATAAGCGCGGTCAGGCCTAATTTCGTTTGAGGTCAAATATATAAATTTTTGTTTTAGTTTGTTTGCCCAATTTGAATAATCGACGATTTCGTGCGCGGCATTGTACTTTGGAGCCGTTTTTCGCTGAACTTCAATCGGTTTTTCTAAGACAAGGCAAGCTTGTGACCTTCTTCTCACCAATGCTGTATCTTATTTTTTCGCGATTCAAAGACGTCCGGGCGAAAACCAGAAATGGGATAACGGCACGACCCGTGCGCATTGCCGAATCGGGGATTATCAAAAGGGGCGACTATCAAAAACGATGTCCGCCCTTTTTCTGTTCTCGTTCTTGCTCTATCTCTTTATCGAGAAGTGCGCTTTGAACTCGTTGGGCGCGCCGTTCTCGTCATAGAGCACCTTGAACCAGTAGTCGGTCGCCGGCATCGGCTGCTGGTTGAAGGTCCCGTCCCAGCCAAGGCCCTGCGGGGATATCTCCTTCACCAGTTTCCCGTACCTGTCGAAGATATAGACCCTTGCCCCTGCCTGTTCCTTCAGGTCGTAGATGTTCCACCTGTCGTTGTAGCCATCGCCGTTGGG
>JBBSUW010000102.1:0-9727 GCA_038234025.1 Flavobacteriales bacterium
ACCGCAGATTATTATCTGTACAACATCAAGAACAAGCAACTTTCAAAGCTTTTTGAAGGCCCTGTTCAAGAGCCCACATTTTCGCCTGACGGAAAAAAAATTGTTTTTGCCAAAGCGAACAATCTATATTTATATGACATCGCTTCTCGCGAAAGCGTAAAATTCACCAATGACGGCAAGAAAAATTCAATCATCAATGGCATCACCGACTGGGTTTATGAAGAGGAATTTGCATTTGTCCGAGCGTTCGACTGGAGCGCCGACAGCAAAAAAGTGGCGTACATAAAATTTGATGAAACACTTGTGCCGGAATTCACGATGAGCGTTTTCCAAAAATCGCTTTACCCAAAGACCGAAACCTTTAAATACCCAAAGGCTGGCGAGAAAAACTCATTGGTTTCATTGCACGTTTATGATGTGGTTGGCAATAAAACCAAACAGGTAGATCTTTCAAAATACTCCGATTTTTATATTCCGAGAATAAAATGGACGCCCGATGCGAATATCTTGAGCGCGCAGATCATCAACCGTCATCAGGATAATCTGGATTTATTGTTCATCGATGGCAATTCTCTTTCCACGAAAGTGGTGCTCAACGAAACCGACAAAGCTTATGTGGAAGTCACCGACAATCTCACGTACTTGAAGGACAACAGCTTTATTTGGACCAGCGAGCGCGACGGCTTCAACCACATTTACTATTTCGACAAAACCGGAAAGCTCAAGAACCAGGTAACTATGGGAAAATGGGACGTGACCAATTATTATGGTTATGATCCAACGACCAATAATATTTTCTATCAATCGGTTGAAAACGGCTCTGTCAACCGCGATGTTTACAGCATTTCGCTCAATGGAAAGAACAAGAAGCGACTTTCGTCAAAAATCGGGACCAACTCGGCGACTTTCAGCCCAAATTACAATCTTTTCATCAACAGCTATTCCAGCACCGAGAATCCGCCAACATACACTTTGAACGACGCCGTTACCGGAAAGGAGCTTCAAACTATTGTTTCCAATGAGGATTTGCTCGCGAAGTTGAAACCTTATGACCTCCCAACCAAAGAATTCTTTGTGCTAACGACTCCCGCTGGGGACAATTTGAACGCGTGGATTTTGAAGCCCAAGGATTTTGACCCGAACAAAAAATACCCGCTCCTGATGTATCAATATTCTGGTCCCGGATCGCAGCAAGTGGACAACAAATGGAGCAGCACCAACGATTATTGGTACTTCATGCTTTCGCAACAAGGATATATCGTGGCATGCGTTGATGGTCGCGGAACAGGTTTTAAAGGTGCGAATTTTAAGAAAATAACGCAATTGCAACTTGGCAAGTATGAAGTCGAGGATCAGATTGCCGCGGCAAAGGTTTTGGGCAATTATCCGTACATCGACAAAGGTCGGATCGGGATTTGGGGCTGGTCATATGGCGGTTTTATGGCTTCGAACGCTATTCTGAAAGGTGCCGACACTTTCAAGATGGCAATCGCCGTTGCGCCGGTGACGAACTGGAGATTTTACGACAGTATATATACCGAAAGATACATGCAAACGCCGCAGGAAAATGCTTCTGGCTACGATGATAATTCGCCGATAAACCACGTCGGAAAGCTTGAGGGAAAATATCTTTTGATCCATGGTTCGGCGGATGATAATGTCCACGTTCAGAATTCGATGCAGATGATGGAAGCGCTGATCCAGGCCGACAAACAATTTGATTCACAGATTTATCCAGATAAGAACCATGGCATTTATGGCGGCAAAACGAGAGTTCAACTGTACACCAAAATGACAAATTTCATCAAAGCAAACCTTTAACCAAACCCAACCAATAAAATGACAGAAGCAATACAAACAAAAACGAGCCACCCGAAAGGACTTTGGGTGCTTTTTGGCACCGAAATGTGGGAGCGTTTCAATTTCTATGGCATGCGGGCCATCCTAACTTTGTTCCTAGTCAACTCTTTGATGATGAAAGAGGAAACTGCCTCCATTATCTACGGCGGATTCCTGGGGCTTTGTTACCTCACTCCAATGCTGGGCGGCTTTGTTGCAGATCGTTTCTTTGGGAATAGAAACTGCATTCTTTTGGGCGGAATCATGATGGCCATTGGGCAGCTTATTCTTTTTGGAAGCGCGAGTATTTTTGGCACGAATCTGAGCTTGGCCAATAATTTGGTCTGGGTCGCGCTGGGCATAATCATATTTGGGAATGGATTTTTCAAACCAAACATTTCAAGTATGGTCGGCAGTCTATATCCCAAACAGGAAAAAAGCAAGCTTGATACTGCGTTCACGATTTTCTATATGGGAATTAATCTTGGGGCGTTTCTTGGGCAGTTGATCTGCCCGTTGATCGGCGATGTTAAAGTTGATGGCGTTCGCGATATCCACGCGTTCAAATGGGGATTTTTGGCGGCGGGCGTGGCTATGCTTATCGGAACAGCGGTTTTCTATTTCCTGAAAGACAAGTATGTGGTTTCGCCAGAAGGCAGACCATTGGGTGGGTTGCCTTCCAAAAACGTGGCAGCGGATTTTGAAGAGGGCGAAAGTCAAAAAGCCGTTTTCTCAAATACGGCCCTTGCGATTTCCGGAATTATGTTCTTTGTGCTCGGCGCTGCGTTCCATTTTTTGTTGGATCAAAATTACATTTACTCGCTGATTTATGCCAGCGGACTTACTCTTGCTGGATTAATTATTTCCGATACATCTCTGACAAAAATCGAACGCGACAGGATCATCGTTATCTACATTGTGGCGTTTTTCGTGATATTTTTCTGGGCCGCTTTCGAACAAGCAGGATCGTCGCTTACGTTCATTGCCGACAATCAAACAGACAGAAACTTCTTTGGCCTTTTTGTAATGCCACCTTCGATGGTGCAGATTTTTAACGGATTGTTCATTGTGATCTTTGCCGTTCCTTTTTCGATGCTTTGGGATTATCTGCGCAGCAAGAATCAAGAGCCGATTTCGCCGGTGAAACAATCGGTCGGCCTTGCGTTGATCGCATTGAGTTACTTCATCATCGCCTATAACGTAAAAGATCTTGGCAATACAGGGCTTTTGGCCATCAAATGGTTGATTCTCTTGTACCTCATCCAAACTTTCGCCCAACTTTGCCTTTCGCCGATCGGACTTTCATTGGTGGGCAAGCTTTCGCCAAAACGCTTTTCGTCACTGCTTTACGGCGTATTCTTTCTCTCTAACGCCGCCGGTTATGCTCTTGCGGGAACGCTAGGGTCTATTTTGCCGGCAACGGGAGATAAATTCACAAAAGCACAAGAGCTGGGCATTGACCTCCAAGGCGTGCTCAACAATACCGTAACGCCCACTGCCGAGCAGCTAGTGCTCTTGGAAAAAAACCAGATTCCGACTGCCAACCCAATGTTCGTCGGTTTTGAGATACACAACCTTTTCGAGTTTTTTATGGTATTTGTGGTGCTGTGCGGACTGGCGGCAGTAATCCTTTTTGCATTGACTCCAGTGCTCAAAAAAATGATGCACGGCGTTAGATAATGGCAGTTACACTAGAAGAAATACAGAATTTTAAAGGAAAGTATCCCAAACAGCTTTGGTACCTTTTCCTTATCGAAATGTGGGAACGCTTCTGTTTCTATGGAATGCGCGGCGTGCTCACCATTTTTATGGCCGACAAAATCCTAGGGCTTTCGCTTTCCGATCAAGAATCGAACCTAAAATATGGTGCGATCCAGGCATTTGTGTATGCGTTCACTTTTGTGGGCGGAATCTTTGCCGATAAGATCCTGGGTTTCAAAAAATCTCTTGTCTTTGGCGGTATCGGAATGGTGTTGGGCAATCTGATCATTGCCGCGTCGCCTTCGGAATATTTTTATGTCGGCATCGCATTGACGATTATCGGAACAGGATTTTTCAAACCGAACATTTCATCAATGGTCGGCGATCTCTATGCCGAGGGCGATCCGCGACGTGATGCTGGTTTTGGGCTTTTTTACTCGGGCATCAACATTGGCGCATTGCTTGGGGGCGCGGTCTGCGTATACCTCGGAAAAAGCGAACAGTTTGGTTGGAGCTATGCTTTTTTGGCGGCTGCGATCGTGATGGTCATTGGCCTGATAACTTTTGCGCTTACGCGAAAATCACTTGGCCCAATTGGTGATTCGCCATTGTTGGCATTGCCAAAAGCAAAACGCACCACGCGAGAAGTTGCCGTTTATATCGGCGCTGTTCTGAGCTTGCCGTTGATCTACATCATGATCCGGAACACTGATTACACCGATTATTTTATGTACACGATTGGTCCGATCGCCATAATTTATTTTCTGTATGAAACCTATCGAGAAGCAGAGATTAGTGCACGTAAAAAACTATTGGCAGCCTTTGTTTTCATCATATTTTCAATAGCATTTTGGGCATTTTTTGAGCAGAGCGGCGGTTCGTTGGCGCTTTTCGCACAGTACAACCTGCATGACAATTTGTTGGGTTTCACGATAGATCCAAATATCATCAACAATTCCGCGAACTCATTGTTCGTGATCGTTTTCAGTCCATTAATTGGTTTGTTGTGGCTTGGAATGGCAAAGAAGAAAATCGAACCGAACACCGTCATCAAGTTCGGACTGGGCTTTTTGTTCCTCGCGGCGGCGTTCTACATCTTTTATTATACAAGATTCTTCGCGGATTCGGAAGGACTTACATCGCTCAACATATTCACCTTGGCCTACTTGGTCATTACGATCGGGGAACTTTGTCTTTCGCCCATCGGGCTTTCGATCATGACGAAGCTTTCTCCAAAAAGACTTTCGGGAATGATGATGGGAATGTGGTTTCTCGCAAGTGCTTACGGTCAATACGCGGCCGGACTTTTGGGCGCGGGCATGTCGTCGCCAGATGAGAACGCCTCGATCATGACCAAGTTGCAAGGATTCACCGAAGGTTATTATCAACTATCGATTTATGCCCTGATCGCCGGGGTCATTCTGGTTGCCCTGTCGCCAGTTGTCAGAAAATTAATGCAGGAAGTAAAATAGAAATATTATCGAAAATTCTACAGATCAATTTTTCAAAAGCACGGTTCTAGGACATCCCTCGGGATTGTTCGTTTTGTTCTTTACCGAAATGTGGGAGCGTTTTTCCTTTTACGGAATGCGCTCGCTTCTTATATTGTTCCTCACTTCCTCGCTCACCGACGGCGGTTGGGCTTGGACAAGAGAAAATGCATCATCGCTTTTTGGATCGTACGTTGGTTTGGTCTATCTGTCAACAATGCTCGGCGGATATTTTGCCGACAAGGTCATCGGCTTTAGATGGGCTGTTGTTGTAGGCGCGATATTGATGACTTTGGGACACGCATCGATGGCGGTCGAGACCGAACTCTCGATTTATTTGGGATTGGTTTTACTGGTTTTTGGCAACGGATTTTTCAAACCCAACATGACATCTATCGTTTCCGAAATGTACAAAGATCGACCTGAAAAGAAAGATGGCGCTTACACTTTATTTTATATGGGCGTGAACGCTGGTGCATTTTTCGGGATTTTGCTCTGCGGGTATCTTGGCGAAAAAGTTGGCTGGAGCTACGGCTTCGGACTTGCCGGAATTTTTATGTTCTTCGGGATGCTCCAGTTTTGGTTGTCACAAAATATCTTCGGCGACATTGGTCTAAAACCCAATAAAGAAACGCGCGCCAAGGCTGAAGCGCTCGACACCGACAAACGCAATCCGTTCACGCCATTGCAACTCGGGATGATCGCTGTTTCTGCACTGCTGGGACTTTTGTGGATCATAAACGCGCCGGCGTCAAAAATCTCCAACGGAGAAATCGATGTTTTCTCATTTCTTGGTGATAATGGAAACAACATTGCCATAATCACGGCCCTTATCGTCTTTATAATCCTGCTCGTTCTGCGCTTTGCGCGATATTCCAAGATCACGCGCGAAAAATTGATGGCGGTGACATTCTTTGCGTTCCTCACGATTTTCTTTTGGGCCATATTTGAGCAATCACCCAACAGTTTGACAATTTTTGCCAATGATTATACCGACCGCGTGCTCGAAGGAAACTGGAGCGTGATCTTTTTGGTCATCAACTCGCTCATCACCATTTTGCCGCTCGCCATCATCACGTGGGTTTTGCTATTGCTTTTTAGGCAAACTTTCAAGCATTACGCTGTCGCCAATGTAATTCTTGCCACAAGTTTTGTCATAATTTGGTGCATCGCTATCTGGATGCTCGCCCGGGATTACTACACCGCGGGATATCTTTCGCTTTCTGATGGAACATTGGATTTTCTGAAAATAGATAAAGTCACAACAGCGTTGACTGAAGTTCCCGCAACTTGGTTCTCGACCCTCAACTCGCTGTTCATTATCTCGCTTGCACCATTGTTCTCCAAATGGTGGGAAAGCAAGTACAATCCATCGGCCAATATGAAATATGGCATCGGAATGTCATTGTTGGCACTCGGTATGGCGTGTGTTGCCTTTGGTGCCGACGGCATTTTGCCCGGAGCCAAAACGGCTTCCGTCAGTATGCTGTGGTTGATTTTGGTTTACCTGTTCCACACAATGGCAGAACTTTGCATATCACCGGTCGGACTGTCGTATGTCAGCAAGCTTGTTCCGGCAAGGATGATCGCCTTTATGTTCGGTGTTTGGTATCTTGCTGTTGCGATAGGTATGAAGGGCGCGGGAATGTTTGGCGAGAACATCGACAAAATCGCCAACGAGCACGGGCTCAGCTATTTCTTCTGGATGCTCGCGGGAATTTCCATGGCCGTCGCGGTATTCTCTGTAGTGATGACACCATTTGTCAAAAAATTGATGCACGGCGTCCGATAAAAATTTAAGGCACTATATTTGGAACAGAATTAGAAAAATTTGATTTATGAAAAAGATATTTATCACAATTATTGTTCTTGCAATGTCAACATTTGTGCAGTCGCAAGATTTAAAATGGTACACAAATCTCGATGAGGCCGTCGATGTTTCGATGAAATCAAACAAGCCGCTTTTTCTTTTTTTCACAGGAAGCGATTGGTGCGGTTGGTGCATCAGGTTGCAGAACGAGGTTTTCCACACCAAGGAATTCACAGAATGGGCAAAGAACAATGTCACGCTCGTCGAGCTTGATTTCCCGCGAAAATCGCTACAAGCGGAAGGACTGAAAAGCCAGAATGCGCAGATGCAGCAGATATTTCAGGTTCGCGGTTATCCAACGGTCTGGTTCACAAAACCAACAAAAATCGACGGAAAAACCAATCTCGAAAAACTCGGCTCCACGGGTTATCTTGCCGGCGGACCGACAAACTGGATTCCCACGGCCAACCAGATTCTGGCGGTCGGCAAAACAAACTGATTATTTAAAATCTTGCTTCGGGAAGATTTTTTTTTGGGAGCTCAATCCGGCTCGAATATTAATCTATAGATTATTGCGACCAAGGAAATTACAAATCATAATCTTCATATTTTTGGAATGATAGAATTTACGTTAGTCATACAAAGCCATCTGGAATTGGGGAGATATGTATGATAGAGTCATATATATACATAAGTTGTGAGCAATTAAAACCAAAACTATGGGAAACGAGATAATTGAAACGGCCTTACAAATTTTAATATTCACATTGATTCCATTTTTAGTTTATGTGGTTAAGAAAAAAACTGTAAAAGGATTTTTAGATTACATAGGCTTAAAGAAGTCTAATTCAAATGCAAATTTTCTTGCGGTTTTTGCATCTCTGAGTTTACTGGCACCAATGTTACTTTTAACATTTACAAGTGATTCGTTCAGAGAAATTATGTTTGACCCGAATAGTATAACGGGAAAATTCAGGGCAATGGATTTTGGAACTAATTCCATAATTATCCTATTGATAATTGCAATATTCAAAACGTCATTTGCCGAAGAAATATTATTTAGAGGATTTATAGCTAAACGATTAATCAGTTCGCTTGGATTTATAAAAGGCAATATTTTGCAGGCAATAATTTTCGGAATATTACATATGGTTCTATTTGCTGTAATTACTACTAATTTCATTTTTTTGAGTCTGATTTTTATTTTCCCAACAGTTGCAGCTTATATATTTGGATTTTTGAATGAAAAAAAAGCGAGTGGAAGTATAATTCCAAGTTGGATTGCTCACGGATTGGCAAATATAATAACATATTTAATCGTTGGATTTGTCATATAAACGGACAAAATAATTCCTCTCAACACTGGCTACAGGAAATTGCTGCTTTCTGCAAACATCGACATTGTCTATCCATTTAAAATTTTAACTTGCAGAAAATACTCAGGTCGCCAAGCCGCAACTATCCCGTAGCCGAGTGACGTTGGCAGTAATAAAAAAAATCTACAAAGTTCTGTGTATATCCTAACTTCTTTATATTTGCCGTAGTATATGAGACTGAACCAATAAGAAAATATTAGCAAAACTAAAAAGAAAGAACAAGGGAAATGTTCCATTGACCAAAGCTATCGATAAGTTGATTAATGATATTGATGAGAATGATTGGAAAGACCAAACTGAATTAAATGAAACAAGGCAAGATGCAGACAATGTTCATAGCGATGGTTTTTACTTTTTCAACATTAATATTCACAGAACAATGATTCTGATTGAGTTTGATGATAATGCGGCCACCGCGGTTTGGGCAGACACACATCAAGAATACGAAACGACTTTTAAGAACAATAGAAATACTATAAAAAAATGGTTGAAGTCTAACGATTGGATTTAAAATAAGATTATGAAAACACAGTTCGACATATCACAACTGATTGAAACTGGAAAAATCCAAAATGAACTGGATTTTGAAAGAGCATTGATTGCCGACAGAAAATTAGGTCTTCTTTCAAAGGAAAATCCGAAATTCAAATTAGTTCGAAAAAATTAAGAGATTTAATTGATCATTACGAAATCCAAAACTGGAGTGCTGAATCAAGAATATCTAGTAAGAAACTGCGTGAAAGCGACATTGCGGAATTGATTGCCGAAAAGGAAGGGTTGTTTATACAGCGAAGAAAAGAGCTTATCCGAAAAAAATTAAAGAACCTAAATCTAACGCAGCAAGATTTTGGAAAAATTTTAGGACACCGGAGTAAGTCTTATATTTCTGAGCTTATTAATGGCGTAAGCTCTTTTTCCTTAAAAGATTTGATGGTCATCAATCGGCTTTTGAAAATTGATTTAACTGATTTGGTGCCAACTTTTTTGCCACAATCCGATAGATTAAAAATTAGGACAACAATTGAAAAACTCGATAACCCAAAACTGAAATTAAGTAAAGAAGACTTGGCGATAGCATAAATTACTACTGGCAAGACCGTGTACAAGCCATTGCTGGGTCTGTGCTTATCTGGAATTGTTAGGAATATTCCAGCGGGGTTTTGTTCATATAATGGTTCGTGCTAAAACACGCCACAGCTCATACACATCAACATTATAGTTAATTGACAGAAACTGTCTCCTAGATTAAATTCTTTAATTCATAAAAATCAGTTCACTCCAACCCAAGCCGAAAATCTCCATCACGATAAGTAGAATGGAATCTTACCTTCCGCCTCTCACAGGTTTTCTGCCACATTTCCACAAATGATTTATAGTTCGAGGCATCGGCCACAACAATATCTGGTTTTTCTTCGCTCAGAATTCTTTCAAGATTGAACTTTGGGGAAGACGTGAGCAACAGAATATTTGCCTCGCATTTGGGTGGATAAATCGCCGTGCTGTCCATTATC
>JBBSUW010000103.1:0-9339 GCA_038234025.1 Flavobacteriales bacterium
AGGCCTTCTCTCACAAAAAAAACATTATCGTTTGATAACGCGGAGTGTCTGGGTGAGATTTCCGAACGAAACGATGCAGTTGTACACGCCCGATGGATATCTGGAGGCGAACCGGGCTGTGCTGATATCGCTGGATTTCATTTCAGCGGTATCGAGCAAGCGGCCGGTCATGTCATAGATGGCCACTTGTACGGTGTCATCATTGTCTATGTTGAGCGCTATCTTGAAGTCGGACACGAACGGGTTTGGATATGCCGTTGCGCTGAAGTCAAATGCTAACACATCTGCTTTTGTGATTGCTTTGGTAGCAATCTCTGCGCCGTTGAGCGTGCAGGTTGGGCCGTACAATGAGTAAACGCCTGTTGTCATGGCCGCTACCTGAACACTGTTGGAAGCCATGGGGTCATAGCCCGCAACTTGGCTGAACGAGAAATAGTTCAATGGATTGTTCAAGGTCACTGCTTGGTTTGTGGACAGATTGGTGATCAAGCACCATATTTATAAATGCCAACGTGACCTAGCCAATAGATCATCGCCGACATTCCGATCCAAAGAGGATAGAAAGGCATGGCAATCTCCAGCGCGATAACGTAAATGAGCTGCGCCGCCCAAACCACGCAAAGCCCCAAAAGTAGCAGCACCATTTTCATGAATCACCCAACGCCCGGAATCGTGTCCCTCAGCTTCATTACCACAGCGTCACGCTGGTAATGCGACATCATCTGGTAGCAATAGATCAATACCGATGATGTAAGAATCACGCCCGTAAATTCGATCTGCATCAGCAGCGTGTCGTACAATGGATAATATTCGGGCAGTTTTACATCCATAATCCTTGGGATCCTGAAATTCAGCTCCACGGCGAAGGCGATTATCGACGGTACAAAAAGCAGTTTTTCCTTAAAGGTCGCTCTGTGGTCCGGGTTCAGGAAATACTTGAAATAAAAATAGAAAAGTGCGGGATTAAGCAGCGGAAATGGGAACATCAAATACATGTGCATCCTCTGGAAAGTGATGATGTGCACGTCCTCCAGATAATAGATCAGGTTGCTGTAAGAGAAGGTAAAGATCAGCGCCGTGAGATAATAAGTGCTCTTCACGCGGTACTTTTTCTGGCTAAGCACTATGATCACGAACACAAACCCCTGCAGAAGTCCCGCAAGGATAATGCTGTTCCATATATTGAAGTTATAGGTTCCCTCCATATTACCCAAATGTATAATAATTTGGCAATCAGGTACGAATAAATTTATTTTGGGCGTGCCACCGCCTTCGCTGCGCTGCGTCGCTGTCAGGCTGTTCGCTCCAATCTTTTTTTGCCGCCGAAAGGGCGGCAAAAAAAGGATTTCCGCTGCCATCCTTCACGCAGAGCTGCACTGGCGTTGAGGATGACAGGGGGGAATATGAAATAGGCCAGCATTATTTGAAGATCTTCTTGATTTTTGCTGAAATCTCTTCGACATAAAATTGTGGTCCGCAAATATGGCATTTCTTGATTTCAAAGAATTCTTTCGGCTCGTTTGCACTGTCGAACATTTTTTTTCCCAAGAAAAAAGGAACGTCCTCGTCCTCAGAACTGTGGATGACCAACAAGGGTTTGTGATAATCGTTTATCGATTCTTTGCCGCTGTACATTTCTTTCACGATCAATTTCCCAAAAAAACCACCAACGGTCTTTGCAATATCCTTGTGCGACGAAAATCCACCTTCGATGACCAATGCATCGATATCTTTTTCCCTTTGTTTGGCTACGACGGCCGCCAAATGTCCACCTAGCGACTGTCCGTAGATCACGAGTTTCGTAGGGTTTACATCTTGCCGCGTTTTCAGATAATCGACGGCCGAGAGCGCGTCTGTCAGCACGTTTTTTCTTGTTGCTTTTCCTTCAGAGAAACCAAATCCGCTATAATCGAGCACAAAAACCTGAAAACCGTACTTGACCAATGGCGCGATTGCCCTATATTGTTCGAGCACATTGCCGGCGTTGCCGTGAAGATGCAATATCGTGATATCTGCAGCAGCATTCTGAGGTTTCAAAAGCCAACCGTTCAACTGATTGCCATCGGCACTTTTGAAATTTATACTTTCCACAATGTAACCAATGTCGAGCGTTTTGTTGTCTTTATCTACAAATATTGGCTGATGATTGTCGCCAACAAAGTTGATAAATGTAGTGTCGGTCGCAGATTTTAATGTCGCTTTTTTGGCGCTGATCGGAATTTTTGTGGGCTGCAAAAACATCTTGTCCGCGCTGCATGAAGCCAATAGTGGCAGGATCAAGATGGCCAAATAATTATTTGATTTCATTTTAATTAAATGGTTTTGTGGTATAAATTATACAGTTGGAGATGATGCAAATCTTTTTAAATAACCATACCGATATTTTTTTTAAAAATCGACATAAATCTTGCAATATAATTTATCAAAAGCCTGAACTGCAAATGACCATAAGAACATTAAGCGTTTTTTTTAATGATCCAAAATCTAAAGCTTGATCACCTTTTTAAACACAACCCCAAAATCACCTTCAAAGCTCACGAAAAGCGTTCCTTTCCATTGAGGTTGAAGCGAAAGGGTATAGACTCCATTTGGATTTTCAACATCGGTCTCAAAAAGTTTCTGGCCCAAAATTGTATTGATCGTAATATGGACTTTCCCTTTCAATTGGCCAAGGTCAAAACTCACATTGCCCGTGGTCGGGTTTGGAAACGGCGAAGAAATATCGCTTTCCTTAAAATGTTTTGTTGACAGCAAGGTATTGTCCATCGTCCAATATCCCTGCGGCGCCACTATGGGCCTTGTTTGTGTTTTTCCCGAAGTGGCCTTTGCCCAAATATAATATTCCACGTCATTTCCATTGGTGGGCGTCATGACATCCGCGGTCCAATTGTCATTGGCGGTTAAGCTCATCAAAGTCTCGGAATATGGTGTTGTTCCTGCTTCGCGATAGAAAACCTTGGCTTGATTGATGCCGCTGTTGTGCCGAATGTTCGCGTTTATCGTCACTGTTTGTCCTGAATTGACAGCTGCAATGGGTTGATGAACGATTAGCAAAGGATTTGCCACGCCAATGGTGTGCGTTATGCAATGTATCGCGCCAAGTGATGCAATAAGATTTTCGCCG
The DNA here is from genome assembly GCA_038234025.1 of Flavobacteriales bacterium. Classification (GTDB taxonomy): domain Bacteria; phylum Bacteroidota; class Bacteroidia; order Flavobacteriales; family Flavobacteriaceae; genus Flavobacterium. The sequence goes on from JBBSUW010000103.1 coordinate 3,125, forward strand.
GGATTGTCCACATCGATGCCCACAATGTTATAGCCGGGCATCAACGCCTGCCACTGCGCTATAGCGGGCGCGTCCACCTCCGGTCTGTAGGTCGGGATGATGATGGTTTTGTTTACATATACCGAATTTGTAAAAGTGCGGTATGAGCCGTTAGTGCCTGGATAAGCGCCCGTTGTACTTGGCGGCGCTGCCATCCATTTAATTTTGTAAGGCGTTCCAAACGGCGATTGAAAATTGTCCAGCACATAGTTGATATTCGCCACGATCTGCGGGCCATCGGCTACGCCAGTGGGATATTGGCTCACCAGAATCGTTTCTTCGTCGAGCAATTTCATGTGCATATCGATATGGTGGATCTGATCGAACGGCAGTGTGTTCATTTTAATAAAACGGCTTATGCCCATATATTGCTGCATGATGCCATCTATTTGTGTCTCGGTTTTTGCCGAAACACCATATGGATTTCCCGGTGCGTTCTCGTTCAAGATAAGTTTAGAGGCGAACGCGTTGCCCATACCGTCGCTCATATAGTTTCCACCAGTGTTCACCAGATCATTGGTGCCGCTGTCCGTGGTATAAATTGGTATACCAGTTTGGGTGGCGTGCGCAGTTGGCATAACGTTATCATTGGGCCGCGGACGGTTGTAGATCCAGTCCACCAGAGCTCGTTCGCCAACATCATTGCTGTATATGGTGTTTCCGGCATAATCGCGGATCCAGATACTGTCCCACGGTGCGTTCATAAAAGTGACATTAGCAAGCGAAATGCCGCCAGCGGTGAGGTATGCAGATACCGAAGCTTGGTTTTGGGTGGTGATGATCACCTTGCATTCATTAACGGACGCTGCCACGATCTGGCGGAGAATGCCCTGATAGTTCGAATCCCAGGTCACCATCAAGTATTCCACTTCTTCCCATTCAGCAGAGGCGCGAACAGCTGTCGTCGGTGGACTGGAAATCTGCGGGGAGCGAAAGGTAAAACTTGAAACAAGCTCTTTTTCAGATTCGGACAAACTATGCGGAAGCGACGGGCGTTGCTGTGCGAAGGAAATCGTGCAAAAGCTGACAGAAAGTAGAATGGAATAGAATTTTTTCATGGTCCGAAATTATTTCACACGAATGTACTTATAAATTTGATGCGAGCAATATCCTATAATCACTTCTTCGGGTCAAATTCCACCGTCCATTGAACCCCAAATTTGTCCTTCAGCATTCCAAAGTAAGATCCCCAAAAAAATTCGGCGATCGGCATCTCGATATGTCCGCCAGCAGATAGACCGTTGAAAAATGCGTCTGCTTCCGCTATGCTGCCGGCACCAATGGCAATATGAAAATTATCGCCATAGGTAAATTTTCTGTCGGTGCTTTCCATGATCGCGTCCGCGCCCATCAAGATATTGCCCTCGCCGACGGGCAGTGCAATGTGCATTATCTTCTCCAGATGTTCTGCCGGCACCTTATGATCTTCAGATGATGGCAAGTCCTTGAATCGTACCAACTTGGTAAATTCTCCGCCGAGGACGGATCTGTAAAAATTGAATGCTTCTTCGGTGTTACCCGTAAAATGCAGATAGGGATTGAATTGTGCCATTGTTTATTATTTAAATAACTGAATCTTTTGCTATTATTGAATTTTTTAATTAATCTTTACTTCCAAAAGTTATCGGTATTGTATACATGAACCTCACAAAAGTACCTCGAACAAACCCCGGTTGCCACCACGGCTAAGATTTTACAATTTACAGCGGCTCGTCATTCAAGAATGCATCGGTCCTGATGACTTTTGCGGTCTCCAGAAACCCATTTTTATCCACAATGAAATCCACTTTGACTTGGCCAGCACGATTATCTGTCTTTTGATAATCGGTATCTGCCCTCACGTATTCGGTCAATGCTTTGGGTCCACCGTAATAAACCGGCTTCACAAATGATATTGAATCATATAGTTTGCTCAGTTCGGCATCCAGTTCCGCGCCAATGTCCTTTATAAATCGTATGCCCTTTATTTCCTTTATCAATATGCCATAGATCGTTTCGCCGTTCCTGTAGAAAATCAGGTTGTCGGTTTTCGATTGTGTCACCGTCAGTTTTCCATATTGATCGCAGTCAACGCTGGATGCAACGGTGTCGTTCAGCATTTGGCAACTGATGATCGCGCCTCTTTTGCTGTCGGTCAGTTTCCCCAGCCCTTTTTTGCCATCAACAATTTCATTTATTTTATCGCCTTGATAATTGATCACCTCCTGAGGAATAACCAGTGACGAACAGAGCACTGGAAAAAACAGGAATTTCATTTGATTTTTGTTTTTGCTAATATATTAATTACCGACAACACTTTATCCTCAAAAAAAATCCAGCCGAAAAGCTGGATTTAATAAAGTGTTGGATAATCAAACAATGATCGTACGCTATGTTTTCAGCGCTTGATTATCTTTTGGGTACTGACCTGTTGTGCTGCATCGGTTATTTTCACAAAGTACAATCCTGTGGACAGCTGGCTTATGTCCACCTGTTTTTTATCACCATCGATCTGCATCACCTTTTTGCCCAAGGTATTGTATATCCCGATATTGTCAATTTGTCTTGCAGAATCAAAGTTGATGATGCCCGTGGCGGGATTGGGGTATACTTTAACTTGCGTCATGTTGTTTTTGGCAACACCAAGGCTGCAGTCGAGATCCATTGAGTAGAGCTGGTTTCCGAATGTGTCCTGTCCGACAAAGAAAATTTTATCGTTGAGCAGGACAAAACCGCCGTCTGAAGAATACACACTGTCCCCATTGTTGGCAGTCTCCAGATCTTCAACAATGTATGTACCTGCCACCGTGCCGTCGGTCACCCATGGGTTGAGGCCCGATCCGTCTGCCCCGGCAAAGAACAGCTGGCTACCACAGAACACATTTTTTTTATAAATATCATATACACCAAAAGCAAGCCCCGGCCTTATGTCCAAAAGCAGGGTTGTATTGTCCGGCGTACCATCGCTCACCCAAATTTCTGTGCCGTGCACTCCATCGTCTGCCGCCATAAGAAGCCTGTTGTTTACCGATACAAAGCCCGACAATTGAAAGATCCCCGCAGGGTTTATGACCTTTACAAGTCCAGTGCCGTTGGGCGTGCCATCGGTAGACCACAATTGGGCACCGTAGGCAGCAAAATAGAGCTTGTCAACGTGAACGCCGCTCTTGAAAGTAGGAAACGCATCATTGATGCCCGGAGCGATATCCTTGAAGAGCTGCGTGCCAGCCAGCGTACCATCCGTTGACCAGATCTCCTTGCCATTCGTTCCATTGTTCGCGCCAAAGAACAGCTTGTTTTGAAACTCGATCAATCCTGTGGGGTTGCTACCCGCTGTGCCCGGGTTTATATCCTTCACCATCACGGTGCCCGCCACGGTGCCATCACTTGTATAGAGTTCTCGGTTTGAATTTTGGTTTTCGATATCGCTGGCGGTGAAGTACAGCTTGCCATTGTATTCTGTAAAGTCTGTAATGTTGAACAGGTTGGGATTGAGCAGCAGTGGCGTGCTAGACCCTGCTACCAAAACATATGGCTGAGTGTCATCAAAAACTGTGGATGAGTTGTCTGCCGCAAAAAACAGCTTGTTGCCTATAGCAGTATAATTGCCCAAATAACCATCGCCGCCAAACTCAGCAACAAGCACAATGCCAGCCACAGACCCATCGGTCTTCCACATTTGCAAACCCATATTGGGTACGCGGATGCCAAAGTATACATGGTTGTCAAAAGCCGTGAACACCACGTTTTGCGGAAGCGCAAGGTTCATGAGCAGCAAGGTGTTTCCGAGCGTGCCATCCGTGGCATATACATCTGTGGTATTATCGTCGCGCCTCAGGCTAAAAAAAAGTTGGTCGTCGAGCGTCGCAGAAAACGATAGGTCTTTAACGCCGTTGTAATAAGTATTGCCGGTGTACAATGGCCCAAAAACTTCGGGATTGTACTGGGCACTTCCCAAAAATGTTGTCGCCAAAATGGCGATGAGTAATAGTTTTTTCATGATTTCAATGTTTAAATAGATTTTATTGTTCATTATTTTCAACTTCAAGTAAATGTTGGTGGTCTCACTGCCATTTGCTTCAAATTTGATTTGGTAAAATTGCGAAGTTTACCGGTGCAAAAAAATACGCTGTTCTGCGTATTCTGTCAGGTTGATAAATAGTATTGATTGATCACCGATTTAATACCGCGCAGTAAATTGCTTATCGTGAAAAAGGAAAGGGATATGGTGGTGGGAACTTTATGAGCGCAGGTAACGGTCTGGCGCTTGGCGTGGTTGCGAACTTCGTAACCGAGATTTTTCTGTTAGGATAAAATTTCTTGCGAAAGATAGACTTGAATTTACCACATATTTCGCAATCTCGCAAAACCGCTGTTACCTGCCGTATTTTTTATTTTCGCAACTTTATTTGCATATATGATAATAATTGTCGAATATTGCAATATAAATGCATTGAATTATGTCAAACTGGGATGACAAAGCGAAACGGTTATTAAAGTCAGAATTAGTCAAACGTGGCGTGTCAAATGCAGATTTAGTTTTCTTGTTAAACGAAATTGGTGTTGAAGAAACCAAAGGAAGCATTGATAGCAAAATTAGTCGTGGCAGCTTTAGTGCTACATTTCTGTTGCGATGTCTTACTGTTATAGGTTGTCAGAAAATTGAAATTGGAGATTACGAAAGTCAATTATTATTCGTTGCAGAACCAAATGAACCTTATAAAAAAAGTGTAAAATGAAAAACAATACTGTAAAATTCATTGACCTCTTTGCAGGTCTTGGTGGCATCCGTTTAGGTTTTGAAAAAGCTTTTAAAGATGTTGGAATGAACACCGAATGTGTAATGACTTCGGAAATAAAACCCTATGCGGTAAAGACCTTAAAACATAATTTCGGTCACGAATTTTTAGCTGGCGATATTTTTGAAATTCGTAATGAATTTATTCCCGATTTTGATTTTCTTTTGGGTGGATTTCCTTGTCAACCGTTTAGTGCAGGTGGGAAACGTCAAGGATTTTTGGACACGAGAGGAACATTATTTTTCGAGATTGAACGAATTTTGAGAGAAAAAAAACCCTATGGTTTTATTCTTGAAAACGTGGAAGGTTTGGTAAAACACGATTTGGAAAACAAAAATGATGAAATAGGAAGAACACTAAAAACCATTTTGCATACGCTAGAAAATGAGTTGGGCTATAAAACAAGCTGGAAAGTTTTCGATAGTTTGGAATTTGGTTTGGCTCAATCTCGCAAAAGAATTTTCATAGTTGGAACAAGGGATGAAAAAATTGATTTAGGTGGAAATGAACCTCGATTTAAATCTTTGGAAAGTGTTTTGGAAAAAGGATTACCTACTTTAAAATCAGAGTTTATCGATAGACTTTTAGCTCATTTTCCTTTTGAGGATTTGTACGGAAAATCGATTAAAGACAAACGTGGTGGCGATAACAATATCCATAGTTGGGATATTGAAATCAAAGGAAGTGTATCAAAACAACAATCCGAAATCCTCAATAAATTGTTTAAACAAAGACGAAAAAAACAATGGGCAGAAGAAATTGGTATTGATTGGATGGACGGAATGGCTTTGACGTTAGACCAAATAAATACATTTATTGATTTGCCAAATAAAGAACTGAAAATTCTGTTAGATGACCTTACCAAGAAAGGTTATTTGAAATTTGAGCATCCTAAAAAATTAGTAAAACTTCAAACAGAAAACGGTATTTCAACATCACGGGTATATGACGAAACGAAACCAAAAGGTTACAATATTGTAACTGGAAAATTGAGTTTTGAAATAAATAAAGTGCTTGACCCAAAAGATATTGCACCAACTTTGGTTGCAACCGATGTTTCTCGTTTGGCTGTTCCCGATGGAAATGGTTTGCGTAGATTGACTATTCGTGAAGGTTTGCGTCTGTTCGGTTATCCCGAATGGTACGAAATTCCAACAAAAGAATATGATGCTTTCGATTTGTTGGGAAATACGGTTGCCATACCCGTGGTGGAATTTGTTGCTAATAAATTAGCCGAAGTTTACGTTAGCGAACTTGTAGTTTAATGCCTGTATGTTCATCGTAATTTTTTAAAACATTTTGTAACCAATGTCCGTTGGTGTGGCGTGTCTGCGGATATTGGTAACGAGTTTCGTTCAGTGCGGATAAAAATTCTTCTAATGAATTAAAAGGTTTGAA
>JBBSUW010000104.1:0-9084 GCA_038234025.1 Flavobacteriales bacterium
TCGGTAAATAACGTATTTGTGATCACGAAATATTCTGGTCAAGATCCAGAAAATTTCAATGGTATAGACAACAACTTTTATCCACGTCCGAGAATCTATACTTTTGGTATTAACTTTGACTTTTAATCAATTACTATGAAAAATTATAAATTAACTTTTATTGTATCCGGGTTCGTTCTTCTTTTTTCAGCGGGATGTACCAAGGATTTGGATACTGATCCATTGGTTGAGCTGACCCTCGACCAACTTTTGCAGCAGGATCCACAAGCAATCGATGGACTTATGTCAAAGGTCTATGGATCTTTCGCCCTTTCGGGCCCACAAGGTCCTGGCAGCAGCGACATCAGTGATGATGCAGGAGAGTCTCCATTCTTGCGTGGTATCATCAACCTTGAGGATTTTACTGCCGATGATATGAAGAACCGCTGGGGCGACAATGGTCTTGACCAGCTAACGACCACGCAGAACTGGAATCCTAACAACAAGTTCTTTAGATATTTGTACAACCGTGTTTATTATACCATTCCACAGTGCAACAACATTATCAATGTTTTGAACCGCGTGAATCCACCAAATTCAGAACAATATATCGCAGAGCTGCGCTTTTTAAGATGCCTTGCATACTATTATATGATTGACTGTTTTGGAAAAGGCGTTATCGCAACGGAAACCGATATAAATTCTGGTGTTGCACTGCCTCAGTCAAGTCGTCAAGAGATGTACACGTATGTAGAGTCTGAACTATTGGCCATCGAGAATACCTTGCCAAGCGTAATATCTTATGGACGAACGAACAAGAACGTTGTGAGAATGCTTCTTGCAAAACTTTATTTGAATGCTGAAGTTTACACCGGGACACCGCGATACGATAAAGCTTTGGAATATTCCGCAAAAGTGATCAACGAGGGCGGCTATCAACTTGCCCCCGATTTCGTGAGCCTTTTTTCTGCAGACAACAACATGACGGCAGCTAAAAATGAGATCATCTATCCCTTGATCGCAGATGCGACGGTTAGCCAATCCTTTGGAAACACCACATACTTGGTCAACGGAAGCTTGTCCACCGAAACAATGAACATTTCCGATTATGGCGCGCTCCAAGGTTGGACGGGTCACAGAGCAACAAAAGCTTGGTACGGACTTTATGGAAACTTGAGCACCTCGCCAGACGTTCGTGCCTCATTGTTCTTCCGAGATGGGCACAATTTTGAGATGAACGATTATAAAACTTGGATCGATGGTTATCCTTCGACCAAGTTCAGGAACACAAACTTTGTCGGTGGCTCGGTGGCTACAGATTTTTCTGGAACCGACTTCCCTTTGTTCAGATTGGCAGATGCTTATCTTATATATGCCGAATGTCAGTTGCGAGGTGGCGGCGGAAGCGCCGGTACGGCTTTGCAATATGTTAACGATGTTCGCGCAAGATCCAATTCAACACCAATTGCAGCGACAGATTTCAACCTTGATTATATTCTTGATGAAAGAGCAAGAGAGCTTAACTTTGAAGGACACAGAAGAAGCGATCTTATTCGTTTCGGAAAATTTTCTGGAGGTTCGTACCTATGGCCATGGAAAGGTGGTGTAAAGAACGGTAGTGCGATCCCAGAATCCTATAAATTGTTCCCTATTCCATTATCGGCCATCCAGGCGAACCCGAACTTGACACAAAATCCAGGCTACTAATCCAAATTTTTTAATCTATAAATTACTATGAAAAATATTTTTAAAACATCCATTTTAGCTCTAGTGCTCGTGGCTATGGGCTCATGCGAGAACGACCAAGATCCAATCGCAATTGCAGGCGGTGGCCCAACACTCCTAACACCAACTAACGGAACATCTGTTGTCCTTAAACCCGAAAGCCCCAATGTAGCTGCGCTTATTTTGGTATGGGACTACAGTAGTGCAGGCGTTGCAACGGCTGCAAACTATGTGGTAGAAGCTGCTGAAACTGGTTCAGATTTTGCAGATCCGATAATTCTTGGTTCAACCACCAGTCGTTTTCTTACGCTCACGGCTGAAGAATTCAACGGATTGTTGACACCAGCTCGCTTCGCGCCTTTCACTGAATCGCAGCTTGACATTCGTGTTCGTTCGGTTCTTGGGACCGCGGCCAGTGCAATGACTCAAATGAGCAACGTGATTACAATCAAGGTGACTCCTTATTCTACCGAACTTCCAAAAATCGGCGTTCCTGGAAATCACCAAGGATGGGATCCAACGGCGCCCGATCTACCAATCTTGAGATCTTCATCTTTTACAATGACTGACTATGAAGGTTACGTTTGGTTAGACGGAGAATACAAGTTCTTGGCGCCAATGCTTGACGGATCATTCGATTGGGGAACAACTGATTGGGGCGATGATGGCTCATTTTCAGGCATGCTTGCGGTTGGTGGTGGAAACGCTTCCGCACCTGCTGGTTACTACCTTTTGAAAGCCGACACAACCACGCTGTTGTACTCTCAAACTCCCACGAATTGGGGAATTATCGGGAACGCAACGCCAACCGGTTGGGATTCCGACACCGATATGACGTATGATCCAGCCACCAAAACGCTTTCAATTGTAATGAACCTTGTAGCTGATGGCAACAAAATCAAGTTCCGTGCGAACGATGCGTGGGAACTCAATTTTGGTGATAATGGCGCGGACGGAACTTTGGAACAAGGCGGTGATGACATTGCGGTACCAGCTACCGGAATGTACAAAATCACGCTTGACCTAAGCCAACCACGAGCTTATACTTACAGTTTGACTCCACAATAATATCCTATAAATCCTTTAAAAGAGGGCTGTTCTAAAAGCAGCCCTCTTTTCTCATTTTAAATAATAGCCATGAAAAAACTACACTTTTTAACATCGCTCTTTTTTCTTTTTTCGCTAACTACCTTTGGACAACAGGTAACCATCACGCCCGCGCAGTTCAATGTGACCGATCAGATAACCATCACGGTCAACTTGGGAACAGCGACATGCAACCAGCTTGGCACAAATCCCACCAAAGTTTACATGCACTCGGGAATCGGCAACGATGTCAACGCATTTGGATATTCCGTGGTCGGAAACTGGGGAATGGACGACAGCGTAGGACTTATGACCAACAACGGCAATGGAACTTGGAGCAAAACTATAACACCCAGCACTTATTTCAACCTCAACGCAACGCAGCAAGCCAACGCTTCCAAAATGGGAATGGTTTTCAGAAATACCACAGGAAGCCAAACGCTGAAAATGGCACCATCGTGCGGGGATTTTATCTTCAATGTTGGACTTTTTCAAGTAGCGCTCAACTCACCTGCAGCCAACAGTTCAACAATCGTAAACCCGGGAGGAAGCTTGAATGTTGCGGCAACCAATACCAATGGCGTTGCCAACTATTCGCTTAGCGCAAATGGAACGGTTATCGATACTGCCAATGACACTTCAACCTATGCGTTTACACATTTAAATATTAGTTCCAACCAAACATACCTGCTTACAATTACACAGAATGGTTCGACACAGGTCAAGACGTTTTATGTGCTCGTAAACCCTGGAACCATATCTGCACCACTTGCCGCCGGAATGGTCGAGGGCATTAATTACAATCCGTCGGATCCGTCACGGGCAACTTTGGTTCTGGACGCTCCGTTCAAGGATTTTGTTTATGTTGCCGGAAGTTTCAACGGATACAATCCAGATGCGAACTACGCGATGCGCAAAGATTCAGCACCAAATTCCACGATATTCTTTCTCGAATTGACAAATCTTGTTCCGGGCGAAATCAACACCTATCAATATTGGGTGGTAACGCAAACGCCTGTGGCAAATTCGCCCGGGTTGGTAAAAACTGCCGATCCTTTTTCAACCTTGGTGCTATCACCTTATGATGATCCATACATTCCCGCGAACAGTTATCCTAACTTGCCACCTTATCCGGTTGGTCAAGAGCGTGAAGTAACCGTTCTTCAAACAGGACAAACACCTTACAACTGGCAGGTTCAGAATTTTAACAAGCCGAAGAAAGAAGATTTGATAGTTTATGAGGTTCTAATCCGTGATTTTGATTCAAACAGAAATTTTCAGGATTTGATCAACAGAATCGACTATTTCAAAAATTTAAAAATCAACGCCATCGAGCTTATGCCAGTGATGGAATTCGAGGGCAATGAAAGTTGGGGATACAACACCGCTTATCACATGGCGCTCGATAAATTTTATGGAACAGAAAACAAGTTCAAAGAGTTTGTCGATCTATGTCACCAAAATGGCATTGCCGTGATTCTTGATGTGGCTTTGAACCACGCTTTTGGCAGAAACCCAATGGTTAGAATGTGGATGAAAGATCCAGATGGCGATGGCTTTGGCGATCCTACGGCACAAAATCCATATTTCAACGAATTTGCGACACATGCCTATGGTGTTGGTTCGGATTTTAATCATTCATCACCGCGAACGCAACAATATGTTCACCGTGTGCTGAAACATTGGATCGAGGATTTCAAAATCGATGGTTTCCGTTGGGATCTTACCAAAGGTTTCACACAGGCATGCAACACAGGTGATGAAGGTTGTACAAATGCCTTTCAATTAGATCGTGTAAATATCCTCAAAGGCTACGCAGACTATTCTTGGTCGCTTGACCCAACAGACTATGTCATTTTTGAGCATCTTGGAAGTGACAATGAAGAGAAGGAGTGGGCCAACTACAGGCTTAATGAAACACCAAGCAAAGGAGTGATGATGTGGTCGGAAATGACCTATCAGTACTCACAGCTTATCGAAGGTTATGCCCAGAACGCGACCATCGACAGAATAGGGCATAATGCTCACGCCGGATTTCAGGGCAAGCGCGTTATGGGCTATGCTGAAAGCCATGACAAGGAACGTTTGATGTACAACGCCTTGACCTACGGAAACAGCGCGGGAACTTCGCCATTGAACAACCTCAACAATGCACTAGCCAGAATGCCCGCCATCGCTGCGACATCATTGATGGTGCCAGGCCCCAAAATGATATGGCACTTTGCAGATCTTGGGATGAATATCTCCCTGTACACTTGCAACAATGGAACGCTCAACACAGAGAGCGATCCAACGCCGGGCGATTGCAAACTCGATACAAAACCGCAACCCCAATGGACACAAGATTGGCTAAATGTTACTGCACGACGCCAAGTTTACAATGATTGGGCAAGAATGATCGCGCTCAAAATTGGAGAACCTGTCTTTGAAGGAAATTACTCAATCAGCCCGGACAACAACAATATCCGTCAGCGCATCTATGTTTTTGACCCAAGTCTTGGAGCGCCGCAGATAAGCAATGTTGTCATCTTGGCAAACTTCTCGGTCGCTGCACAAAACGTGACACCTGACTTTCCGTTCCTCGGGACTTGGTACAACCTTATGGACAATTCCACGATCAATGTAACAAGCACGACCGCGCCCATCAACATTCCTGCGGGACAATTCAGGATGTACGGCAACAGGGCTACGACACTGAACACCGATAAATTCGATTTGAGCGAAAGCGTTTCACTGGTTCCAAATCCAACAAATAGCCAGTTCCAGGTGAACATCGATACAAAATCTGTTGAGGTTTACTCGATCACAGGACAAATGATCAAAAAGTACGAAGCTGGTCCAGCGTCAAAATCTTTTGATGTTTCGACATTTACCAACGGTATTTATATGGTAAAAGTGATCGACAACAACAATCGCGAAAAAACGATGAAGCTGATCAAACAATAATTTTTGGAGTTAGTTATTTTATTTTACTTTAAGGCCTGTCCATATCGACAGGCCTTTTTTTAGATCACCGTTTTCTTGAGACCTTCGGCAATATTGCGCCACAGAAAATTGTAGAACGATTTTTCCTTGATGCGCTCCACCTCAATCTCCGTGGATTTCGGCTTGTGATTGGTGTCGTTTTTTACAAAAAGATTGCCTACGGCGCTTAGAAATTTGTTCTTTTTGGCCCTATCATTCTTTTGGTAAACGGTCAATTTCAAATCATCGTACTCTATTTCGAAAGTACCTTTAGAAACATTGTCGTTACCGTTGAAATTGAATTTTACAACATCGATCAAGCCTTTCGCAGTTACGTTGACATAAGGTTTGGTGAAGACAGCAAGCTCCTCGACAGGAAAACTCAATATTCTGCCATCTATATGAAATGCCTCGGCGCGGTTAAGCGGATTGAAATGCCAGTTCACATTGAGCGGCGACGTCTTCATAAAATTGCAGTTTACGGTTATGTTTACGTTAGGAACAGATTTTTTTCCTAATCCATTCGAAACATTTGTCGCGTGCATGTCGAAGTCGCCCAATGAAACTCTCGCAGGTCCTTTTTCGAAAGTCAGTTCCTCTTCATATACAATGGTTGAACTTTTTACGATTACGTTCTTTATATCAAGATCAAATTTCAAACCTCGCAATACCTCTCCATAGAGTTTCTTTTTGGTAAGATCGTCGGCGGGCATTTTAGCCCTGTAAACATTGGCATTGACATCGGTCAGGACTAAAGATTTTGCATGGACATAGAGCTTAGTGCCGGCATAACCCCAGTCGAGATTGTTCATTGCGATGGCTGGAACAATAACTGTGTAAAGATCTTTTTCCGCGGAAAGCGATGCTACAAAATCTCGTCGTCTTACGGTAGGTACAAATTTGACATTCTGGATTTTAAGAAAATCTGGGGCCGCGTCGATTTTCCCCGTAGATATATCGTAAACATTGCTCACTTTGTAGAAAAGGCTGTCGCATTTCAAAGAATATGTATTGAATCTAACAGGTATCGGTTCATCAAGTGATTGTTCCGAAAGCCGAACGCCGTCCACTGCAAAATCGACGTTTGACGCTGAGGCGAGCGACTTTCCATTGGCTGTGTTGATAATTTTGAACTGCCCTTTTCGTACCAAAATATTCTTTACGGTAATAAATTTGCCAAAAGGCTCAGCTATTTCCGACTCGATGCTCTTGCGATCGTTCAGTGGCTCGTCATTGGCCTTGTTGATAACTACTTTTGGTTGATCGATCAAAATTCCGCGGGCACTGATCCTGTCAGAAAAAAGCACGCTGTAGATTCCAAAATCTAAGACCTTTACGGAATTTACCGTTGCAAAAATACCGTTCTGTTTATCTACACTGGCTTTCGCGTTCTTTGGTGTCAACCGGATTTTGTCGATGAAAATATATCCCGTCCATATCGAAAAATCGATGTGATCGTACGAGACCTTGTGCTCCGATGTCTTGCTGTTGATCAGCTCCGGCAGTTTTTTGTTGACGTACCAAACCAGCAAAAAATGCAGAATTAAGACGGTCAAGAGCACTGACATCGTGACGACCCCGATTTTTTGATATTTGTTCATTGGTGGATTTTCAACTAAAGTAGTGATAATTGAGGAGAGTTTCGACCTTATATTAAATTGTACGAGATGATTGTCTATGTTAGAATTTTCCTGTGCTGCTTCTAAACGTTTACCAAAAAGGAAATAATCATCATTTATAAACTAAGCTACATATTCCAAATACTTTAGTGAAACCTTTTAAAGTCTTATCCGAATTAATATTAATAAGTGAATTTTTTTTGTTACTGATTTACAATATTCAAAAGTCTTCTAAATGCATAAATAGTCGGCCTTCTCCCAGAACCTTGTTGGACCGTCGCAATGATCCTGTTGGAGTTTAAAGTATTCAACAATCGCGCAACACTAGATTTTGGGATATTGGAATTCCTTTCGAAGTAGCGGGACGAGAAAATTGGCTGTACAAAAAGTGAATCCAAACATTGGATAGCAAATTGAGAATGAGTGGTGCTCACAATTTCCGATTTGACAGTTTCGTATAATTTTATTATTTCCCTGGTTTTATGAATATTTTTTTCTGACTGGACTACTATCGCATTCAGGAAAAAGCGAATCCAGTTTGTCCAATTTCCGGTGTCGGTAATTTCCTTTAGTGCATCATAGTAATCCGATCTGTTGCTTTCAAGAAAGTCACTTAAATAAAAAACAGGTTCTTGTATAATTTCCTTGTGGTAAAGAAAAAGCGGAATCATTATTCTTCCCATTCTACCATTTCCATCCAGAAAAGGGTGGATTATCTCAAGCTGAGCGTGGACAACCGCCAACTGAACCAATACATCTTTATCATTATGATGCAGGTATTTTTCCCAATTGCTCAGAGCTTCCATCATAACTGGAATTGATGGTGGTACAAACCTGGCGTTCTCGATCGTGGATCCTGGCGAGCCAACAAAATTCTGGATTCTCCTAAAATTCCCCGGATCTTTGCTATCACCGCGTACACCTTGCATAAGGACGGAATGCATCTGCTTGATCGAATTTAAAGATAATGGCCGAGTTTTCATTGTTTCACGTCCTTGTTTCAATGCTATCCTATAATTGATAAGTTCGAAAATATCACTTTTTGAATGATCGTCAGCAATCTCATCGGCTTCATATTCCAAGACTTCCTCAAGCGTGGCTTGTGTTCCTTCTATTTTGGAAGATAGGACGGCTTCTTGCGTGCGAAGTGGAGCTAAAAGAACTTCTGGATTAAGCACTGATTGTAAAAGACTGTCATAGCGTGCGATGTAGCGGTTTGCTTTCCCCATTAAATCCACTAACTGTTCCCAATCTATATTTTTTAGCGGTAGCTCTACTGGAGTATATGGAGTCATAATTATTTGTGTCTTATGTATGGTTCACAAAGATTGTAATGTCTCAAATATAAGAAAACATGAGACACAAAGCATTTTTGTAATTCATCTATGGGAAACAAAAGTATGCAAATGAAAAAACACTAGTGGTTGACGGCTTGAGCAATATTCACAAAAAAAACCCCAACTAAATAAATAGTCGGGGTTTTTAAGGTGGTGCCTCCAGGGATCGAACCAGGGACACATGGATTTTCAGTCCATTGCTCTACCATCTGAGCTAAGGCACCGGCGAATGCGGCTGCAAATATAGTGGCATTTATGGACTGTGCAAAACAATCACCCAAAAAAATCTATGTAAGTTTGCTGCCTAAAGATCCACAAATGCTCCTCGCCCTCGACATTGGCAACAGCCGCATAAAATATGGTGTGTTCAACGA
>JBBSUW010000105.1:0-9081 GCA_038234025.1 Flavobacteriales bacterium
AATAATCGCGGGAACAATCAACAATAATGGGACAATCGGATTGATGGCAATCAACAAATGCAGAAAATTCTCCAATCGGCCTATTCCATCAAGTTGGGATTCATAAAGTCTGGCGGTCATTTGGAACAGCGGAAAATCGTGGATGATTTGCCAAATTACATTTGGCGAAATTGCCAGTAAAAACACCAGAATATTGATGTAAAACCTATGTGCAAAAAGCGCGTTTCTGGTTCGCTTGAAAAAAAGCAATCCCGTCAATCCAAAAAGAAAAAACACGCTGTCATATTTAGTGAAAAATCCAAGAATGCAAAACAAAGTCAACAACCATAATGATTTATAATCTGTATATTTTACAAACCTTACCAATTGAAAGAATGCCAAAACCCAGAACAATTGACTTAAAACCACCGGCTGAAACAGTTGCTGCGAACGTTCAAAGCCGGGCGCGATGATTATCGAGACAAGAACCAATAGTATTGCTCTATTTTTTCCGCCGAGTTCAATCGTCGTTCTGGCGGCAAAAACCATAATCAAAATCGACGCGATGTGAGGGAATATATGATGAACGAAAACGCTTTCTGAACCGAAAATATTTTGAAGATAGGCAAGCAATCCAATCAATGGCGGAAATTCCATATAGCCAAAAGCCAAATGTTTTCCGGCTTCGATATGCAAAAGTTCATCGCCCTGAAACCCTGAATGATAGTCCGCAATTAAATGCAGGGTCAATTTTATCAGGCAGCATAAAAAAATTATGAGCTTTGTTTTAGCTTTCATTTAAAGAAAACTGATGTTGCATTTTGAATTGCATTTTTTTTTAAAACCGTGATCAATCAACCACCAAAATCTTTTTGGAAGCAACGACATTTTCATTTTCAGAGATTTGCGTTAAGTAAATTCCCGCGCTCAGATTTTTTCTTTCAAGTATAATCTTAATTCCGGACAAATTATTTACTTCTTGAACTAATTGACCTAAAGAATTATAAATCTTGATGATAGCATTTTCGAGATTTTGACTGCTTTCAATATAAAGTTGAGTCCTGAATGGATTTGGCGCAAAAGAAAAATTTTGCCTGTGTTTGAAACTTTCCGTGATTAATGGCAAATCGCATGAAGTTGCTGTTCCATTCCAAGAAATTCCCCAATTGTAAATCATTTGTCCATTTTGCGCGCTGCAGCGAAGCGAGTAATCTGGGTCGGTAAATAACTCGTACGAAGGTTTGAGCGGCTGCACAGGACTTCCGACACCTTCAATCCATGTTTCGAAATATGTCAACGTTCCTATCTGATGTTCCAAATACAGGCGCCGTCTTTGGCCGCCATTCACATTTGTAATTCCTTCAACATCAACGGTGTAAACTAGTCCATTGGCTAGCATTGTGGTATCGCCAATTGAAAGGCTGAAATCATATAGAATTGTCTCATTTCCGTTTATCAATCGATATATTTTTTTGGCGGCCAAATCTTCTCTCACAAAAACATCGACATTGTTGACGGTATCGAAAATCTTTGAGTAAGAATATGCCCCGATTTGCACTTCCTCGCCCGGCGAAATTATAAAATTCTGAACAGTGTTAAAGTCGCTCGCGTGAACATGCCACGAACTATTGTTGAGAAAAGGATGATATTCTTGTGCAAATCCATCCAGAAACGATATGAAGAAAAATGTCGCGAGAAGTAGTTTTGATTTCATAAACTTGATTTTTTTATCAGAAATAAGCTTTTGATTTGTAAACTTCTGAAAATTTGTCGTTCGTCGGACATTTATTTGCACCGCTACGATAATTCCTCGAAATTTAACCAAATGAGAACGACTTTCCAATATCTGCAAGAAATGCCTTCTTCACGATAAGATTGACCGGTTTTTCGGCAAGATGATTGGAAATCTGGAAATTAAATCCCGATTCGTGAGATCTTTTTTGCAAATTTCCTTCGCGCAGAATATTGCTTTGCTTCAAGCAAAAATTTATATCTATATTGAGAAGCGATAGTTCGTTGATGAGTTTTATTCGATTGACAAATACTACTTCGCAGGATTTTATATTATCGCTGCTATTTAATTTGTCTAGACCTACAGTTAACTGAATGTTGAAAATGAATGCATAGATCTCAGTGATTTTCGATGGGTCGAACAACCAACCTGGTTTTAATTTATTGTCTTTTAAATAATCGATTTCCAAGGCAAATGTCGGCAGACTTTGATTTAGATAGTGCAACTGTGCTTTTTCATCGACCTTGAATTGTAGGTTATTGGAATCGGTCAAAATAAAATCGATTCCTCTGTGCTGTAGTTCAAGATTGTTTGTGCGCTCGATTTTAATGTTGGCTTTTTTGTACTGTTTGTCCAAAAACGATCCCAGGATTGCTTCGTTTGCCAAGTCATTTTTAAAAGTGCTCACGAGATTATCTTGCTCAATTCTACACCAACTTTCTCGATAACGCCAACAACCAAGGCATTTCCCATAAAAAAAGCACGCTTGGTGTCCGAAACGCCATCAAGTTTTGTATGATCGTCGGGGAACATGTTCAAGCGTTCCAGTTCGGTTGGCATCAATCTTCTGTGGCCTTTTTCAGTAGCGATAACGTGCTTGAAACGCGATGCCGATTTTCCGCCCTCGCCAGTGATTATCGTTCGCGAAGGTTTGTCGAGCGGATCGGGAAAAATCATTCCGCCCTCGCTATAATTATATTCAAATCCGGAAGCGTTCTTTCGCATTTCTTTTTTTGCCCCTTTTAAATATTTCCACTTATCAAAATCATTTTCATCAATATAAAATTCTTCTGGAATATTTTCATTGAAAATTAAATCTCGTAAAACCGTTATTTTTCCATCATAATCTGGTTTTGTTTTAATTGTGCAAACTTTGCCGTCAATCATAACGCCAGCATTCTCGAACATCCCGGTTTTCCCATCCTTGTTGAAGTTTTCCGAAATAAAAACCACATCGCCATCGAGTTGAAAATTCTTTTCCATTACAGAATTATCTTGGGCTACCGGAAATGATTTCGCCATAATTCCTGCTTCCAGAATATATTCAGATGGTGTTGATTTTTTTATGGATTTATATGTTTCCGTACCTTTTAATAAAGCCAAAATAAATATTCTTCGTCTGCGCTGTGGCATTCCAAAGTCTGCAGCGTTCACCACGCGCCATTCCACGGCATAACCAAGTTCGTTTAGACTTTGAAGAATAATTGCGAAGTCGCGACCGCGTTGGCCGGAAGGAGAAATCAATAATCGATCCACGTTCTCGAGAAAAAGATATTTAGGCTTGTTCTTTTTCTCTGATAAAATTCTGTGTATCGACCACCACAGCACGCCTTTTTTGCCGATCAATCCTTTGGAATTCTTCAGTGTCGTCGCAACCGAATAATCTTGGCACGGAAAACCACCAACCAACATATCGTGATCGGGAATCTCGGAAACCTCAACGGCCGCGATATCCTGGTTTGAATGTCCATCTTTTCCAAAACGGTTTTCGTAAACATCGGATGCGTGCTGCACTTTGGTCGAAGGTTCCCATTGGTTGCTCCAGACAACCTCGAAATTTGAATCCCATTTATTTTTATAATTTGACGAAGCCGATTTTCCGTTCCAGCCTTCGAGACCGAGGCGAAAACCACCGACACCAGCGAAAAGTTCTGCTACTTTTATTTTTTTGGTCATTTGTTATGCGTTTCTTCGAATTAGGCAATCTAATGATTATTGGTAAGTAATTTCACTCAAATCGAGGTTTGCGCAGTTTGTTGTCGAAATCATCCGATTTAAAAAACAGGTATTTTTTCCCGACCAATTTGCTTTTAAGATATTTCAATGACTCCAATTTCATCAGATCGGTTCGTGCGGTCTGGTATGCAATTCCGAATTTGTTTTGAATGTCATTTATGCTCAATGCCTTATTGCTTTCGTTCATAAAATCTTTGACGATTTCTGCCTGCCGCTCGTTGATGTCCTCGTTTTTTAGAATATTGTAAATGTTCTTTTTCTCCGATATTTTTCGATGGATGTATTCCTTTAAACTTTTCATTGCCAATTCCATGGATTTTAAATTGTAGTCTATAAAATAAGTCAGATCGTTCTCGTCATATTCGGTGAACAAATATGCGCGCGCATATTGGCTCGGCGATTTTACAATAATTCGTGAAATTGAAAGAAACTCGATCAGCCAGTAGCCGCGCGATAATAAATACCAATAGAATATTGCTCTTGCCGTTCTGCCATTCCCGTCGGTAAATGGGTGAATGTAGCCAATCAGAAAATGCAATATAATTCCTCGAGTAATGGGATGCATAAAATCCTTTTCGTTTACGGAATTGGCGAACTTGCAGAATTCCCGCATCAGCTCGTCAATCTTTTCGTGTAATGGAGGGTCATAAAATACTTCGCCCGTTACATCAACGACTTTTACCTCGTTGTTTTTTCTAAAACTTCCCTCATATTCTGGCTGCTCCAGCGTGTTGCTCGAGATTGTTTTGTGAATATGCATTATCATTTCGATACTCAATGGCGCATCTTTCAGCGTCAGTATTTCCTGTATCGTGCGATAATTGTTCAAAATCATCCTCTCGGACTGGTTTCGGGGTTTTCGTTTTGCCCGCAACATTGCTTTTGCAACCTCTCTTGTCGTTACCGCGCCCTCGAGCTGACTGGATGCAATGGCTTCCTCCATGATAGAGCTTATCAGAAACCGGTCTTTTTGTTTTTCGGGAATAATTGCGCTCCCTTCAAGTATTCCGCCAAGATTGAGGTCAAATTCATGAAGTCTTTTAAAAGTCTTTGCGGTGTTGTTGTACTTGAATTTGAATCCTGGAATTTCGCTGAATGCAATTCTTGAAAAATTCCGCTCTCTTTGGAGTTTGATGAATTTCCAAAGCAATTTTGGGTCCTGCTCCTTTAGGCTTTTGCTTTTGTGTTTAAAAGCTTCCCAATATGGATAGTCTTTCTCGATCTCAAAAATGGCGTCCATTTGATCCTTATCTTGCAGGAATGTGAGCAATCTTTCGGTGTCGGCTGGAGCAATAGCTCCGTTCGGCGGTATTTCAGGCTTCTTCATTATCTACTAATTGTTGTAAAGTTAGTAGAAAGCATAAGAACGACAACGTTTACTCAAACTATTTTTCTCTATGGCGGAAAGGTTAAATGTGCGAATTCGCAAAAAACCACTGATTATATCGTTATTAGTAGTTTTTGTGCATTTCTGTTCCGTTTTTAGTAAAGGCCTAGCCCGGATAGACGCGGCATCCTTTTTTCTTTCGCCTTTTTCGGCGAAAAAAAAAGATATAGCAGATAGCCGGAAAAAGCTCCAAATAAAAAATATTTTCTACTCCAACTCCGCCAAAACATCACCCATTTTTTCCATTGCCCGAAAGTTCTCGTGCTTGACGGTGTATTCGATTTTTTCGTGCGCCCAAGTTGTGTGAAAGGGAATATGGATCGCGTGACCGCCGATGCCGAGCACAGGAAGAACGTCGGATTTTAGCGAATTTCCAATCATCAGGAATTCCGATGCGTTGATGTCCAATCGCTTGACAAGGTCTTTGTAATCGATTTCTTGTTTGTCGCTCATCACTTCGATGTGGTGAAAATAGTGTCCAAGTCCAGAATTGTGCAGTTTTCGGCGTTGGTCCAAAAGGTCGCCCTTGGTTGCAACAACGAGTTTGTATTGCCCAAAAAGCTGCTTTAGAACATCTTCAACACCGTCGATCATTTCGATGGGTTTTTCGAGAAGTTCTTTGCCATACTCAATTATTTTCTGGATTGCACCCTGATCAATAGTGTGGTTTGAAATCTTCAAAGCCGCCTCGATCATGCTCAAAATATATCCCTTGATTCCGTACCCATAAAGCCGAAGGTTCGCTATTTCGGTCTTGAAAAGTTCCTGGCTCAACGTATGCCGCGACAGATAGGGCGACAAAAGTTCGCAGAATTTTTCTTCGGTTTCCTGAAAATACGATTCATTGACCCACAGCGTGTCGTCGGCGTCGAAGGCGATAACCTTGAAATCTTTTTTCATCAATTGATAGTTTCGCCATTGGCCGCATCGGCGTCTGGATTCACAAAAACAAGCTTGCCCTCGGCGTTCTGCGTCATCAAAATCATTCCCTGGCTTTCAACACCTCGTAAGGCGCGCGGTGCAAGATTGACCAAAACCGTAACTTTTTTGCCAACGATTTCTTGTGGCGAAAAACTTTCTGCAATGCCCGAAACGATGGTTCGCATATCAATGCCGCAGTCCACTTTCAAAATCAAAAGTTTGTTGGCTTTTGGCATTTTTTCGGCTTCGATAATTGTGCCGACCCGCAGATCCATCTTGGCAAAATCGTCAAATTGAATTGTTTCTTTTTGTGGTTCCATTATTTTGTTTTCGGCTTTGTTGGCGATTTTGGTCGCTTCAAGTTTTTCAATCTGTTTCTGGATTTGATCGTCCTCGATTTTTGAAAAAAGAAGTTCTCCCTCGCCAATTCTTGTGCCAGGCGAAAGGATTTGTTTTTCCACACCAACAGCTTTCCAATCATTTACGTCAGCTGGACTTGCGTGAACGCCAAGCATTTTTTTCAATTTTTCGGATGTGAACGGCAAGAACGGTTCGCAGAGAATCGACAACGCCGTCGCGATTTGCAACGCAACATACATTTGTGTTTTCACGCGTTCGGGATCTGTTTTTATCAATTTCCACGGCTCTTCATCGGCGAGATATTTATTGCCAAGTCGGGCAACGTTCATCAACTCGACAAGCGCTTCGCGAAAGCGGTATTTTTCTATCGAACTCGCGATCACGGCCGGATATGCACGGAGTTCTGTAAGTGTCGATTCGTCAATCTCCAAAAATCCGGAAGATTCGGGCACACTTCCATCATAATATTTATGGGTCAAAACCACAACGCGGTTTATAAAATTGCCAAAAACTGCGACAAGTTCGTTGTTGTTCCGCGATTGAAAATCCTTCCAAGTAAAGTCATTGTCCTTTGTTTCGGGCGCATTAGCGGTGAGCGCGTATCGCAAAACGTCTTGCTGTCCTGGAAAATCCAACAGATATTCGTGCAACCAAACCGCCCAGTTCTTGGATGTTGACAGTTTGTTTCCCTCAAGATTCAGAAATTCATTTGCCGGAACATTGTCGGGCAAAATGTACGAACCTTCAGCTTTTAGCATCGCCGGAAAAATAACACAGTGAAAAACGATATTGTCCTTGCCGATAAAATGCAGCAGTTTTGTGTCGTCTTTTTTCCAATAATCTTCCCAATTTTTTCCTTCGCGCGCTGCCCATTCTTTTGTTGAAGAAATATATCCAATAGGTGCGTCAAACCAGACGTAGAGCACTTTTCCATCCGCGCCTTCAACAGGAACAGGAATTCCCCAATCCAAATCTCTTGTGACGGCGCGCGGTTTCAAACCATCATCGAGCCACGATTTAACTTGGCCAAGAACGTTGGTCTTCCAATCTTTTGCGTGGTCTTTTAAAATCCACGACTTCAAGAAATCTGAATATTCATTGAGCGGCAAAAACCAGTGTTTTGTACTTTTTAAAATCGGCGTATCGCCCGAAAGTGTTGATCTGGGATTGATCAAGTCTGTTGCGTTCAATGTCGAACCACAGCGCTCGCATTGGTCGCCGTATGCTTCGTCATTGCCACATTTTGGGCAAGTTCCCGTCACAAATCGATCGGCAAGAAACTGGTCGGCCTTCGCGTCATAAAGCTGCTCGGTCACTTCTTCGATAAATTGTCCAGCGTCATAGAGCTTACGAAAAAATTCCTGTGCCGTATCAAAATGAATTTCTGACGACGTGCGCGAATAATTGTCGAACGAGATTCCAAAATCGTGGAACGACTGTCGAATTATTGCATCATATTTATCAATCACCTGTTGCGGCGAAATCCCTTCTTTTTTGGCCTTCATCGAAATGGCGACACCATGTTCGTCGCTGCCGCAGATAAAAGCAACATCTTGATTGTTCAATCTTTGAAAGCGCGCATAAATATCGGCAGGAACATAAACGCCGGCGAGGTGACCGATGTGAATTGGCCCGTTGGTATAGGGCAACGCGGCGGTAATTGTATATCTTTTCGGGGAAATGGCCATAAATATCAAATAAGGTGCAAAAGTACGGAAGGTAAAAATAACGGCGGGAAATTTGTTGTGGGCGGTTTTGCGGATTTTTGTGCGCCGGGCTTTCCGCTACAATCCTTTTTGCTTTTTAGCTTTCAGTTTATCGATTTCAATATAAAACTTCAACCCTTTGTAACATTTTCACAACTTCCATCTCTAAAGGAAAACCAACAATCTAAATTTAGAGAAAATGAAAACGCTCCTAATATTATTTATCTCAGCAATAAGCACAAATTCTTTTGCACAAGCAAAATCCTATCCCTTTGATGTTGTAAAATCTGGAAACGGTAAACAATCAATTGTTTTTATTCCGGGTTTTGCGAGTTCTGGTGAAGTTTGGGACGCAACCAAATCAAAATTTGAAAATTATTATACTTGCTACACTTTGACGATGGCGGGTTTTGCGGGCGCCAAACCGCGGACCGAAATCACGTTTGCGAGTTGGGAAAAAGGCATCGCAAGCTACATTATCGACAATAAGATAAGCAAACCTATCATAATCGGGCATTCGATGGGCGGCGGTCTTGCGCTGGCGATCGCTGCGGATTATCCAGATTTGACCCAGAAAATCGTCGTCGTGGATGCGCTGCCTTTTTTAGCTGCAATGATGAACCCCGATGCGAAATCTGACGAAAACGTGGACTGTTCGGCAATGTTAAAACAAATCACGGAAATGTCCGATGATCAGTTCTACAAAACCCAAAAAATGTCGATGCCGCGACTTATGGAAAACACCGAAATGCTCGAAACGGCGGTCGGTTGGAGCGTGAAATCCGATAGGAGAACCTTTGCCAAAATGTACTGCGATTTCTCGAACACTGATCTTCGAGAAAAAATAAAATCTATTAAAGTTCCCGCGCTGATATTATTGGAATCGTATTTTGTAAATTTTAAACCAATAATGGAATCGCAGTATAAAAATCTGCAAACGGCTGATATTCGCCATGCTGACAAGGGTCTTCACTTTATCA
>JBBSUW010000106.1:0-8900 GCA_038234025.1 Flavobacteriales bacterium
ATACCGACAATAACCGCGCTGAAAGAGCCGTCGATGCCGACCAAACACAAACAAGTGGCGTGGAAGTGAGTCCAAACATGACCCGTCAAAACCAAGGTATGGTCCAAGGTGATAATATGGCAAAGGTCGGTTCGAACAAAGGTGTTATCGACACGATCGGTGCAACGTTTGAAAACGGGATTTCGATGAGACAAATGAAAATACGCGAACCAAAGCCTGAACAGGTTGATGAGCACGCCGAACATCAGGAACATCTCAATCACGTTCTTCACCAATTGCAGAACAAGCCATGGGCAGCGCTTTATGTGGCTTGTATTTTCTTTTTGTTGTTGACAATGGGCGTCTTGGCATTCTATGCTATCCAGCATGTTTCACAAGCCGGTTGGTCGCCGGTGCTTTTCCGGGTAATGCAAGCTATCACCGCGTATTTGCCTGTTGGCTCGATAATATTTTTTATTTTGCTAATTCTTTGCGGAATGCACTTCAACCATCTTTTCATTTGGATGGACAAAGATGTGGTGGCCAGTGATACTTTGCTTCAGAACAAATCGGGATATCTCAACTTTGCTTTTTGGATCATTCGCGCCGCGGTCTTCCTCATTGGATGGAACCTTTACCGTTATTATTCAGAAAAGTACAACCTTGAACAAGATCGTTCAGATGACAACTATTACTATAAAAAGAACTTTAAGATGTCAGCGGCGTTCTTGGTTTTCTTCATCGTTACCGAATCTATCAGTTCTTGGGACTGGATCATGTCCGTAGAGCCCCACTGGTTCAGCACATTGTTCGGCTGGTACGTTTTTGCGAGTTTCTTCGTGAGCGGGATTACTACAATTTGTATGGTTACCGTTTATATGAAATCCCGCGGCTACCTACCATTTGTCAACACAAGCCACATCCATGACCTGGCAAAATTCATGTTCGGTTTCAGTGTTTTCTGGACCTACCTTTGGTTTTCGCAGTTCATGCTTATATGGTATGCAAACATTCCTGAAGAGGTTACCTACTATGTTATGCGAATCCAACATTATAACTTACCGTTCTTTGGTGCGGTCGTCATGAACTTTGTTTTTCCGATATTGATTCTTGTCAATACAGACTTCAAAAGGATTTCCTGGATTCTCGTTATGGCTAGCATAGTGATTTTGCTGGGCCATTACATCGACTTTTTCAATATGATCATGCCATCAACAGTGGGCGAGCAATGGTTCATCGGAATACCCGAGATTTGCTCTGTACTCTTCTTTTTGGGCCTGTTCATTTTCGTAATTTTCACGGCCATGGCCAAATATCCATTGCTTTCCGAAAGAAATCCTTATATAGAGGAAAGCAAGCAATTCCATTATTAATTTATTAAAGTAAGCACAGATGACAAGTTTGTTGGTTATAGTAGTTTTGATCTTATTGGCGATCGCCGTATGGCAATTGACAAAAATCTTTGACTTGACGCAAGTGGCTGCGAACAGCAACAACTCGCAGGTTGCGAACGATAAGGACAACAATGTTCAAGGCTATTTGATGTTTGCCTTTCTTGGTTTCATCTATATCATTACGCTATTTTGTCTCATAAAATATGGACATCTTGTGCTGTCGCATCCTGCTTCGGCCCACGGAGATCTTGTTGATAATCTGATGAACATTACTTGGGTGGTCATTTTTATTGTCCAAACCATTACTCAGGCCGCGCTGCATTATTTCGCATTCAAGTATCGCGGCAGAAAAACACAGAAAGCACTATATTATGCAGATAACAATAAACTCGAATTCATTTGGTCCGTTATTCCGGCAATCGTCCTCGCAGGGTTGATCCTCTACGGATTGTACGCATGGACCAACATTATGTTTGTGAACGAGGATGAAGAGGTAATGGTTGTTGAAATTTACGCTCAGCAGTTCAAATGGACCGTGCGATATTCTGGTGAGGACGATGTGCTTGGCAAAGCCAATGTCCGCTACATCGAAGGTGTCAACACTCTCGGCGTGGATATGGCCGACCCAAATGCCCAAGATGATAAAGTGACAAGTGAGATGCACTTGCCCAAAGGCACGAAAATACTTTTCAAGATCAGATCTCAGGATGTGCTCCACTCCGCATATATGCCACATTTTAGAGCGCAGATGAACTGTGTTCCGGGAATGGTGACGCAATTTGCGTTTGAACCAATCTACACCACTATCGAAATGCGCGAGATGCCCTTCATGCAGCAAAAAGTTTCGGTCATAAATGAAATTCGTGCAAAACGAAGCCTTGATCTTGTTGCCAAAGGCGAGGCGGCGCTCGATCCTTACACGTTTGATTACCTTTTGCTCTGCAACAAAATATGCGGCGCATCGCACTATAATATGCAGATGAAAATTGTTGTTGACACCCCGGAAGAATTCAAGGTATGGTTGGCGGCGCAGCCCAAGCTTAGCGAATCTGTTGCCGCGGCAAAAGCAGAACCTGCAACAGAAGTCTTGCCGAGCGGAAACCCAAAGGACAGCAGTGCCGCAAAAGATTCGAGCAGCATCAAGAAAGCCGTGGCCAAAATATAACCCAAGTTGTTTATTTAAATAATAAAAGATATGTCAGCAGTTGTTCTAGATCACGATCACGCCCACGATCACTCCCATGATCACGATCACCACCATAAAGATACTTTTATAACAAAGTACATCTTCTCTATCGATCACAAGATGATCGCCAAACAATACCTGATAACGGGAATTATCATGGGATGTATCGGCGTTATGATGTCAATGCTGTTCCGCATGCAGCTTGCATGGCCGGAAGAATCCTTCAAGATTTTCCATTTTTTCCTTGGCGACAAATTCGCGCCAGGAGGCGTCATGACCAACGATATTTATTTGGCGTTGGTGACGATCCACGGTACGATAAGGGTGTTCTTTGTCCTTACCGCTGGATTGAGCGGAACGTTCTCCAATCTTCTCATACCGCTGCAGATCGGCGCTCGGGATATGGCCTCTGGATTCCTTAACATGATTTCCTACTGGTTGTTCTTCACTTCGAGTGTGATCATGGTGAGCTCTTTGTTCGTCGAATCGGGACCTGCTTCGGCAGGTTGGACAATATATCCTCCGCTATCTGCGCTTCCGCAGGCCATTGGCGGATCTGGAACCGGAATGACCTTATGGCTCATATCTATGGCTGTGTTCATCGCTTCATCTTTGATGGGTTCATTGAACTATATCGTGACGGTGATCAATTTACGTACAAAAGGAATGTCCATGACGAGATTGCCTCTTACGATCTGGGCATTCTTCGTTACTGCAATTATTGGTGTTGTCTCGTTTCCGGTTCTATTGTCTGCCGCCCTGTTGTTGATCATGGACAGAAGTTTTGGAACATCTTTTTTCCTTTCGGACATCTATATCGCTGGAGAAGTCCTTCATTATCAAGGCGGTTCACCGGTATTGTTCGAGCATCTTTTTTGGTTTCTTGGTCACCCCGAAGTTTATATCGTGATCCTTCCCGCGATGGGATTGGTTTCCGAGATCATGGCCACAAACTCCCGAAAGCCGATCTTCGGATACCGAGCGATGATAATGTCAATTTTGGCAATCGCATTTTTGTCCACCATCGTGTGGGGACATCATATGTTTATGTCCGGAATGAACCCGTTCCTAGGCTCTGTATTTACATTTACGACATTGCTTATCGCGATTCCTTCCGCCGTAAAAGCCTTCAACTGGATAACCACGCTCTGGAAGGGGAATCTCCAGCTCAACCCGGCAATGCTTTTTGCGATTGCATTCGTTTCAACTTTTATAACAGGCGGATTAACCGGAATCATTCTGGGCGATAGCACGCTTGACATCAACGTTCATGATACATATTTCGTGATCGCCCACTTTCACTTGGTAATGGGTATTTCTGCGCTTTATGGAATGTTTGCGGGCGTATATCATTGGTTTCCGAAAATGTACGGCAGAATGCTAAACAAGAATTTGGGATACGTTCACTTTTGGGTAACCACCGTCTGCGCTTACGGGGTTTTCTTTCCGATGCACTTTATCGGTTTGGCAGGGCTTCCACGAAGATATTATACAAATACTAACTTCCCGTTGTTCGACGATCTTCAGAATGTCAACGTCCTGATCACCATGTTTGCATTGGTGGGCGGAGCGTTCCAGTTGGTTTTCCTATATAACTTTTTCAGCAGCATTTTTTACGGAAAAAGAACCGTTCAGAATCCTTGGAGATCCACAACATTGGAATGGACCGCGCCTATCGAGCATATGCATGGCAACTGGCCTGGCGAAATACCGCACGTTCACCGTTGGCCGTACGATTACAGCAAGCCCGGCCACGAGGAAGATTTTGTGCCGCAGCATATCCCATTGAAGCCTGGAGAAGAAGAGCTTCACCATTGAACAGAGATCAAAGCCTTCCAAACGGAGGGCTTTTTTTATGAGTAAAATCATTACTTTTATGCGACGACAATCGAATTTAAAACCATAAAGCAAAGAGGCCTCGCCCAAGAAGTTCAATATTCAAATCATTTCAACAAATCATTTTATGCAAACCAGCAAAATCGTTCTCAACGAAGTCAAAAAGCAATTCGAGATGAAAGTCAATGAAGATATGGCTTTTACAGAATATACAACGACCGGCGACAAAATGTACATTACGCACTCCGAAGTTCCAAAACAGCTCGAGGGACAGGGCATCGGCTCTTCAATGGTTGAGCAGGTTTTGCAGTACATCAAGGACAACAATCTGAAAGTCGTTCCGCTCTGTCCTTTTGTTGCCGCCTACATCAACAAGCACAACAAATGGCAATCGATACTTTCTGATGGTTACAAAATGTAGCACATTTGCATTTTGGCTATATTTGTGAAATGAACGAACACCTCGACCCAACCAACGAGAACTACACGCCCGCCGAGCTTGACGTCGAGAAGAAACTTCGTCCATTGTCGTTCGATGATTTTGCCGGACAAGACCAAATTCTAGACAATCTCAAGGTATTTGTAGAAGCCGCAAACCAGCGCGACGAAGCCCTCGACCACACACTTTTTCACGGACCGCCGGGCTTGGGCAAAACCACGCTCGCCAATATTCTTGCCAACGAGCTTGGTGTTGGGCTAAAAATTACTTCAGGTCCAGTTCTGGACAAACCCGGAGATCTTGCAGGTTTACTAACAAATCTCGAGGATCGTGACATACTTTTTATAGACGAAATCCACCGTTTGAGCCCGATCGTGGAAGAATATCTCTACTCGGCAATGGAAGATTACAAGATCGACATCATGATCGAGTCGGGACCCAACGCGCGTTCCGTCCAGATAAATTTGAATCCGTTCACATTGGTTGGCGCGACCACGCGTTCGGGACTGCTCACCGCACCGATGCGCGCCAGGTTTGGCATCGCCGCAAGGCTAGAATATTACAACACCGAACTATTGACCACCATTGTTCAACGAAGTGCGACAATCCTCAAAATGCCCATCTCGATGGAGGCGGCGATTGAAATCGCTGGCAGAAGTCGCGGAACGCCAAGGATTGCCAACGCACTTTTGCGCCGCGTCCGTGATTTTGCGCAGATCAAGGGCAACGGAACCATCGATATCGAAATAGCCAAATACGCCCTCAACGCACTGAATGTAGACGCCTTCGGTCTTGACGAAATGGACAACAAAATACTTTCGTGCATCATCGATAAATTCAAGGGCGGACCTGTTGGATTGTCAACATTGGCGACAGCCGTAAGCGAAAGCAGCGAAACCATTGAAGAAGTTTACGAACCATTTTTGATTCAGCAAGGCCTGATCATGAGAACGCCAAGAGGTCGCGAAGTCACCGAAAAAGCATACAAGCATTTGGGCAAGATAAAACACAATCTTCAGGGCGGTCTTTTTTAGATTTGGGCATTCCCTCGCCAGAATGATTTTCTTGAATGAATAATAAAAGTGGCTCGGTCGGGCTTTACACTATATCTTTCGGTTTTCATCCAGTATTTCAATAGACTTATAACTTTAGATTTACGTTCCGGCTCTTGTTCAAAATTTGAGAACAAACCGAAAGGATGCCGTTTCAATCCCTAACGCAGTGACTAATTTTTTTGACTGTGGCAGATTTTATATTTGTGAGAAGATTGCTGCGAAGTCGGGAGGTACTATCTTGAAATCCTAAGTTATTTCCATAAAATTTTTATCTTTGATATAGCAGAGAGGAAGCCTACTGTGATTTTTCATGGGATGGTTTACCTTGTCTAGCCCCGATATTTATTGGGGCTATTTTTTTGCCTTTTTCAAAGGCAGGCAGAGAGAAAGGCCTCCTGTTCCTTTTCTTGGATGTTCTTTTTGAAATCCGGGTCGTATGCGAGGTTGTTCTTCCATAGGAAATAGACGGTTGCCAGCAGTTTTTTCTGTACCGCGACGTAGCTTTTCATCTTGATGCCATGTTTTTCAAATGTCCTGTTGTACAACTCAAGGAACGGCCTTTCCCTCCATCTGACGGCCGTGAAGGCTGGCATGAACAGAATTCTCCGTAGGCGTGAATTTCCCCTTTTTGATATTTTTGTCCTGCCGATCCTGCCGCCCGACTGGTTCCCGACAACATCGAACCCTGCATAGGAAGCAAGCTGTTTGGCATTCTCGAAGAGCTCGAAGCCGTTGGTCTCGGCCAAGATGGTGGCCAGGGACAGTTGTGCTATGCCTTTTATGAGACAGACGTTCTGGGCCTTTTGGCGGACCTGTTCATTCGAGTCGAGATGGTTCTTGATCTTTTTGTCCAGTTCGACAAGCTGCTTTTCAAATATCTTAAGGACCTGGCCCAGCTGCTTGGTTATCGTGCCATTGCGGTACATTCCATTTTCGAGGGCGTGCAGTTGGTTGTTGATCACGGTCTTCTGCTCTTGGATGTTCTGGTACTGGCGCGTGTACTGGCGCAGTTCATAGAAAAACCTGCCCATTGGCCTCCAGGGCTTCAGGGCTTGTTCGGCGCCCATCTGGGCAATTCCCTTGGCATCGATGGAGTCGTTCTTGGACTTGATCCCGATTGCTTGGAGGTACTTCTTTGCCTTGTTGGGCAATATCACCGATACCCTGTGGTTTTTTTCGAAAAGATAGAGCGCGCAGGATTCGTAGTATACCCCGGTTGCCTCCATGCACACAACAATTGGAATGTCGTTTTCGCGATGATGCCTTTGCATCCACGCATCGAGCTTGATAAAACCACCTAGGTCGTTGTTGAAGACAGTTGTTGATTTGACCACTACATTTTGGCCACCATCGATCGTGCTGATGCAACAATCGATCTTTTTGCTCGAGATGTCGAGCCCGACAGAATACTTTAGCATATTGTAAATGATTAGAGGGTTGCGCAAACAAAAACCGCACTGCACCCTATCTCATGTTTTATGCAGCATCTTTACCTGATAAAGTGCTTAAGTACTGATTGGGGTTGTTGATGTGGTTAAAATATGGCTGATATGCCTCCCGAACAATATCATTAAAAAATGTATCTAGACTTCCGTTGAATTTACAGCCATATTTTGTTTACTTTGTAAAGATATGAGACTTCGCACAGCGGGGTGATATGCCTCCCTAACCATATCATATACAATGTACTAGACTTCCGTTGAATTTGCAGCTATATTTTGTTTACTTTGTAAAGATATGAGACTTCGCACAGCGGGTGTAGCTGTGACTGTACTGAGTCTGGTAACTCTATCGCTTTTAGTGCTCAATCAGAATAGACTTTCACATCAAGCCAAGGCTTTTACGCGAAGTGTACTAAAAACTCTTTGGTGCATCGGCCGTTCCAGAATTTTAACAGTTCATACGGTTAAGCAGTAACTGAATCAATTAAGGTAGAGGTAGATTTACAGTATCAAATTACATAAGAAATCTGTACAAATTTATCAACGTTTTAAATGTGATTGAGATGAAAGAATCTTTGTGGATTTAATACATGCGCTACTGCATCAATCCTTAGCTCAAGTAAAAACTGGAATGGACCCGATGTCATAATATGAAATAATTAATGATTCGGTTTCAAGCAATAGATTTTAACTGTCCAATTCATAGTTTTATATTAATGGAAAATACCCATACAATAATTGATTTTAAGTCTTTGCCAGCAATCATTGCAAAAGCACTTCTGCAAGCACTTTTTTTTACAATTATTTTAAACCTGATAAATTTTGCAGTGGAATTTGCTGGTTCATCCACTACATTGGTTCAGATAGACGCTACGGGTGGCTATATAACGCTCGATAGAATGCCCATTGGATTTCATATTTATTCAAACGTAATAATTTTCATCATGGTCTTTTTCCAGGAATTGAACAGGGTGTCTTTTAAAAAAAAAAAATATTTATAAAACTGTTCTTGATATTAACAATTCTTTCATTTTCTATTTAAAAAAATTATATTATGAAAAACCTATTTACAGTTGTTGCATTCGCTTGCAGTACACTTATTGCTTCGGCACAGGTCGATTCTAGGGTCGCCTCATCTTCATCTGGCTTTGGAAGGTTCGGTTCCGACTGCTCCTCTGGGCGCGGAACATGTTCATTTACAATTGGTCGATCAGAACATTCACGACCGTCCGACGCGCAAGTTGTGGAGAAAATGACTGCAAACAGTTTTCAATTGACAATTAAAAGAAGTTCGTTGACAGCTTCTGATGAACTTCGAATTGCAGGCAGGGCACTAAACCAGCTCCCTAAAGGCGAGCCTTGCGTGTTTCTGCAAGACGAATCCTTGGCCGTTGATAAAGAATCCTTGGTCAATCTAAACCTGAATCCTTACTACAATAGGATTTTGGCTGGTAATTATTCGATGTACGTCACCACTGACAATGTGATTATCACCATAAATCTAGCGCATTAGAATTCTAATATTTGAAAACATGAAATCAATTATTCTACTCACCGTTTTGCTGATAA
>JBBSUW010000107.1:0-8888 GCA_038234025.1 Flavobacteriales bacterium
ACTATCACATCTTCTACGGAAAGTGTTGCGCTTCCGCAATTATCAGTCACAGGACAGCTGTATGGCGCGGGAACACTGTCGCAGGAAACCGTGACGTCAGCTGGGATGGTCCCTGCAAAAATCGGTGGAACCGTATCGGTAACCGTAATGGTTTGTGTAGCTGTTGCAACATTTCCGCAAAGGTCTGTCGCGGTGTAGGTCCTTATGATAACATAAGAGTTAGGGCAAGAACCCGGCGTTGTTGCCTCGGTCATTGTAACCGTTGCGGTTCCGCAGTTGTCGGTTGCTGTAACCTCGGCCGCCACAGGAATGTTCTCGCAAGAAACGGTGATGTCAACGGGCAGCGGTGCATCAAATGTTGGAGCAATCGTATCGGTAACGGTAATTATTTGCACAGCCGTCGCCACATTTGCACAAAGGTCGGTGGCAGTGTAGGTTCTTATAATGGTGTACGAATTCGGGCAGTTCCCTGCCACTGTTACATCTGCAACTACCACACTTGCAGTTCCACAATTATCAGTTGCAGTAATCGTTGCAGCTGCAGGAATATTATCGCAAGAAACAGAAATGTTTGAAGGAACGGTTCCCACAAATGTTGGCGCTGATGTATCGATTACCGTAATTGTTTGTGTAGCAGTTGCAGTGTTTCCACAAAGGTCTGTAGCTGTATAGGTTCTTATTATCACGTAAGAATTAGGACAGGTTCCCGGCACTATCACATCTTCTACGGAAAGTGTTGCGCTTCCGCAATTATCAGTCACAGGACAGCTGTATGGCGCGGGAACACTGTCGCAGGAAACCGTGACGTCAGCTGGGATGGTCCCTGCAAATGTTGGAGGAACAGTATCGGTAACTGTTATTGTCTGTGACGCTGTAGCAACGTTTCCGCAGGTATCTGTTGCAATCCATGTTCTGGTAATCGTATAAGAATTAGGACAATTTCCAGCTATCGTAGTATCGGTGAACGCCATTACGTTGAGCCCTTCACAGTTGTCTGTTACAATAGGCATAGCAAAAGCCGGCGTTGCAGGACAAGAAATTGTCGTTGGTTCCGGGAGAGGTTCAAATACCGGAGCAATAGTGTCGGTAATTGTAAATGTTTGAACGGCCGTGACAGTTCCGCATGAAGATGTCAATGTAAATGTTCGGGTAACAATTACCGGACAATTTCCTGATCTCACATCAATGTATGAAATCGTGAACGGACCTATGTCGGCGCTGTTTGGAACAACACCACCGGCTGCGGTAAATTGTGCCAGTGTGATGTCAACACTTACTGGACTGAAAAGCAATCCTGAAATCGCGCTTGCCCCACAGCCAATAAGATTTACTGATGGTGGAGCGATAATCGTTCCCGCGGGATAAACATTGACTACAATTGGTTTTTTTGGCCCAATGCATGTTGATGTAGGACCTTCAGCAACATAATACGTGAATGTGCCCGCAACGGCAGTGGAAGGCGTTATCGAAGTTTGAGCGGTTCCGGTCATAGAATCGTAATAGAACAATTGGTAGCTCGGATTGCTCGCGGTTGCGGTTAGCGGAACAGCTGCTGCACCAACACAGTAAGAAGCTGGACTGGTTACAACGGCTTGCGATGTAATGCTCGTTACCGTGATAGTAAATTGAAAATAGCATGTAACATCTATTCCCGGTGGGATTGCATAATACGTAAATGTTCCAACTGTTCCCGGAAATGGGTTGCTGATCGTGTACTGTGTCGTTCCACTTACAACAGGATATTGATTGTAGTACGTTGAGCCGTTCGGGAAACTACCCGAAACAGCTGTGATCGGAATTGTTGTTCCCGCATTGCAAAACGTGAATGCTGTGACAGGTGGCGTGGATTGGCAATTTTGATTGACATAATCCGCGCTGTTGATGCTCAACAATACGGGAGCGGGGATTGAATTGTCCTGACAAGTTCCAGTGGTGCTGTAACCTTGGATAAATGGCTTGTTCAACAATGGAATTCCTGTAATAGCGCCCATTCCATTGATAAGACCATTAACAGCAATAACGTTGTTGCAATTGGCATTCTTCAATAATGTACAATCTGTCGTGGCGGTAAGCTCAAAAGAAAGCTCGGCCAACAATACTTCTGGGTTCGCCGGCAAAGGCAACGTTCCAAAATCCCAAACAATTGCTCCATTGGAGCCCGAAGTCGGGTCATAGGTAACGGTGTTCGGCGTTGGAAGTGGTGTGAAAAACACGCTTTTGGTCGCGCTGTTCGGAACGTATGTTGTGTTATAAGGAATTGGCACCGTGATTTTGGTGTTGTTCACGGCTTCTGTTCCTCGGTTCTTTATTTGAACCTTAAATGTCATCTGATCACCCGGCAGTACGGTATAAGGCGCACTTCCTGCTGGATTTGAATTTATCGCAACTGTGGTCAATGTTCCGTCCACGTCAGGGATGTACGCATCAACGGCCATTGCGATCGCAAAAATACAGTACGTATCTTGGGTCGAACCGTAATTGAAAGTGGTCGAAGTTTGGTTGTTACCGATCACGGAATTATTAGCGTTCGGAATATTGAACATACTTATGTCCAAACCGGTGTTGTTGTAAAGATTTGGATTTCTTGGATTTCCTCCAGTTGTGATACTTGAGGTAAAGAAGTTGGTGTCCGAATTAAGATCGTGCGTCAAATTAAGAAATTCTCCGTCGCTGTTCTTGCGGATCTTGAAATAATCACCGCTAATATCGCTATCGCCTTCCCCGGCCATAACTCCCAATTTAAGACCAACTGGACCAGCTTGAACCGTGTTGAATCCTGAGACAGGCAAATCATGGTTGGCCGTTCCACTGATCACAAATGCGTGCCCATCAAAAATGGTCACGTCGCGGTATTTCATTTTGGAATTTTCATACACTACGATAAGTCCCCAACCTCCATAGAAACCGGTTCCGCCGCCATTGCCTTCTACGAGAGCAATATCGGCAGCAAAATATTCTCCAAGGCCATGAGTCTTTACGTAGTCTGTAACTTCGGT
The DNA here is from genome assembly GCA_038234025.1 of Flavobacteriales bacterium. Taxonomy (GTDB): domain Bacteria; phylum Bacteroidota; class Bacteroidia; order Flavobacteriales; family Flavobacteriaceae; genus Flavobacterium. Next base: position 2,997 of record JBBSUW010000107.1, read on the forward strand.
ATAGGCGGAATAGAAAAATTCATCCGTCGTTGTTGGATAATAGATGTTGCTATCATTTGCCGTAAATTGTGTGTATGTACTCGAGTTTGGACCCTTGAACTGTATTTTTCTCTTGTCAAAGTTCTTCGTTACGCTTGTTTGCACAAATGAATTTCCTGAAACATTCACGGCGGCGAACGAAGTCACTTCCGTATCTGCGATAGATCTATCAACGCGCCCATCACGTATGAGTTGGTTGATTTTCAGTACAACACCGCCATCCATTATTTGATATGGCGCTGCAAGCGATGCCGTTTTGGTATCGCCACTGGATGTAATTGTTACCGGAACATTTACCGCTGGCCCGCCATTAACGCTCAAAGTCACGGCATTGGAGCCGATATTGTTCGTAAAATTAAATACGTACGTGTTCCCATTTCCTACAAATGTCATGATCGGATTTCTGGAAGTTGAACTTCCGGTTCGAGTCACGTTCATTGAATAATTGGTGTACGATATATCTTGCTGGTGTCCGATCGTGTAATTGTTGTTCACAACGAGCGGTGTGGAAGAAAGAACATTCTTTGTAACCGAGAACGTAGTGTTGCTCGGATTTGTATTGCTCGAACGACCTGTCCAGTACAGACCTGCGTAAATTATGTTGGAACATTCAGGATTGGCACCGTTCTCTGCTGATAATTGCAAAGTTGCAGATGACGAGTTGAACGTAGGTGTCCCGCCAAGTCCATTCAATGTCGGGGCATCAACGTCCACATAGCGCATGGTGTTGTTCCCGTTCTGGGTAAAATCGCCATAATTCTGCAACGTAAGGTTGGTGTTCCCCATCATCGTGAAGTCGCCCTTGATGTTGTATATCGCTCTGGTAGGAGTAAACTGAGATGTCCTTTGTGTAAAAGGAACGCGCACTTGTGCCACGGTGGAAAGCGATGCCATAAGGCAAAGCGCGGCGATTAATTTGATAGATGCAACGTATTTTAGCACGATTGATCCAAAGTATTTGTTTTCCATAATGTTGTACTTTATAGGTTGGGTAGGTTAGGAAGCTTTTTGTATGCTGTAGAATATACGGTATCCTGTACCTGGATTGCGAACCATGCGGACGATCTGGTCTCCTGTTGAATTCACGCTGGAAAGAATGTACACATATCTCAATTTGGGATAGTTCGCGAAGATTGAGAGATCAAGACTGTTGGCGAGCTGTGCGGCAGAAGTAATCTTGATCGTGATCATCTTGATGTTGTTCACATCAATGTTGGCACTCTGCAACGAGCCCATCGAAGCGGCATCAGTGTAAAGGCATTCGGGTCTGTCGCCATAGGCTCGCGCTGCGCCGGCATAAAAGTAGATAGCACTGTTGACGTCGCTCAATAAACTTTGCAGCTTTTCAAGACGAGAATCAACAACGGTGCGGGAAGTGCTCGCCGCAGTGGAGCGCAAAGATGCTATAAATGCCTGCTTCTCCACTATAGGCAGAGTTTGGCGGTCATCAATAGCTTGCGCCATGATCGTGGATGTGGTCATCATCACCATCAATAACATTAGTATTGTTTTCATTGAGGAATGGGTTGTTTGTCGCGGCTGGAAATGATTGCCGGGTCGGTTAAAAATTTGGTTTGGGACTTTAATTTTCATCTTCTGATAATTTGTAAAAAACTGATACTACATATAATTTTCGCTGCTCTTTGCACGGCCTTCAATTAAGGCAAATACATTTTTTGGGCTAATTTACTTACATAAATGAATTGCAAACTATTTTTTCCACCAACAACCGGAATACTCGTTTAACAACCATTTTCGTTAATTTTTAACATTTACTTTTATCATTTGCAGCACGATAACACACTAGGTTTCATAATAATTGCAAAAATTATTGCTATACAATGAAGGAATTGTTATAAAATTCCCACCGTTTAAGAAGCCAAATCTATATCAAACATCGACATCCACCAAACAATTTATCGATTAAATGCAATAAACATAGATAAAATGACCAAAACTATTGATTTTGTAAGTATTTACGTATATAATTTTTGCGTGATTGATTCTTTTGATTAGTCAGGGCGAAAAGCAGGATTTTGTTAAAATTCAAAATTGTCTTTTTGTTCACTAAAACTTAATTGGCCCAATTGGATTGTCAATTGAAAACACTTTTGTAATTTGTAATTCCAATTTTTGAGCAGCATGAAAACTTTGATGATAGTTCGGCACGCCAAATCGAGCTGGAAAATTCCGATACGTGATAAAGACAGACCGCTCGAAATGCGCGGCATAAATGATGCACATCTTGTTTCCCAGGAAATTATCGATGTGCTTCCCAAGACATTTATGATATTCTGCAGCACCGCCAAGCGCGCCACAGAAACGGCGATCATCTTTGCACAGAATATTTCATATCCGCCGGAGAACATTATGTATCGCGAGGATCTTTACACATTCGACTGCCGCCAGCTCGAAACCTTTGTGCGCACGTCGCTCGACGATTACGATAACGTAATGCTGTTTGGCCACAATGCCGCCATCACGAATTTTGTCAATAAATTTGCCGACCGCCACATCGAAAATGTGCCAACTTCAGGTTATGTTGCCATGGATTTTGAAACCGATAAATGGGCAACCTTCGAAAAAGGAACCATTGCGTCGATGGTTTTTCCAAAACAATTAAGGAACTTGAGCAAAGATGTCAGAGAATAAATATATTGATCGCGAAAAAAGTTGGTTGGCATTCAACGCTCGTGTTCTTCAAGAAGCTGCGGACGACGCTGTGCCGCTCTTGGACAGATTGCGTTTCATAGGGATATTCTCCAACAATCTTGATGAATTTTTTCGGGTTCGCTTTGCCGCAATCCGACGTTTGAACCTTTCGGGGGTTTCGGGCGAGAAAATCCTAGGTGGAATCTCTGCAAACCAGCTCATAAAGGACATTACCGAAATCGTGATCAAGCAGCAATCAGAAAGCCTACGAATATTGTCGGTGATCGAAAGCAAGCTCGAAAAGGAGAGTATTTTTGTGGTAAACGAGAAAGATGTCAACCGCGAACAAGAGCATTTTCTGAAGGATTTCTTTATCACGAAAGTCAGTCCAGCGCTTGTCACCATTATATTGAACGATCTTGCCGAATTTCCTCTGCTAAAAGACACTTCGGGATATTTGGCAATAAAACTCGTGATGAATCCGCAGGAAGCGCCCGCCAAGAATAAGCTCCTTGATTTTGCAACGGTCAAAAAGAGGGATGACGTAAGGTACGCGCTTATAGAGATGCCAAAATCCATCAACCGTTTTGTGCAGTTGCCATCGCTTGGCGACAAACAATACATAATGATGCTCGACGATGTGATCCGTTTCAACCTCGACAGCATTTTCAATATTCTCGATTACAAAACGGTGACGGCGCACATGATCAAGATCACAAGAGATGCACAACTTGAAATCGATTCAGATCTTTCAAAAAGCCTTTTGGAAAAAATTTCTGTCAGCGTCAAGGAGCGTCGCGTGGGCGAGCCTGTCCGATTCGTTTATGACCAATCCATAGAAAAGGACACGCTCGATTTTTTTCTTGAAAAGATGAACATAGTTTCGACCGACAGTATCATTCCGGGCGGTCGATACCACAATCGACGCGATTATATGGATTTTCCAAACCTGGGCAGGTTCGATCTTTTGTACCAACCGCGAACGCCGTTGCCCATTCGTGGACTGCAGCTCGACGACAATATGATGGCCAAGATCGGCAAGAAGGATTATCTGCTGAACGCACCTTACCAAACATTCTCTTACCTCATAAAATTTTTGCGCGAAGCAGCACTTGACCCGAAAGTCACCGCAATAAAGATCACCTTATATAGGTTGGCAAAAAATTCTCAGATCATCAGTTCGTTGATAAACGCCGCGAAGAACGGTAAGAAAGTGGTCGTGCAGATCGAGCTTCAGGCAAGGTTTGACGAGGCGAGCAATATTTCGTACGCCGAACAGATGCAGACCGAGGGCATCGAACTTATTTTTGGTATGAAAGGACTCAAGGTTCACAGCAAAATTTGTGTGATCGAAAGGATCGAAGAAGGGAAAATCAGGCGCTATGGGTTTATATCTACCGGAAATTTCAACGAATCGACGGCGAAGGTCTATACAGATGTGACGCTTTTTACCGCGCACCAACAGATATTGAAGGACGTTGCCAAAATATTTGATTTTTTCGACATCAACTATAGGGTTCATCGTTACAAGCACTTGATCGTATCGCCACATTATACGCGTTCCAAATTCTACAAGCTGATCGATCGCGAGATCATGAACGCCAACCTCCACCGACCGGCGCAGATAAAACTGAAGATGAACAGCCTTTCGGATTATGCGATGATAGACAAATTGTACGATGCGAGCCGCGCCGGCGTAAAGATAAAACTTCTCGTTCGCGGTATTTGCTCATTGATTCCCGGTGTGCCCGAAATGAGCGAGAACATAGAGGCAATAAGTATTGTGGACAATTATCTGGAACATTCTCGTGTTTATATTTTTGGCAACAATGGCAAGCCCGAGGTCTATATTTCTTCCGCCGATTTCATGACGCGCAACCTTGATGGGCGCGTGGAAGTAACGTGCCCTATATATGATGAAGAAATAAAGCAGGAGCTGATCGACACTTTTGACATTGGCTGGCAAGGAAACGTGAAGGCGCGATACCTTACCGAAAAGCTCGACAACCAATACAGGGTGCGCGGAAAGAACCCTATTTTTCGGGCGCAGCTGGAGACGTATCGTTTTTATGAAAATGATATTGAGGTGGTTTCGGAGGTGGTGAATTAGTGCTTTAGAATGGTGTTGAACCGTGTTTATTCTGGAAAAAATCTGACCCGAAAGTGTTTTGGGGTTTTTTTATGTTTTGTCTGCTCAGGATTTGTTGACAATGGCATAGTGGGGCAGATGAAAATGGCATATGTGGAGATGCAAATGGCGTAGATGAAGATGAGAATGCCGTAAATGAAGATGGGAATGGCATAGCGGTAGATTATAATTGTGTAGTGCAAGATTGAAAGGACAATCTGCGAGGCGGGCGAGGCGTTTTGCAATTGGACGCATTTTAAAAACCGTGGAATTTTTAGTCATGTTTGATGGGCGGTATGAGGACGAGCGTGAAGCTTTGCGTTAGGGATCGCAGCGGTATCCTTTTTTACGCCTTTTTCGGCGGAAAAAAGATATAGCGGAGAGCCCGGGCCGAAGGCAACGCCCAAATCATAGAAAGGTTTTAAATAATGGGGCGTTTTATGCGGATTTATTACGGCAAATCGGTCGTGGTTTGCTATATTGGTCATGTCAAAAGAACAATTGGCAAAACCGTCACGATATGATCAACATTAGAAAGTATGCCGCCATCGACATTGGTTCAAACGCCATACGGTTGCTGATTTCCAATATTATAGAGGAGCCTAACAAGGAAACGCAGTTCAGTAAAAGCTCGCTAGTTCGGGTTCCGATCCGGCTTGGGCAGGATGCTTTTACGGTGGGCGAGATTACCCCGGAGAACATTGGGCGGATGATCGATGCGATAACGGCGTACAAACTTTTGATGAAGGTGCACAACGTTGAGCGCCATCTTGCTTTTGCGACTTCGGCAATGCGCGAGGCTTATAATGGCAAGGAAGTGGCGCAGATTATTTCGCAAGAAACCGGCATTGGTATCGAGATCATAGACGGGAAAAAAGAGGCGGCGATCATCGCCTCGACCGACCTTCATCATTTATTGAAGAACGAACAGACGTATCTTTATGTGGATGTTGGCGGGGGCAGCACCGAATTCTCGTTGTTCTCGAACGGTAAAATCGTCGCCTCAAAATCTTTTAAGGCGGGAACGGTGCGGCTTTTGAACGAAGTAGTGAGCGAAATCACCTGGGCGGAAA
>JBBSUW010000108.1:0-8426 GCA_038234025.1 Flavobacteriales bacterium
TATCATTGGCAAGGTCTCCATCCATATTTGTGGCGCAGGAACTCACAGGAATTTTATCCGAAATCAATGTAGTGCCGCAAGCTGTGATTGTTGCCGCAACATAATAATATCCTGGCTCTGTGGGATTATAAGTATTACTGGTCGCTCCCGGAATTGCCACATCATTGTAGAACCATTGAAAAGTATCAAAAGCTGTGATGGAGCTGACACCAAGTTCTGAATTTGGAATGCAATTTGATCCAGCGGCATCAACGCGAGTAGAAGTAACTTCGGGCTTGAAAGTAAATCCTGAATAATAACCACCAAATGTGGCTGCGGCGTCTGTTCCGTAAGAAGCCAAATATAGCTGCGAAGTCGAGAACACCGAAACATTGCCCGAAAGTCCGGTTATGGTATAGGTTTTATAATTTGGATTTCCGGTCACGTTCGAAGGCCCGCTCACATTGACGCTCTGCGGCAGATTGTTCAAAGTGTAGGTCACATTGTTCAAGATAAAACTCAAAGTGGCGCCCGTTTCGGCAATGAGGATGACGCGCCCAACGAAAGTTCGATTTCCTATTTTGTTGATGAACGGAATATTGTTGATGGCGTGCGGCGTTTCACAGCTCAATGGCGGCACAAATACCATCAGCTGGTTGGCGTAGTTTCCCGCAACACCGCTGCTGCCATCGCCGATGCATTGGTATGCAAATACTTTTTTGGTGGTCCGGACATACAGATTTCCTGCAGATGTATAGTTTGAACCGTCAATGGCGGCATATTGACCGGCCTGCAAGGTATAGTCCGCAACCGATGTCATATTGTTGTTCAAGAATACCTTGGTGTTGTTCTGGTCAGCTACGATTATTGCAACTTCCACCACATCCTCGCCAGTGCTTTTCACAAAGATATAATCGGTTCCGGTTCGGGCTGCATCCACAAGTTGGTCAAATCCATAATCGAGGTTCTGAAATGCATTTGTTCCCGCCACCGAGCCACAGTTGACGGCGATGGGCTTGTCCGAGGAGACCTTGCTGCCAATCAAACCGTCGCGATTGGCATCATTCGGGCCTTGAACGGCTAACACATAACTTTGGCCACTATTGAGAACGATTGGCGGTGGATTGTTTCCCACAAATGGATTATTGACAAGGCTCACACCAGGTTTGATGTCTGAAAATGAGACCGTGGTGTTGTTCTCTGTTGCAAGAACGGAGATGAATGTATAATGATTGTCACTGGTTTGACTGACCGCCGTGTTCAAGAAAGCGCCGATTCTGAAACTCGTTCCCAGCGCTGCCAGACCCTTTGAAGTAATCTGGCCCGCATGGTTTCCATTCATTCCTCCGCCGATGACGCGCACCGTGACATAGACCAAATCTTCTGCCTCAACAATGTAACCTTTATTTGAAATAACCTGATTGAGAGAACCGGTGCTGACGTGAAACTGCGTGTTCTGTCCATAACCAACGTTCAGAACGTAAGGGTTTGTTCGCGAGGTTGTTCCGTTGATGATATTGCCGCCGAGCTGGATGATGCGAAAACTGACGGGAAGCGTATTTGGCGTGGAAATGTAAAGATATTGTTCCTGCACGACCGAAGAAGAATTATCGGAACCTGAAATCGGCGGGATGTAATGCGTCTTGCTGAACTGCGCGAAACTTATCGCAGAAGTGATCAACAGCAGAAAGAGCGCAATTTTTTTCATAACCTGATTGTGATGGCTTTGTTCATCATCGCTTGAGACTAAAATGCCCTCGCACATTTTTCCCGTCCTCTGTCGAAAGCGTGAACCAATAATCTGTTGATGGCAAAGGTTGTCCTGCGTAATTTCCGGTCCATGACGAGCCGGCATTGTTAAGCACTTTCAACAATTTGCCATAGCGGTCAAAAATCCTGATTTCTGACTGGGGAAAAAGTTTCATAAGGTTCTTAACGCCCCATTCATCGTTATAGCCATCGCCATTTGGTGTAAAGAATCTTGGATAATCAAGCAATGTGACCGGAACGGTATCTTCTCCACAACCATATCTATCTTTTACGACCACGTCATACAAACCAGCTGCTACAGAAGTAAATACGGAACTTTCCTGAAAATGGACGTTATCAATCGAATATAAAAATGCGCCCGAGTTCTCACAAATTACCGTGATGGAATTATCCAATCCCGAAAAATCCTTTACTTGGGCAACAGCAATCCTGGGCACTTCAATTTTTATGACATCGAAAATCTTTGTGGCTTTGCAACCATTCGAATCGGTGACCTTCACAGAATAAATTCCGGCGCTATCAACTGTAATATTGTTGGTTTGTTCACCGGTTTGCCAAATGTATGATGCAAAATTTTCGGGAACACCAATTTCCAAAGATGTACCATCGCACAAGATTAGGTTTTCTCTTTCAAAATTTGACGGACTAAAAGTATTTACCAAAATGGTAACTTTAGTGATGCCGTAACAATCAAGACCATTGACGACAGTTGCGTACAGCGATTGCGGGTTTGTGGTATTCCTGAATGCACCACCAATTGCATTGGTACCATTGGTTGCATCGATCAACGTTGGAAAATACCTCACCGCAAGGCCGGGTGGAAGACCGCTCAAAATAGATGCTGAAAATGTCAATTGAAGGTTTACGTTTAAAAAACCATCCTGAATTTCGTCGGAATCGCAAGTTTCATGTATTCTTTCACTATTATCGCTGTCGAGAATTTTGAGCGTCACTTCTGCAATGGTAGTACAACCGAAAGGATTTATAAAAAGAGCATAAACTCGATCTTGGTTTTCATTCGAGAAATCTGTCAGGTTCGCGATTGGGTTCACATTGTTTTCGGCATTCGCCTCGGACTTGAAATATTTTATCTCGACACCGATTTGGCTCATAGGGTTCAGCAATGCAGTAGCAACATTAAGATCGAAGGATGTGATGTTGTCGCCATCGGTATCGCATTGCGAAATTTCTACATCCGCCACAACAGGCAGTTCATGAATCGTAATGGTTTTTGTCTTGGTGATAGCTGCAGAGCCGCTCACGTTGACAACGACCGAAACAACATAATCGCCGGCTTGAGCGTATTGGTGCGAGGTAGCCTGTGAATTTCCGGTCGCGCCATCGCCAAAATCCCAACTTACATTTTGGATAGGGCTTTCTGTATTAACATTAATGAAGAACGATGTGTTTTTCCCAACACAGAGATCCTCGACCTCAATGTTCGAAAGCAAAAACGACGTAATAAATGGCGGAAGTCCAAGAGATGAATTTGTCTGCGCGGCCACGGGTTGGCCATTTTGAACAAAGTCGACTCCGCCGGCACCATTTTCAGGATTGTTGATAACGCCCAAAAAGTCTTTGTTAGACGGAAAATTGGCCATATAGATTTTTTTGTTCACCGCCAATTGGAGCGCGCCCGGAATATTGGTCATTGTGGAAATAATTGCCTTTGATGCAGCAATGTTGCCGCTTTCAAGATCAAATTGCACAAGATCGTTGCTCGTGCCGCTTCCCACGGTGGCATAAAGTTTTTTTGTCGTGGCCGAAAACTCGATTCCATATGGATTGCCAACATCCAAAAGCAAATTTCCACCGGAAACCGCGCCAGTAGTTTGATTAAAATCATAGATCAGCACTTGCCCATTGGCCGGAGCGCTTGTGTGGTCCGTAGCTACTTGCGAATGGGCGATCGCCAGTTTTTTGCCATTGGGTGAAGCCTTGAAATAGCCGTGCGAATTCCCACCGTATCCAGATATGGGAATCGTTGGCGCCGCGACTGAAATTACGGGGCTCGGCTGAACTCCCGAAGCATCAACGTGAAATGAATAAAATTTGTCCACAAAATGCGTTACCACCCAAAAACCAGAACCTTCGGCATCGAGAACGGCGGTTATTTTCTCAGAACACTTGTACGCACCTTGATTGCCAGATATGTCATTGTAGGTCAATAGACCATTGTTTCGTGAGGTCACATTGCCCATACTTCCATTTGCGCCCGCTATAGAGAGATCTACAATGCTGTAATTAAGACCATTGTTGTAACCGTCGTCCGCCGATATGGGCGCAGCGGTGTTTTGATTGGGATAAACTTGTGCGTTTTCATAGTTGGGCTCGTCCACCGTGAAGATGTAGTAAAGATTTGGATTGTCCACATTTGGGACAATTAGTGCTGACTGTGTACTTGACGGATCCCCAAAAAGTCCAGTGCCCGCAAAATAATTGCCGTTTGGCATAACGATATGGTTTTTGTCCCAGACCGAACGCCCATCGGTATAGAAAAGCAGATTTCCCTGCGAATTGCTGATCGCGCTGCAACCTTCAAGAACATCGATCTGACCGCCAGTGAGCGGGATCGGTTGATTGTTGCCATTGAATTTGAGACCTGCCAAATGCCCAAAATACCACGTATTTGCCTCGCCCTGCGCCACGCAAAGGCTGCTGAACAAAATCATTATGGCGAGCGCAGTTTTTTGCATGTTCTAAAATTAATAAAATCCACCGAACTTTCAACGTTTTAATGCAAAATGTCCGCGAATGGTTCTGCCATTCTCAAAGTCGAGCAGAAACCAGTAATCTTCCGACGGAAGCGCTTTCCCTATGTAGATTCCGTCCCAACCTTTATAATTCTGGTCAAAATAATACAGTAGTTTGCCGTAACGGTCAAAAATCGAACCTTTTACCGAACCTTGCAGGTCGAGAAATGGAATGGTCCAAACATCATTGAACCCATCGCCGTTCGGGGTAAAATATTTTGGGTAACCCAAAACAATGATTTTTCGGGTGTCCAATTGGCAACCAGTATCAGAAATTACGACGACATTATATTCCCCCGGCGCGACATTGGAAAAATAAGAGCTCTCCTGAAAATTGATGCCGTCAAGCGAATATTGCAGAACGCCATCACCAACTGCGAAAATTGTCACAGTGTTCCCGCTTGCATTAAAATCGTTGATCTTTATATTTTCAATTTTGGGATTTTTAACTGCAACTACCGTAAAGGTTTTTATCGCTTCACAATCAGTTGCGAAATCTGTCACCGTTGCCGAATAAGTTCCTGGCGCTGCAACTGAAATTGAACTTGTTGTTTCTCCGGTGTTCCATTCATAATTTAAAAATCCAGCTGCAACGCTCAGTGTTACCGAAGCATTCTCGCACATTGATATTGTTTCAGGCTCAAAATTCGAGGGATTGAAAACTTTCACTTTCAACCTTACGGGAATCACGCCGTAACAATCTGGGCCATTCAGGATTTTTGCATAAATAATTTGAAGATTGGGTGTGGTGTTTCTATAATTATTCGGCAAAGGATTAAGATCCAAAAATGCGTCATCTTCATTCAGGTAATATTCAACAGTCAATCCACTTGGCAAATTTTGGACAACCTGATTATTGGCATCGATCAAATTGAAGTCGTAAATTCCATCGCGAACTGCTTCATTATCAAGATCGCAGATTTCAAGCAAAGGCTGGTTCGTGATAACATTGTTGGATGTTTGCAACAGCAACGTTGCGATGCTCGAGCATCCAAATTGGTTTTCGACACGGGCATACAATGTTGAATTTGCGGTTCCGAGGTAAGCATTTGGATTTGTGATTCTGCCGATATTATTCTGTGCGTTCAGCAGATTTTCAAAATAGACCACTTGCCCAAGCGATGCATTGTAGTTCTTGATGATGTTGTCAACCCTTGTGAGATTGTAAAGCGCCGTGCCATCATTGTCGGGATCGCATTGCAGCAAAGTAGTATTGGTCAAAAGCGGAAGCGCGGAAAATTCGATTCTCGCCTCGCCCGTTGCCACGCAAGTTGTATTTCCGATGGCCACATTTACGGTGTAAGTTCCGGTTTGAGATACGTTTAAAATTGCATTTGTGCCAATCGGCGCCGGAATCAAAATGGTGTTTTTGAACCATTGGTAGGTATTGTTTCCAGCTTCGGTAGCGTCAAGCTGAAAATTCGTGCCGGCGCAAACTGGATTTCCCGTTGCCAACAATCTATCGGGACCAACATCGATGCCAACGTCAAAACTTCCGCCCGAAAGAAATATCGCGGAATCATATCGAATGTTCTCTTCATCCGCGATAACAAGCTTGATATGATACGTTTGGCCCGGCACAACCGTGGCAGATGCCGTGAGCGGAACGGTTTGGCCATTGAAGTTTATGGGGCTTTCACTGGAATTGTAGCCCCCGAAATATTCTTCGTTCATCGCGCCACAAGACCCCGAAATCGCGGGATGGACTGTGGTGACCAAAACGGGCGTGCTTGTGCCGGGAATAAGCGCAAGATTTTGGTACGCTTGAGAACTTCCAACTGGTTTCAACAAAAATGCGAACCCATCTGAGTATCGACAAGGCGCAGTTCCTTGATATTCCTCAGAAGCGAATAGATATTTAAAACTGACGTGACTTGTGAGCGGAGTGAAATCAAATTCCAGCACCGTTGCATTGAAGGTATTTGAAATGCCCAATGCCTGTTCAAGATCAGGATCGCCCAGCCACAATGTTGAGCCCTCATCAATAAGATTGTCGTTTGGACCTGCTGTTCTGTTGGCGCGGGAAGTTGCCAGCACAATACCTTCAGTGAAAGGAAAGGTTGTTCCTGCGGCATTGAAATATGCATAACTGTTCTCAAGTCCACTGAATGGATCGCCGGTGACAGAAAAATTTGAAACACTCGCGCAAGGGCTGTTGACCAGAACATTCTCGACCAATTGCTGTGCAGAATAGTTGTCGGCAACCTGAATGTACTGCGCTTCAGCATTATTTACGAAAAAAAAAAACAAAGTGAAAAACAGTATAGTATGCCTTGCATTCATAGCCCGGCAAAGATACTACAAATCGCGTTTCTTGAGCGTTCGGTAAGACATTAACATAAAAATAACCACCCAAACGAGGACGATCAAAATCGATGTAAAGTGAACGCTGTAATCTCGTGTTGAATCGATGCCGACCTGATTCCCGAGCGTTTTGACAACATTCAACCGCGTGACTGGTTCGACTATAAGGTTTGAAATCGCATTGAGCGGAAAGAATGCCATCACTTTGGAAGCCGTGTCCGAATCCTGAAACACATTGTATCGAAGAATCAGATAAAGAATCCCTTCGATAAAATACCAAACAATCAAAAAACCCAGCGCGAAGGCTGATCGCTTGACCAGAATCGCCACAAAAAGACAGGCGCTGAAGAAGCCCAGCAGCTTCACAAAATAGGCAGCTAGATAACTAAGTTCTGAGAAAACTATAGAAGGTTCTGTATATGATGAAAATATAAAGCCAAGAATCAGCGACATCAGAAACACAAAGACCGTGGAAACCACAGCAAAAGCCACAACCGTGATGAATTTTGATTCGAGGAATTCCTTTTTGCTAAGTCCGTCTATCAGGTTTTGCTTCAATGTGCCATAACTATATTCGTTCGCTACCATCGAAACAATGACGATGGCGAGGAAGAATTTCAAGAAATCGGCAACGTATGTATTGAAATGCCAGATGTAGGGAAAGTTGAAAATCCCCTGTTCAGCGAGATGGAACTTGACCGGACCAATATCAAACTTGATCGAGGCGATGAGCGCGATAAATGAAAGCAGCACAAAATATGTGATGGTCAATATTTTGCTGGCGCGGTTTTTCCAGATTTTTTGGAATTCTATCGATAACAATCTGTTCATTGTGCGCTGGATTTTGTGATTTCTAAAAATTGCTCTTCAAGACTGGTTTTTTTCATAACGAGGTGCGTCAGGACAATGCCATTGTCGAAAAGATAACGGTTCAGTTGCTCAGCGGTAAAATCGGCCGTACCAAACGCGGTAAGATTTTCATTGTTGGACGCGATTTTCACGATATTGGAATTTTGCGAAAGCACATCCTTTAATCTTGCCATATCGTTGCATCTGATCTCGAAGAACGCGCCCTCGCTCGTCATTTCGTCAACCTTTCCTGAATAAAGAACTTCACCTTTTCTAAGAACCATAACGTGGCTGCAGACTTTTTCGACCTCATCGAGCAAGTGCGAAGCCAATAAAATCGTGGTTCCGGTTGACGCAATCTGTTTGATGATATCTCGTATTTGATGGATTCCCTGCGGATCTAGACCATTTGTAGGTTCGTCGAGAATCAATATTTCCGGGTCGTTGAGCAACGCCGAAGCAATCGCCAAACGCTGTTTCATTCCCAGTGAAAATGTCCGGAATTTGCTGTCTCGTCTTTCGTTGAGTCCGACAAGTTCCAGCTTGTCATCGATTTTGGAATATGGGATTTTCTTGATTTTGCAAACGAGCTCGAGATTTTCCGCCGCCGTCATATATGGATAGAAATTTGGCCGTTCGATAATTGCGCCAACCTTCTTGAGAGCTTCGTGGGTTTCGAGATTGCCGCCAAACCAAGAGTATTCGCCCGAGGTTTTGTTGACCACGTTGAGAACTATTCCAAGCGTGGTGGACTTTCCCGAACCATTTGGA
>JBBSUW010000109.1:0-8197 GCA_038234025.1 Flavobacteriales bacterium
GCACAATTAAACGACTGGAACCTTAACGAAAAGACCTCAAAATGATATCGATCCCTATTATATAACGACCCCGCGATGAAATACTACATCATTGCCGGCGAAGCTTCGGGCGATCTTCATGGCGCTAATCTTATGCGCGAGATTTTTGCCGAAGATATAAATGCCGAAATACGATTTTGGGGCGGCGACCTGATGCAAGCTATTGGTGGAACACTCGTAATGCATTACAAAAAACTCGCGTTCATGGGATTTGCTGAGGTGGTTTCGAATCTGAAAACGATAATAAACAACCTTGCTTTTTGCAAAAAAGACATTGAAAGCTTCCGGCCAGATACTATTGTTTTTGTCGATTATCCGGGATTCAATCTTCGTATCGCCAAATGGGCAAAGCAGAAAGATTATTCCACTCAATATTATATATCGCCCCAAATTTGGGCTTGGAAAGAAAACAGGATCAATGCAATAAAGCGCGACGTAGATAGAATGTACGTGATCTTGCCTTTTGAAAAATATTTTTACGAAGGCAAGCACGATTATAAGGTTGAATTCGTCGGACATCCATTGATTGACGCGATCGAAAGCTTCAAAAAATCATCGGAAAATGATTTTCTGGAAAAACACAATTTGGGCACAAAGCCTATCATCGCCCTTTTGCCGGGCAGCCGAAAACAGGAAATCTCAAAGTTGCTTTCGGTCATGTTGAGCGTTACAAAAGATTTTCCGGACCACGATTTTGTAATTGCCGGCGCGCCTTCACAAGAGGAAAGCTTCTACCGAAAATTCATCAAGAGCAAGAATGTCCATTTGGTGCTAAACCAGACCTACAATCTTTTGGAACACGCCACGGCGGCTTTGGTCACGAGCGGAACGGCAACTTTGGAAACAGCGTTGTTTAAGGTTCCCGAAGTGGTTTGCTACAAAGGCGGTTGGATTTCTTACCAAATTGCTAAAAGAATCCTGACCCTGAAATATATCTCATTGGTCAATTTGATTATGGACAGAATGGTCGTGACCGAACTGATTCAGGACGATTGCAACACGAAGAATATCGGGAAAGAACTTACGAGATTGCTTGAGGGAGACACGAGAAACATAATGCTCGAGGATTATAAGTTGCTTGCGCAAAAACTTGGCGGCAGCGGTGCGAGCGCAAAAACCGCAAATTTAATTGTACGAAATACCGCATAATTTCGTTTTACGTTTATATTTTTTAAATTTGCAAAAACACCACGATTTGAAAAAACTCACCATCCTTCTAGTCATTTGCTCATTTTTCGTCAGTTGCAAATCCTCAAGTTATATCGTCACGTCCAAGGACGAGGCGATGAGAAAAGGAATTTACCAGATGCCCGCCCGGGGCAAAAATGGACGGGTCGTTGCCCAACAAAAACCTCGAACTTCGGCCACGACAAGGGCCAACAGCTCGATGGTAAAAGTTGAAAAGCCTGTGAGATTCAATGAAAGTGCTTCCAGTGAAGCGGTCAGAAGATCAAGCAGTTCGCGGTCTGAGGAAAGAGAAGGGCGAAAAAACAGGTCGCAAAAAATCAACGATGACAACGACGATGATATAGCAACGGGCGACAGCGGAAGCTATCTTGTGCAACAGTTGATATACACGGCAGAGGAAAATCTTGGTACCGGTTACAGAACGGGCGGCACGGATTCCGGCGGGTTCGATTGTTCGGGACTGCTCTACTCCACATTCAAAAAATTCGACATCAGCTTGCCAAGATCAAGCTATGAAATGGCACAATATGGCAAGAAAATTCGGGAACGCGACATTCAGGTTGGCGATTTTCTCTTCTTTAAGACCAGCGGCAGGCGCATAAGCCACGTTGGCATGGTGACCGAGGTAAGCCGCGATGAGATCAAATTCATCCATTCGAGCACGCAACTTGGCGTGATCATCTCGAGCATCAACGAGCCCTACTACGAGCGAACCTATGCTCAGGCCAACCGGATGGTGGAGAATTAAGAATATTTTAGTTTTTGCCTTTTTCTAAAAGCGATATTTTACTGTGGCTAAAATATATCTTGGCAGTAATTCAAGGCTTGATCTATATACACTGAAATCGCTAATAATAATGTTGGTAAATTGTTGTTCATTTGCCAAATTATTGAGCAAAAATCTAAATGACCATCGACTCTCAATAGGGGTGTAATTAAGAACAATATTATTGAAGAAATAATTCTGTGAGTCAATAAAATAGACAGAGTTATTAGCTTCGGCGATAATGGTGGATAATATTTTGTAATCGACTTTTATAAAATAATCACGCGTCGCATTGCTGCTTTTCAATCCTTGAAATCTTGAGCTAAAGTAGTTGTAGGAAAAACCAAAATCAAAATTTACAGGCAATTTTAGATAGGTCGTTCCTGCATATTTAATAGAATTTATATAGCCTTGCGAGGTTTCAAAAATTTGTGAGTTCACATTTAGTGGCGTAAACATCCAACTATTGGAAGTTTCTAGTTTGGATGCAAGTTTAAGTTTGCGCGTATAATTTACAAGACTCAAAGTATAATTATAGCTTTTACTGCCATTTTTTAAGACAAATGTTGTAAAGTTTAGCGCATCGGTCACAGTACTTGTAGGACTTAGGACAGTTTTAGAATTGATAAATGTAAGGCTCGAATTTATTGAATATCGATTTTCATCATTATAAAAATAATACTTAAATGATGCATTTTCACTCACCACTGGTTTTTCAATTGTGGCTCCACTACGAAAGTTGCGATAATCTATGAGTTGAGCATTTGTTGTTAATTGATTTATATCTGGCAACGCGTTATTGCGTGAATACAACAACGAGAAATTACCAAAACCTGTTTTTTTTATATTAAGATTAATTGATGGATTTGCATAGAAGAATGTTCTTGAATTGTCATTCAACCTAACATTAGCATTATAAAAATTTAAATTGGCCGTAAAGTCTATTTTCCTCGAAAAATTGTACCGGACTCCATTTTCTTGAGCAGCTGTAATGCTTAGGAGGTACGTATCGTTGTTAAAATTTGGAAGAAAGAGACGCTCATTTTGGAATTTGCTATCATAATTTTCTGCATTATACTCAAGTTGGATTGCATTGGTAAAATCCATTTTTCTAAACTTTGACACAATTTTTGTCTTTACACCTGAGTAGAATATTTTATTGTTTGCCTTCTGCAAAATCCTTTCACCATTGTCAATACTTAAAAAAGAGTTCAATACCGCGGAGCGTATATTAGTCCTTTCAGTAATTTGATCGATTCCAAAATAAATATAAGTATTAAGAATATTAGTATCTGAAACTTGCAAGGTATGGTTGAAATGGTTGTAAAGAGTGCGATTTTGATTTACAGACCATTGATCAATATTTTCTGTATTAAACAATAAATCATTTGCAACATTCTCATCATTTGACTTCACAATCAAAAGGTTGGTAACATAATTTTTATCATTGGGTGAGTATTTAAGCTCAAGCTCTACAGAAGATAACAACTTTCTATCGTTGTACAAATTGTTTTCGACAAAGGTTACTGGATTGTTTTCTAAATTGTAGAATGTTAGTGCAGTTGAATTTTGGAGTTGATTATCATTGGCAACATATATGACGCCCCGCAGATTTACCTTTTTGCCAATCTTTGTTGATAGACTCACAGAATTTAGCAAAGCAATGTTAAAAACGAATTGCGGATTTGTAAAAATCGGAATATCTTGTACTGGTATTACAAAAAGTGACTTGGCTTTATACTCCACCCGATCGGTTCCAAAATTTGATCTTTCGTTGACTTCTGTCGAGATTAAATCTGTCGCCTTATCTCCTATGTTATTATAATCACCGAAATAAAATAATTTTAGCCTTTTTTTGATCAGGCCAACATTGATGCTTTCTTTCCACCGATTTTCTGAAACTATTCCCGCACCAGCGGTCAAATTTCCGAACCATATATTATCCAATCCTTTTTTGAGCTTAAGATTGATTGCAACTTTGTCAGAGTTGTTGAGCTTTTTAAAAATCGGATTATCCTCAAATGAATCAAGAATCTCAACTTCGTCGAGCACCTTTGCATCAAGGTTCTTGGAAAGTAATTTGTAGTTTTTGTCAAACATATCCTCACCTTCTATCAGCAGTTTGTCTATGACCTTACCATGCGCCTTGATAGTTCCGTCCTTAAGCACTTCAATGCCGGGTAGTTTTTTTAGGATATCTTCGACGGTTTGCTCTGTTTTATTGGCAAACGATGCGACTTTTATGAAAGTGGTATCGTTATCAATCTTTATTTTTTTTCCGCTCTCCACAACAACTTCGTTGATATACTCTGCTTTTTCCTGTAGAGTAAACCTCTGAAATCCTGACAGGGATTCTATTAATTTCATAAGTTTTACATATCCCAAACAAGCTATTTCAATCCTATATTGTAAATTATGGTCTGTATTATTTAATGAGATGGCAAATTCGCCCTTTTCATCGGTGTAGGTGTAGCCAATAATTTCGTCAGTTGGATTGTATAATGACACAGCGGCACTTTGAATGCCATTATTTTGAAAATCTTGTACCTTGCCTCTGAAATTATTTTGTTGACAACAACATTTGCATATTGATATAAAAACAATTATAATCGAAATATATTCCCTTCTATTCACATTCGATATACATTTCAGATAGTTTTGGTGCAGTTGCTGCGATACTGGGGTATTGCTTATTAAGAATCATCAACTTTTCAGAGTCTTTTTGAATCTGTAGTAGTTGCATCTCTTTGAATTGAGGATAAGGCAAATAACTTATGCCGTTCTTTGGTAACTTAACCATCACCGTGGTATCGGGATATTTAACATCTTTCACGCCCCAATAAAGATGTTTGTTGGTGTCGTAAGCTTCCAAAATAAGACCAGGCAAACCGTTTAATTTCCAAGGCCCGTATGGAACTGCGATATCTACCGAATACCATGCTGTATAGTCTCGTCCTCTGAATCTAGCGGTTGCCCTAGTGCAGTTAAATGAGCCTATCAATTTGTGATCTGACGAATGGATTGTCCATTTTATTGTTTGAACACCATCATCAATTGCAGTATAGTCAAGGTATTTAAAAGTTGAGTTCATCTTCTTTGATCCATTTGCGTAGAATACTTGGTCGCCATCAGGACTGGATTTTAATCCATTGAATATTGCACCAACAGCATCTGGATCTTCATTTTTAAATTGTTTTGTTTCATTAAGTGCAAAACTTGATTGCAAACTATCCTTGGCCGTAACATAGTATGAGTGTTTGGCATCAAAAGTTAGATAAGCATTGTACTGCGGGCCTTGAAGATTGCCCATAGCTAAGGCCTCTACATAGTTATAGGTTACGTAGCCTGTCTGACTATTTATAAACGGCGCAATCGCAAGAAACAAGGTTACAAAAAGATTTTTCATAGTAAGATTTAGATTGTTAAAAAGCCTGAAAGATATCAGGCTTTAATAAAAATTACGGGTTACAAATTGTGTTGGCCATACTATTGAACTGTGCGTCAGTGCAAGCACAAGTAATATATCCTGATCTGACACCATTACAATACACTACCATAGTTCTTTCCCTAAGAAGATCCGCTTTTTTTAATGTACTGCCATTCGCTAACTTAGTAGCGGTAATACCTGTACTCGCAAAAGAAACCGAACCAACCAACATAAACGCTGCTGCAAAAAACAAATTTTTCATAATACTGTAATTTTTGCTTGAATCTTTGCAAGTGCTTTTGGCACATTTGGACAGTCAAAGATTTTCTGCTGTTTTTTTCCAATATGGATTTCTGCCCGGTTAAAAAGAATCGCTTCTGGATATATTTTGCACAGATGATTAAAAATACTAAAATGTTGGCAGGACATAGTGCAAAAATAACAATAAACTTTAGCTCATTAACCAAATTCGTCGTATACGAACCATAAATGTAACACACACACACACACACACACACACACTACATAAAATCGATGAACTACACAATAATTTAACAGTTTGAATGATAATATAGGTATATTCTTATATTTCCTATATTGTGGTTATTTGCCATATGCTAAAATTCACCGACGTACAGAATTTTGTAAATCATGATTCGGAAGGAATCTTCAACTTGCAGACACATTGTTTCGGACTGCTTTACTCTACTTTTAAAAAATTTGATATTGCATTGCCACGATCCAGTTATGAAATGGCCAATTATGGCAAAAAGATAAAGGAACGTGATATTCAGGTGGGAGATTTTCTCTTCTTTAAGACCAGCGGCAGGCGCATAAGCCACGTTGGCATGGTGACCGAGGTAAGCCGCGATGAGATCAAATTCATCCATTCGAGCACGCAACTTGGCGTGATTATTTCGAGCATCAACGAGCCTTACTATGAGCGAACCTATGCTCAGGCTAATCGAATGGTGGAAAATTAAGATCCCTCCAATCCTATTTTTGAGTACTTTAGGTGTATGAAAGTGCTCAGGTTTCCGCTGATTCTGCTCACGCTATTTTTTGTGGCGGGCATTTATGTGGGAAAAAATTTCGGTGTCCAACTTTTTCCGGCTTTGGTGGCAACGGCTACCCTGATCTTACTTATGTTCACAGCTTTCTTTGGCTTTCGCCGAAATTTCAAGAACATTTTATTTACCGCATTTGCATCGCTTTCATTTTTCGGTATTGGACTGATCTCGGTTCAAGTTCACGCTCCAACTGAATTTGACTTTAGCCGAAACGCAGACAATTTTGGTGAGGACAAAAAGATTGAAATCATCATTCGGCAGCGACTGAAGAGCACGACCAATAACGGTCGATATGTTACGCTTGTCAAGAGTATCGATGGCAAATTCCAGGAAGGTCGGTTGTTGTTGAATGTAAAAAAACCAGAAACTGAAAGGTATCCAATCGGAACATCGTTGATACTATTTTCAAAAATCAGAAAGGTCCAGAACCGGCCAGGCTCAAGCTTTAATTACGCCGAATATTTGTACAACAAAGATATTTACGGACAGGTTTACACTTCGAAAAAGTTTATCGTAAATATTCATAAACCCATAAAGGATTTGTCGTTTTATGCCGATGCGCTCCGAGATAAAGTGATCACTACGCTGTCAAAAGCCGGAATGGAAAATGACGAATCAAGCATTGCCGCGGCGCTTTTGCTCGGCCAGCAACAGGATATTCGCAAAGATCTGAAACAGGATTATCAAATGGCGGGCGCGGTTCACGTTCTGGCAGTTTCGGGACTGCACGTTGGTTTTGTGGCGATGTTCATCAACTTTTTCTTCAATAGATTGTCCAGAAGCCGACGAAATCGATTCTTCAAACTTTTGGCAATACTGATCGGGCTTTGGACTTTTGCAATCGTGACAGGACTAACACCTTCGGTAACGCGCGCTGCAGCAATGTTCAGTTTTATCGCCATTGGCGACAATCTTCGCAGGATCAAGAATATATTCAACACGCTTTTTGTGTCGGCATTTTTGATTTTGATGTTCAAACCTTCTTTTCTATTCGATGTTGGGTTTCAATTGAGCTATGCAGCGGTATTCTCGATTGTTTGGTTGCAGCCGAAGTTCTCTGGAATATGGGTGCCAAAATACATTGTGGTGAGATACTTTTGGGATTTGGTGACGGTTTCGATTGCCGCACAACTGGGAACTTTGCCTTTGATTCTCTATTATTTCCATCAATTTCCCGGACTTTTCATTTTGACAAATCTTATGGTGATTCCATTGCTGTTCTGTGTGATGTTTGTCGGGCTCATAGTGGTTTTTATTGCGGCACTTGGATTTGTGATTCCATGTTCAGTCTTGTTACTAGGCTTCTTGATTTGGCTGCTGAACGGCGCGGTTCATTGGGTAGCCTCGATGCAGAATCTTGTGTTCAAGAACATTCCTTTTACGATGATGATGCTTTTTGCATTGTTTGTCGTGATTGTTTTTACTGCCAAATGGTTCGAAAGATTTCGATTCGAATACTTGATAGGAGCACTTTTTGGCGTCATTGGATTTCAATATGCGATATCCCAGATTCCAAAATCAGAATTAAACTCTGCCGAATTTATAGTTTTGAACAGTTCAAGAGAAACATTGCTCGTCAAGCGTTTTGGACAAAATGCAATTTGGTTTGGCAACCAAGATTCTTTGGATGTTCTGGAAAAGAAATCGTCCGTAAGCTTTTACAATGCAAGATACTCCGTCGAGAAGATGAAGGAAATTCCGCTCGCA
>JBBSUW010000110.1:0-8155 GCA_038234025.1 Flavobacteriales bacterium
ATCATGTATGACGACAAGGATTGGTACTTTGCGCAATTGAATGATTTTATTCCGACAAAAAAATGACGATAGAAGAACTGTACAAAACCTATTGGCAAAAAATCTTCCGGCTTTGCATGGGCTATGTCAACGACTTTGATTCTGCGAAAGATCTTACACAGGAAACGTTCATCATCGTGTGGCAACAGTTGCCGAAATTCCGTGGCGAATCTAATATCGCGACCTGGATTTTCAGAATTGCTACCAACAATTGTTTGAGATATATTAAACTCGAAAAACGTTTGCCAAAAACCGAACTTCCGATAAATCTGCGAGCAGAAATCCGTGAAGATATGGAACCCGAGATTCAATTGTTGTACAGGTTTATTTCAGAATTGCCGGAAACCGATAGAATCGTAATATCGCTGGAGCTTGAAGAAATCAAACAGTCGCAAATAGCAAGCATTGTGGGGTTGAAAGAAACCAATGTAAGGGTAAAAATCCATAGGGCAAAAGAAAAACCAACGCAAAAATTCAAGGATTATGGAAGCCAATAAAATCGATTTCAAGAATATTTGGCAGCAACAGAAAGTCACGGAAGTTAATATTGAAGACCTTTTTATAATATTGGATAAATATAAACGGAGAAGTTTACGAAGTCTGATATTAACCAATGTTGCTTTTGCGCTCACATCGGCATTTCTGATATTTATTTGGTATTATTATCAACCACAATTCATTACGACCAAAATCGGTATTTCATTGGTGATATTAGCAATGGCAATATTTTTGGTTTACAACAACAAAAGTTTTTCGGATCTGGCAAAACTGGATTTTTCGCAGGACCATGAAAAATATCTGCAGAGTTTGATTGCCCTCAAGAAAAGGCAGACGTTGATGCAAACTACAATGTTGAGCCTGTATTTTATTATGCTTTCACTTGGCATCGCACTTTATTTATTTGAGTACACGATCAGGATGACAATATTTTGGGGAAGTTTTGCCTACGCACTAACCTTTTTATGGATTGGTCTCAACTGGTTTTATATAAGACCATTAACAATAAAAAAGCAACAAGCCAAACTTGACGCGTTGATAAATATATTTGCACTTATCAGCAATCAGCTGAAAGTATAACGTAATATTTTTGATTTTTATTAATTTGTGAATTTAAACTAATTTGTCATCCTTTTGATAGATCCCCCGTTTTCCGGTGGTTCTTTACGTAATACAATTAAAAAAAGGATGAAAGTAAAAAGCTTTTCTGTTCGGTTAAACAAACAAGAACTCGCAACCGACCAAGCGGCATTGAACAATTTTTTGGAAACGGTATTGGTCAAAAACACATTGGGACAAATCGTGGGCAACGGCAATGAGCAGCATTGGTCTATTTTGGTGTTCTATGAAAATAAAACAGACCCCCAATTTATCAAGATGATCGAAAAAGCCCAAGCAATTAATGAAACAGATTTGACGCCGGAACAAAAATCCACCTATGACGTGCTTCGAAAATGGCGAAGGGAAAAAGCTGCGGAAGTGGGCAATCCCGAATTTATGATATGCCATAATGTTGAGCTGATGACCATAGCCAAGAACCGTCCGAAAAGCTGGTTGGAATTGAGCAAAATAAAAGGCTGGGGCGAACAGAAGGTCGCGAACTTTGGCGATGATATATTGGAATTACTGAGCACGTCGTAGCGCTCTCGGCATCGCAGAAAAGCTTGCTGTAACAACAAATATTGTGTGTTATTTATGCCAGATCGAAAGTTCGCCTCTGCGATAGGGATGGCAGGAAATCCTTTTTTTTCGTCCTTTCATCGTAACGACAAGATTGGAGTGAGCAGCCCGGGCCAAAGGCATCGCCCAAATTTTTATTTTGTTAAACATTGCATTACCGTGAAACGATTATTTTTATAATTGCGGATGAGCTCGAGGGTTTCATCGCCTAAATGGAAATAAATCATGGGAATTTAGTAGGGCTTTTAAAATTATATGACAAATAATATTGCAATAAAGAGTCGTTTATTTAATATAGGATATTAATTTGCAAATAACGGCTGAGCATCTTTTCCAAGAACTTATTCAGCACAAAAAATCCCGCTTTTGCGGGATTTTTCCATAATTGTATTTCTGAAACGAAAGTTACTTCATATCCGCATCTTTCATCATCATCTTGTCGTCCTTCCTCACCTTTTTGTCGTCCTTCATCATCTTCTTGTCGTCCTTCATCACCTTTTTGTCGTCCTTCATCATTTTATTGTCCTTCATCATCATATCATCGCCCATCATCACGCCGTTCATATCCATTCGGCCGTTGGCGGTCATCATCATTTTTTTGCCGTCCTTCATTGTCACTTGGCCGGTTTTGCTCACCATTGTGCCGTTCGGCATTGTCATATCGGCCTCCATCATCATAGATCTGCCCTGGTCTCTGTGCATCATTTTCCCGTTTTCCATATAAATATAGCTTGTAGGGGTCTGAAAATGATCCTGGTTTGTCACGCCGCGCTGTACGTCTTCGCTTTGTGCCCACATTCCGCAACTGAACATTGTGGCCGTGGCCAATAAAAAAAACTTTTTCATAATTATAGTATTAAATGGTTTGAATTTAAAATCAAATAAAATTAGTTTAACAACTTCGAGCGAACATTACATATTATTGGCGGCAGCATATATGATTCAAACATATAACTTGTTGAACGGATGCTTTTTTTATGTTATTTTGCGCTCCGTAAAACCGTGCATTACTTTGGTGCAACCTATTCCTTGGGCTTTCGGCGCTCTCATCTGCTTTGCTGCTCCAAACGGCGCAGAATTTCAAATGACGCCCAATCCCTGGCGCATGCTTCTGAAACGAAGTATTAGACCTGCTTGATTATATCACGGGATTGTTATAGCTAATTTAGATACAAGTTGGGAGTGCGATGAAAAATATTTTCCCCACTTTTACATTATCAAAGATCCGCATTGGCAAACAACATTAAGACCGTTCCGAGAATCTATTTTCCCCAGCTCGATAGCCTGCGGTTTTTCGCGTTCCTGTTGGTCTTTGTTCACCATCATCGGCTGTTCTCAAAAATCCCGCGCCTTTCTTTTCTCCATGACAATGGCTGGATCGGTGTCGACCTATTCTTCGCGCTTTCCTCGTTCCTGTTCACCAAGCTTCTGGTTGCGGAGTTTCAAAAAAACAAAACCATCAACATCAGAAAATTCTATTTTCGCCGATTGTTCAGGATATGGCCATTGTATTTTGCGTTCGTCTGTTTTTCGGTGCTGGTTTACTGGTTAAAAAATGGGTCGATCGCAGATAATATCGGCAAACGGATATTTGGGCTGTTTTCTTTTTCAGACAATATTTTTGCTGCTTTTTATGGCTACAATCCATTGCCTTATGTGCCTCATCTTTGGACTATTGCCTTTGAAGAACAGTTCTATGTCGTCATTCCGCTCATTATTTTATTGCTGCTCCACTTTACCAAAAAAACCAAGACTTTCGCGCTTGTTGCCACTGTAATAGTTTTTACATTGGCGAGAACCATAATGATCGCCGAAGAAATTCCGGAGCCCGCGATTTGGGTGCTTCCGATAACTCATTTTGATTCAATGGTGATCGGGATTGTCATCGGATTTGGCGGTCTCGATTTTTTGCTGAAAACGCTTCGTCCGTTGGCGATCGGAGGCGTTGGACTGCTTTTTTTCAGTGCGGTCTGTATTTTGCCATCGCTAGATAGCGTTTCCTATTGGCTCAATGTCAGTTATCCATGCGTCGGAATATCAACCGGCTTGGTTCTATTGTCCGCTCTTCACAGCAATTCGCTTAAAGCAATCGGCACATATGGAATATTGATTTTTCTGGGCAAACGTTCCTACGGTCTATATGTGTTCCATTTTTTGGGCAATGCCATCGCCGACCATATTATCAGGAAGTATCCTAGCGTTCCGTCAACAGACGTTGCATCTTTTTTATATTCGTTGGGGTTCACGATTTTTGCGTCGATTATTTCCTATAAATATCTCGAAACACCATTCTTAAAACTCAAAAGTAACTTTGAGGTCATCAAATCACGTCCGATATAATTTGTATTAAATCCGATGATGCGTGCGGTAAATTGCATTTTGGCGCTCCCAACATCCGCATCAATCGGATTTGAAACGCAATAAACCAAACCTGAATTTGTCCAAAACAATATAATGTCCGATCAGCAAAGCATCAACTACAACCGATTTGCAGCGGCGATAGAATCTATGGAGATCGGGAAATGTGAGGAAAAGCGCGCTAATTAATTGGGAAGCAGGGAAAGGATTATTATATTCCATTCGATTATTATTGATCTAAAGAAAAAAGGAACAGACTTTGGCAATATTTGAATAGAAAATAGAAATTTTCAGTAAATGTCATGTATGGCATTAAATATTTACAGCATAAATCTAAATTAAACGCACAGTTTCGCGTTAGGGATCGCGGCGGCATCCTTTTATTTTCCGCTTTTTCGCGGGAAATAAAAGATATAGCCAAGAGCCCGGCGGCGCGGTGTGCCGCGAAGCAAGCACAGCGTGACGCAACGCCCAAAAATCAATTTCACAAAATTCCTACCTTTGCCCAATGAAACCGCTTTTGCTCATACTTTTCCTCGCCCAAACCTTATTGTCGCAAAAAATGACCACACCGCCGTACCTCAAAAAAGGAGACACCATCGCGATCGTCGCGACCGCCCGCAAAATCGATCTTTCGACACTGCAGCCCGCTGTAAAACTGATGGAAAGCTGGGGACTTAAAGTCATCACGGGCAAAACAATCAGCCGCGAGGAGAATCAGCTCGCAGGTGCGGATTGGTACCGCGCCACCGATTTTCAGGAGATGATGGACAACCCGAACATCAAGGCGATTTGGGGCGCAAAAGGTGGTTACGGAACCGTGAGAATGGTGGACAGGCTCGATTTTGCGAAGTTCAAACAGCACCCTAAATGGATTATCGGCTTTAGCGACATCACGGTTTTGCACGAGCACATCAACAATTTGGGCATCGAAACATTGCATTCTATTTTGGCGATAAGCGCTCGGTCGGCATCGCCCGAAGCGTTGGAAACACTGCGAAAAGCACTTTTTGGCGAAAGCCTTTCGTACCAACTTCCACCTCACGAATACAACAAAATGGGCAACGCGTCGGGCGAGATCATCGGCGGGAATCTTTCGGTGATCTACAGCCTCATCGGGAGCAAAAGTTTTGTGGACACCACCGGCAAGATCCTCTTTATCGAAGACCTCGACGAATACCTGTACCACATCGACAGAATGATGGTGAACCTGCGCCGCGCGGGCTGTTTCGACAAAATAAAGGGCGTCATCATCGGCAATATGACCGAAATGAACGACAACGACATTCCGTGGGGAAAGGACGCGCTCCAGATTATCCAGGATGTGCTCAAGGACTACAAGTTCCCTGTAATATATAAATTTCCGGCCGGCCACACCAAGGATAATCGTGCCCTGATCATGGGTAGAAACGTAACCATCAACGTTGACGAAAAAGGCTCGAGGGTGATTTTTGCAAAATAAATCGTAATTTCTTTTAGGAGCTATTCCCCGCTGCACTTCGTGCGGTAGTTTCGCCACAAGGCAAGTCTGTGCATTGATCTCACTAGTACTTTATCTTTTTTTTCGCCAAAAAAAGACGAATAAAAAAGGATGCCTCCCGATAGCTATCGGGACAATCGGGGCTATGGCGCGCTCTTGCAAATGGTATCCATTTCAATTTTTAGCATTGTTAAAGCTTAAGCCAACATGTTCAGCCCGCTCATTTCCGCGCTGCGATCTGCTCAATTATTTTTCAGAAGTTGCCGAGAAAATATTTAAATTTACAATTCACGCTCTCTGTGCTTAAAATCTTTCAATTTTTTTCAATCCTTAAATCATTCAATTCGTGGCCTTCCACAACGATCTCGGGAAAATAGGCGAGAACCTTGCTGCCGAATATCTTCGCAACAACGGCTATGAGATTCTCTCTCGCAATTTCGTTTTTCAAAAAGCAGAGATTGATATAATCGCCAAGATTGGCTGCATGCTCGCTATCGTGGAAGTGAAAACACGCTCGTCTACCGAGTTCGGTCTGCCACAGGATTTTGTAAGCCCGGCCAAAATCCAACTGCTCGTAAAAGCCGTAAATGAGTTCGTCATCCAGCAAGACCTCGACCTCGAGGTGCGCTTTGATATCATAGCCATTCATAAACAAGGACATGATTTTGTGGTCGAGCATCTTGAGAACGCCTTTTACCACTTCTAAATATTGCCAAATTGTATTATGCTTGCTTTTTTTTTAACGATAATTCTTTACATTTGAGACCACTATTTAAATTTAAGCAATAAAAATGAAAAAATTCTTTACCCTTTTTGCATTATTCGCAATGTTCTCGGGCTTTGCGCAAGGCGAGGTTGCCAAAAAAATCGGCGAGATCAAATCTACGGGAGCATCCTTTCGCTCTTTTAGCGTGCTTGATCAAAAAAACATTGCGCCTTCAAGCGCTGTGGATCGCACCGTGGCGAACGCAACTTTTGCATCGATCAAGCATGACGTTGTGGCCAATATTGCCAGCAGCAAGCTCGACTACATCGAGGTTTCGATTCCTTACAACGGTAGAACAATCGTTACCCAACTTTACAAGGCCGACATCTACGCCCAAGGTTTCCACACCGATACCGACAAGCAGAAAAATGTTCCCTACGAACAGGGCGCGCACTATCGCGGAATCGTAAAGAACGACCCAACTTCTGTGGTCGCGCTCAACTTTTTCCAGAACGAAATGAACGGGATAATTTCCGCCACCGATGTCAACAACCTTGTGGTCGCCAAAATGGATGTTCCAAATAATGTCGACGACTATATTATATACTCTGATGCCGACCTCAAGATTGCCAACCAGTTTGATTGCGGTGTAAAAGAAAGCGCCGTGGTTCACGATGACAGTGAGGACAGTGGCAGAAATCCTGAAACCGTGAAGTGCGTCACAATGTATTTTGAGCTTGATTATTCGCTCTATCTGCAAAATGACAGCAGCGTTACGACCACCAATAATTGGATGTCGTCGGTTTTCAACAACGTGCAAACGCTTTACGCAAATGATGGAATCACGGTTTCGTTGCGCTCAACCTACATTTGGACCACACAAGATCCTTACAATGGAAGTGGTTCAAGCGATTATCTTTACCAATTCAATGAGCTGCGGCCGGTTTTTGACGGTGATCTTGGCCAACTTATAGGTATCGATCCAGGAGGTCTGGGCGGCGTTGCGGTTTCCATCAATGGAATTTGCTCGCAAAACAATTACAGCTATTCGGACGTGAACTTTTCATACAGCACCGTTCCAACCTTTTCTTGGACGATAATGGTTATCACGCACGAAATGGGCCACCTTCTTGGCTCGCCGCACACGCATGCTTGTACATGGAACAACAACGGCACGGCCATAGACAACTGCGCTCCAGTTGCGCAAGGTTCTGGCGCCGAAGGAAATTCTTGTTTGACTAACCCGCCGACATTGCCCGCCAACAACGTTAAGGGCACGATCATGAGCTATTGCCACTTGATCGGTGCGATTGGGATCAACTTGGCCAACGGTTTTGGCCCGCAACCAAAAGCACGAATTGCTACCTCGGTAAATACAGGCGCATGCCTCAGCACCGATTGCATCAATACCTGCATCAACAACGTTGCAAGCATTTCGGCAACCAACGTAACAAGCACTTCGGCCACAATCAATTGGGTCGAAATGGGCGGTGCCACCTCTTGGCAAATCCAGGTTATCCCGTTCACGAGCAACATCGGGACTTGGGTCACTTTGACATCGCCAACATACGATGTATCGTCATTGTTGCCCAACAAATACTATAAAGTGCGCGTTCGTCCGGTGTGCGCGCCAGGATTGAACTCTGTATATCGCCAGTATATTTTTGCCACGGGCGACGACTGGTGTGCTGGCGTGACCATTACCGACACTGGAGGAGCCAATGGAAATTATACCGACCAGCAAAATTATGTGCGGGTGCTGACTCCAACATTGCCGAACAAAAAGATCAAACTGACCTTTACCGAATTCTCGCTTGAGGTAGATTACGATTATCTTTATGTTTACGATGGCGACAGCACCTCGGCGACAGACCTTAGCGGCGGCGGCTTTACCG
>JBBSUW010000111.1:0-8092 GCA_038234025.1 Flavobacteriales bacterium
AGCGGCAGAGAAAGCCAAAATCGAGCTTTCGTCTTCATCTGAAACAGAAATAAACCTACCTTATATAACGGCAACGGCTTCGGGACCAAAGCACCTTGTTAAAAAATTGACCCGTGCAAAGTTTGAGCAATTGGCCGACAGTCTTGTGAAAAGATCGATGGACCCGGTTGCAAAAGCATTGAAAGATGCTGGAGTTTCAAAATCTGATATCGACGAGGTAATATTGGTTGGTGGTTCGACTCGAATCCCCAGAATCCAGGAAGAAGTTGAAAAATTCTTTGGCAAGAAACCATCGAAAGGTGTCAATCCAGATGAAGTTGTGGCCATCGGCGCTGCCATTCAAGGTGGGGTTCTTTCTGGAGATGTGAAAGATGTATTGCTTCTTGACGTGACTCCTCTGTCGCTGGGAATCGAAACAATGGGCGGTGTTTTGACAAAATTGATCGAGTCGAACACAACAATCCCAACCAAAAAATCGCAAGTGTTCTCAACTGCCGCAGATTCTCAACCAACGGTTGAAATCCATGTTTTGCAAGGAGAACGCGCAATGGCGACGGACAACAATACCATTGGACGTTTCCATTTGGACGGCATTCCACCAGCGCCAAGAGGTGTTCCGCAAATCGAGGTGACTTTTGACATAGACGCCAATGGTATAATTAAAGTTTCAGCCACGGACAAAGGAACCGGAAAATCGCATGACATCAGAATCGAGGCTTCATCAGGTTTGACACCAGAAGAAATCGAGAGAATGAAGAAAGATGCAGAGGCAAATGCTGATGCAGATAAGAAAATGAAGGAGAAAGTTGACAAGCTCAACGAGGCCGACAGTATGATTTTCCAAACGGAAAGCCAGCTCAAGGAACTTGGCGAGAAATTGACCGACACTCAAAAAGTTTCCATCGAAGAATCGCTCACCGAGTTGAAGGCCGCGCATCAAGAACAAGATCTTGACGCGATCACAGCTGCACTTGACAAAGTGAACGCCGCTTGGAAAACCGCTACCGAAGCGATGTACCAACGAGGCCAGCCAGAGCAAGGTCAACCGCAACAAGAAGCGCCGCAAGGTGAAGCTGGGGGCGATAACGTTCAGGATGTTGACTACGAAGAGGTGAAATAATTATAAGTTCTAATCTAAGAAGCGCCGGATCATTTGATTCGGCGTTTTTTTTTGCGCTTCCGCGAAATCTATTTTTTGTTGTATTTTCGATTTTTCTAAATCCACTGCGTTATGAGATATCTCTTTGTAATAATTTGCTTGCTGTCATTAACAATCGGCCATGGTCAAAAAACCAAGAAGACCACAAAAAAACCATCGGCGAGCAACAAAACAGCGCTTGCCAAACTTGATGATTTGATTATTGAATCTTCTCGCAAAAAAGATGACGTAAGATTTTATGTATTGTTTGGGACGGACAAAAAAAAAGATACGCTTCAACTAAAATTGATTGACGTGAGCGAAAACGGAAAAGATGCGCTGACAAAAGACAACAACATTCCGACGGATTGCACTATTGTTCCAGTGAACATTACCGGTGCAAAACTTTACGCAATCGCTTGGATCGAAAAACTGAACAGTGAAGTTCCCGACAAAAAAGAAGAGGTTACCAAAACCATTACACAAATATGGAACATTGCCGATAGAAAACAGGCTTTCGAGAATATTCAAACGTCAACGCACATTACCGAGATTGTATATTTGGACAAATTCAAGGGCGCTTCGAAAACCACCGAAAAGAAGCGCGGCGAAGGTTTTGCAGTTACCATATTGGAGAATGGCGACATTATTCAAGTGGGAAAGAACCAGCAGAACAAACTCACGTACGATCCCACAGAGGGTAAGTACGTCAGCGCAAAATTACCAGTTCAGCCGGACAAACCTGTAAAAGCGCAACCTAAAAGGAGATAATGTTAAAGGTTCTGTAAAAAGATTCAGTCGACCAGTTTTATTTCGAAAAGCTTGTCCCAATTTTTCCCGGTCACAAAAATTGTTTTTGTCTTTGGATTATAGGCAATTCCGTTGAGAACTTCTGCTTCTTTATTGGAAACCTGCTTGCGCAGTTCGGCCAGGTTCAAGATTGCCTCCACCGCGCCCGACGTTGGATCAATGACTGCGATGGCATCTTTTTGCCAAATATTCCCGAAGATCTTTCCCTCAATATACTCAAGCTCGTTGATGCTCTTTATTTTCGAACTATTCGTGTAAACGTTCACATAATCCGTGATTTTCTGCGTTGTCGGATCCATCGACCAAATCTTTTCGGTGCCGTCAGATTGATAGATTACTTTGCCATTGTTCGTCATTCCCCAACCTTCGATCTGCTTGTCGAATGTAAAGGTTTTGATGAGTTTCATATTGCCGGCGTTGTAGATAAAACCGGTGTTGTCCTGCCACGTCAACTGATATAACTTGCCGTCCACAACCGTGATTCCCTCGCCAAAATACTGTGGTTCGAGGTCAGCTTGCTTGTAAACTTTTCCGGTTTTGTAATCGAGCTTTCGGATATAGGAAGTCTTTTTTTGACCCGTGCTTTCCAACAATGTGTCGTTGTAAAACTCTAGTCCTTCGGTAAAAGAATTGACATCGTGCAGAAAAGTATTGATCACCTTGTACGCTAGAAGTTTTGGTTCAACATTCGAAACAATCTCGATACGGGAAGATATTTCCTCTTGTTTTCCCTGGTGAAAAATCAGTGCCTTTATGTTTTGGTACCCAAATTTTCCCGCCACAAGCGACTGCTTTTTTGGAGATAGACCGTTGACCGAACCAATATTCTTTTCGTTGAGATAGTAAACCACGCTGTCCACGACTATATTGTTGGGATTGTTGATTTTGATGTCAAGATTATCCGATTGGAGGAAGTGTTCCCTGAAACTTTTGTCGTCGAACGAAAAATTTTCTTTTGGCGCATCATCCTTGCAACCATTTAAGAACAAACTGAAAAACAGAGAAATACAGAGCAGATTTTTAACGTGCATTTTAAATAATTATTTAGGTCGAGACCAATGTTTATAAAGCCTTGCGAAAGTACAAAAAGATTGTATATTTGCAACGGCAAGTCCTACACGACCAGCTCCTGTAAACTCCTCCAGGATGGGAACATAGCAAAGGTATATGGTTGAGCGGTGCGATGTAGGTCGCTTGCCATTTTTAATTGAAGCGACATTTTATCGAAATATCCAATCTTGCCACGGCAGGATTTTTTTTTGGAGCAACGTTGCACAAATTTTTCTAATCGTATTTTTGCGTGACCTTATTTATTTGAAATATCAAGCATTAGAATGGCCAAGGTAATACTTGTAACTGGAGCATCGGCAGGAATGGGCAAAGCCACGGCCGAACTTTTGATCCAAAATGGTCATATAGTTTACGGCACTTGCCGCAATCCTGAATATGTTGATTTTGATTACAAGATGCTCGCGATGGACCTAAATGACCAAGATTCGATAAAAATCGCGATTGATACTATTGTAAGGACTGAAGGTCGGCTTGATGTTGTAATAAACAATGCCGGTGTAGGAATTACAGGTCCGCTCGAGGAAATTCCGATGGCTGAAATCTCAAAGAATTTTGATACTAATGTTATGGGCGCGATTGCAGTGATGCAGAACGCGCTTCCGCAGATGCGGTTGCAAAAATCTGGGCTGATCATCAACATCACATCGATCGCGGGCTATGTTGGATTGCCGTATCGAAGTATCTATAGCGCGACAAAAGCGGCACTGCACGTTTTAACAGAAAGCTTGAGAATGGAAGTGAAACGCTTCAATATAAATGTTGTGAACATTGCGCCCGGTGATTTTGCCACAGGGATTGCATCGAGACGTTTTCATACGCCGATTAACAAGGATTCAGCTTACGCGAAAAGCTATGCAAAAACGCTGGACAGAATGGACAAGAGCGTTGACGGTGGCTCCAATCCCGAAGAAATGGCGCGTTTTATAGCTAGATTGATAGACAAGAAATCGCCCGGCGTTCATTATAAGGTTGGCGCACCGATGCAGAAATTCTCGATCGTGCTCAAGCGAATCCTTCCTGACAAAGTGTTTGAATACCTGCTGTTCAAATATTTTAAATTGTAAATTTGCGGCTGTTGCCAAAGTTGAATTTCAAATAAACGCACTGGCGGCTCGCGTTAGGGATTGCAGCGGAAATCCTTTTTTTTTCGCCTCTTTGGGCGATAAAAAAAGATTGTAGCGAAAGGCCCGACCGAAGGGAACGCCAAAAAAATAAATCAAACATCTTAATCCTATTCCATGAAATTTTTTATCGACACCGCAAACCTTTCTGACATTCGAGAAGCCCAATCTCTTGGCGTTCTTGACGGCGTGACCACAAACCCATCGCTGATGATGAAGGAAGGCATTAGTGGAAAGAACAGTATTCTCAAGCATTACGTGGACATCTGCAATATTGTGGATGGCGATGTGAGCGCAGAGGTAAATGCCGTGGATTTTGACGGAATGGTGCGCGAGGGCGAGGAACTTGCCGACCTTCATGATCGAATCGTGGTGAAATTGCCAATGACGAAAGATGGCATAAAAGCGTGCAAATATTTTTCTGAAAAGGGAATAAAAACCAATGTTACGCTAGTGTTTTCGGCTGGTCAGGCGTTGTTGGCGGCAAAAGCAGGAGCTAGTTATGTTTCGCCATTCATTGGCCGTCTTGACGATATTTCGACCGACGGTCTAGGATTGATCGACGAAATCAGGTTGATTTATGACAATTATGGTTTTGAGACCGAAATTCTGGCTGCCTCGATCCGCCACACAATGCACATCGTGAACTGCGCAAAGGTTGGTGCCGATGTAATGACAGGGCCGCTTTCGGCAATTCTTGGACTTTTGAAACATCCGCTTACCGATATTGGATTGGCGCAATTTCTAGCCGATTACGAAAAAGGGAACAAAAAATAAAAATCAAAAGCTGCTTTAGCGTCGCTTTTTTTGTGACCAACGTTTCAGATGGCTGATTTACCATAAACTTTTGGGTGATTTTTGCTACTTTTGCAATCTCAAAAAAATCAACAAAAATCATGCTTACGGTCAATAATCTTTCGGTCCAATTTGGCAAAAGAATCCTCTTCGACGACGTGAACACAACCTTTGCAGACGGTAACATCTACGGTGTGATCGGCGCGAACGGTGCGGGAAAATCCACTTTTCTCAAAATCATTGAAGGTGAGATGGATCCAACGTCGGGGAAGGTATTTCTAGAGCCCGGAAAGCGTATGTCCGTGCTCAGCCAAAACCACAATGTGTTCGATGACAAAACGGTCTTGGAATCGGTCATTATGGGCAATGACGTGCTGTTCAAGGTCAAGCAAGAAATGGACGAGCTTTATCTTGATTACAACGACAAGAACGCCGATAGAATAGGGGAACTTCAGGGGATTTTTGAAGAAATGAACGGATGGAACGCCGATTCTGACGCGGCGGCAATGCTGAGCAATCTCGGCATTGGCGAGGAACATCATCACACTTTGATGGCCGATATAGACAGCAAGTTGAAAGTTAGGGTTCTTATCGCGAAAGCGCTTTTTGGAAATCCCGATGTCCTTATAATGGATGAACCAACCAACGACCTCGATTTTGAGACGATTGCGTGGCTTGAGAATTTCTTGGCAAATTATGAAAACACGGTAATAGTGGTTTCGCACGATCGCCACTTTTTGGATGCTGTTTGCACGCATATTTCTGATATTGATTTTGGAAAAATAAACCACTATTCGGGCAATTATACTTTTTGGTACGAGTCGAGCCAGCTTGCGGCAAAACAACGGGCGCAACAGAACAAGAAGGCTGAGGAGAAAAAGCAGGAACTCGAGGAATTCATCCGAAGGTTCAGTGCCAACGTCGCAAAATCAAAACAGGCAACATCCCGCAAAAAGATGATCAGCAAGTTGAACATTTCCGAGATAAAGCCTTCGAGCAGAAGATATCCGGCAATTATCTTTGAACAGGAAAGAGAAGCCGGCGATCAGATTTTGAACGTCAAGGAACTGTCCGCTTCCATCGATGGCGAACTGCTCTTCAAAGGTGTTGACCTTACAATGGCAAAAGGTGATAAAATCGTTCTGTTCTCCAAGGATTCTCGCGCCACGACTGCCTTTTACGAAATAGTGAACCACAACCAGAAAGCAGATTCGGGAAAATTTGAATGGGGCGTGACGACCAATCAGGCCTATTTGCCGGTTGACAATCACGGTTTTTTTGAGAACGATCTCTCGCTTGTGGATTGGTTGCGACAGTGGGCAAAAACAGAGGAAGAGCGCGATGAAGTTTACATTCGCGGATTTCTTGGCAAGATGATTTTCTCGGGAGAGGAAGCTTTGAAAACCAGCAGGGTTCTTTCCGGAGGCGAAAAAGTGCGATGCATGCTTTCGCGGATGATGATGGAACGCGCCAATGTGCTGATGCTCGACGAACCGACAAACCATTTGGATCTTGAATCGATCACGGCGTTCAACAACTCATTGAAAAATTTTAAGGGGTCGGTCATCTTTACGACTCATGACCATGAATTTGCGCAAACGGTCGGCAACCGAATCGTAGAGCTTACGCCAAAGGGCGCCATCGACAGATATATGACCTTTGATGAATATCTTGATGACGAGAAAATAAAGGAGCTGCGCAAGAAAATGTATGACTCTTAATAACTTAAAACCCCACTCGAACGGTGGGATTTTTGCTTTGAAATCTTTTTTTGAATCTTACTTCTTGCCGATTTTTGTCATGAAATAAACCACCACGACGACAATCGCGATTACGATAAAAATCCCGAATCCCATTCCGGCTTTGAAAATGCCTCCGATTGCCTCGCAACTCACCATCAGCATTGACAGTGCGCACAACGAGATAAATGTTAATGCTCTATTTTTCATGTTTGATTGATTTTATCCAAAATTAGTTTATAATTTATTGAAAACCTTACACAATTACTGACACGGAAAACGCATTACGAATTCATTACCATTGGAAAGTACATCGTGAAGATCGCGCCGGCGTTTGCGGGTGAATCGGCGGATATAAAGCCCGAATGATTGACCATAATTTTTTTGACGATGGCAAGCCCGATTCCCGTACCAATATATTCCTCCTGGGAATGCAGTCTTTGGAAAACCTCAAAAATCTTTTTTCGGTACCGTTCGTCAAAACCGATGCCATTGTCCTTTACGAAAATTCTGCTATAAAAAACTTTGGGATCTGCAGCTTCATTGGGAACACTGATCCCTTGTACAGTCGTGTTTTCAATCTCGATTTTTGGCTGAACATCTATTGCCACAAACTTCAACGAGTTCGAGATCAGATTGGTCATCAATTGGCGAAACTGCGCTTTCACTCGGGTCATAAACTCGAGACTTTGTCCGGAAATAGAGGATTTTTCCTTGTCGATGATTCGGGTGTTGAACATTTGGATTTTCCGCAAAGGTTCGTGAAGATCGTGGCTCGAAATATAGGTGAAGGACTCCATCTCGGCGTTCATGGTTTCGAGGTGCTTGTTTTTCTCCAGAATCTCAAGACGAAGTTTGTTTGAAACCTGCAGTTCTTTCAAAATAAAATAATAGGAACCGGAAAGGACTAAAATCGATGCAAGAATCACCAAAAAAGTGAGAAGTGGTGTAAAAGCACTGTCCTTTCCCAAAGTTCTTTTGCGAATGCGAAGCAACGAATCTTCCTCGTTCATCATTTTTTTGATTTGCTGGTGCAGTTCCAGCATCGTGGCGCGCGATTGCAAATGTCCTGCTTTGTCTAGCATCGAAACATTTGGAAAACCCATACTGCGTTCCATATCGGAATTTCGTTTGGAAAATAGAATGCGATGTTCTGTCAGATTGGTCTGTTGCGAATAGTTGTCGTCCACCAGTTCGGACAACCTTCCCATGGCGTGGTTTATTTCGTTCACCGTTTGATTGTACTGCTGGGTATATTGATTGTCCTTGCTTATAATGTAGCCGCGCTGTGCGGATTCGGCGCTAAGTATATCGGAATAAAATTCTTGGAGCGCAAATTTCACAAGACTTGTATGATTGACCCATTCGGCGCTTTTCACAAGGCTGTTGATCCGCACATAGGAAAATACGGAAAGCGA
>JBBSUW010000112.1:0-8052 GCA_038234025.1 Flavobacteriales bacterium
ATTTGCGCCCTGTTGCAATAATTGCGTCAGCGCGAGCTCGATTCTGTGCTGGTAAGCTTTGTAATTTTCTTTGTAAAAACCCGCTTGCTGTGCGGCTTCTTTGTTGTTCTTTGGATAATTTCCCTTGCCATATATGTCGGCGATAAATACAATGTAACCGTCTTTTTGCAATCGAGCGGCAGCTTCTTTGGCATTGTTGTCAATGCCTTTCCAAGCTGGAAGTATCAAAACTCCTGGCTTGTTCTTGCTGGGATTTGTGGGTGAATATGCAAGTCCGTTAAGTTTTTTGCCCGCGTCATCGTAGGAAACTTGTTTTTGGGAAAAACTGCCTGCTGTTGACAAAAGCAGCGTAAGAAAAACTATTTTATTTTTCATGACTTTTATGATTTTATGTCAAATATCGGAAAATTTGATCAACGATTTTTTGATATTTTGACGAAAGCCGAATAATCCGTAATTTTAAAATCAATCAAAAGCTAAAGCGATGCCCACACAATTTACTTCCGTTGATGAATATCTTCAAAGTTTGCCCGATGATCGAAAGGATGCGATAACGAAACTTCGCAACGAAATTTTAAAAAACCTCCCCGACGGTTTTGAAGAGCAGATAAGTTATGGCACGATAGGTTATGTTGTTCCGCATTCAAAATATCCCGATGGTTATCACTGCGACACGACATTGCCATTGCCATTTTTGAATCTGGCTTCACAAAAAAGCCACATTGCCGTTTATCATATGGGAATTTATGCCGATGAGAAACTGCTCCAATGGTTTGTAAAAATGTACCAGAATGTTGTCGGGAAAAACCCCGATATGGGAAAGAGCTGCATCAGGTTCAAGAAACTTGGAGAAATTCCATACGATTTGATCGGCGAACTTGCATCAAAGATCACGGCCGTCGAGTGGATCAAAATCTATGAAAAGAACTACAAACGCTGAAAATGCTCAATTTCGGGGAATATAAACATGAAATGTTGTGCCTTTTCCCATGTCTGATTCCGCCGTGACGATGCCTTTGTGGTTCTCGATTATTTTCTTGACGATCGCAAGCCCTATTCCCGTTCCTTCATATTGACTTTTGCCGTGAAGGCGGGCGAATACCTCAAAAATCTTTTCTTCATATTCTTTCCCAAAACCGATTCCGTTGTCCGAAACCCGGATGTGAAGATATTTTTGCTCTAGATATGCCAGTTCGCTATCGATGTCCTTGCCCATAATCGTCTCGGAATCAATCCTTATTATAGGCGGAACGCCACTCTGGGCAAACTTCAGCGAGTTGCTGATCAGGTTGGTGAACAATTGCCGCAACTGGAAAACGATAGCGTTGACGGTCATGAAACTTCCGATTTCAATCTTCCCACCACTGCTGTGAAGCACATCTGCATAATCTTTTCTAATCTCTGCCAAAAGCCAACCAATATCGACTTGTTCAAATGTCCTGTCATCGGGACTTGTTCTGGAATAGGTCAAGAGATCGTTGATCAGTGTTTTCATCCTCGTGGTGGCGATGCGCATTTTTTCGAAATTGGCCTTGCCGATCGTGGTGAGGTTTTGAAAATCGCTGTTCTTGATGATGCTTATGAAAGTTTGGATTTTTCGCAGCGGTTCCTGGAGATCGTGGCTGGAAATGTACGCGAACGAGCTGAGTTCCTGATTTGAATTCTTTAATTGAATGTTGGCGTGCTTGAGCTCCTTTGTGCGTTCATCCACCAGTTGTTCGAGAATTTTTTGAAAATCTTTCTGTTGTTGTATGTCCGTGCTTGTTCCGATCCAGCTTTGGATTTCCCCGCTTTGATCACGATAAGGAATCGCTCGGCCCAACTGCCATCTGTATTCTCCGTCGTGACGCTTGAACCGATGCTCAAACAAAAACTCGGTGCCCGAAGTTACCGCCTCGATCCATTTCGCAACATTTTCGTCCCTTTCATCAGGATGCACGATCTTGAGCCAGGCGCCATCAAAAAGTTCCTCCCGACTGTAACCGGAATAATCCATTACGGATTTGTTGAAAAAATCCAGCTTGCCGTCTGGAGTCTACATCCAGATAAACTGCGGCATCGCATCGGAGAGCAATCGGTATTTCCTTTTTTCCGCAACCTCTATCTGTTTAAGATTTTCGGTCCTAAGGGTTACATCTATTGCCGTGATCATGATACCAAACGGATTGTTTGAGTCGTCCAGAAGCGGGGAATATTGAACGTCGATATTGTACGTTTTTCGACCGTCATGAGAATCGACGTACGCAACAACTCCTTCTTCACGATAACTCTCGCCCGAATGGAAAACTTCCTTCAAAAGCTTTGGAAACTTCTGTTCGGCAAGCTCAGGGAAAATATCGAGAAGCTTCTTGCCTAGAACCTCGTCCAAAGTTTTTCGCCAGAACAAATCCAGCAACCTATCATTTGCCATTTGGACCACAAGATCATCGCCTTCAAGGATCGCCATTGCTACAGGAGATTGCTTTACCAATATTCGGAACTGCTTTTCGCTTTCCCGAATAATGTTGCGCGCTTTTACTATTGAGGTAACATCTGAAAATACTATAGTAAGACCTGCAATCTTGCCATTTTCGAACAAGGGTTGGTAAGTTCCACTATAGAACGCCTTTTGGCGTCGACCGTTCTTGAGCAAATAAATCTCTATTTCCTCGACCTGCAATGGAATCCCGCTTGAGAAAACGCGTCTGATCGACAGGAGTGTTCCTTGTTCTTCAAGTTCGGGCAAGATGTTCTTGAGCGGCTTGCCAAGACTCGAATTGTCCTTGCCGATTATTTCAAAATAAAGGTCGTTGGCATATTCAAGAACAAGTTGCTCGCCTTTGAGAATGCAAAATGCGAGCGGAGCTTTTGAAAGATATTGCTTCAGCACGAGATTCCCGCTCTCCGTTTTTTGAGAAAGCTGAATTTCCATCGAGATGATTCTCAATCGAAGTTTCAGCTTGTCGACAAGATTTGAATCTATGTGTTGCGATTGATTTTTGAAATGAGATTTGTCAAAAAGCTTGCGATAATCTTCAATGAAAAGTGGGGTTTCAGATGAATTGTACGGTTCAAGCACAAACGAGATTTCTTCCGGAGACCAGTTTTTGGACACGACTTTTGACGTGGAATCGCGAAAACTTGAAATATA
This sequence comes from Flavobacteriales bacterium, assembly GCA_038234025.1. Lineage (GTDB taxonomy): Bacteria > Bacteroidota > Bacteroidia > Flavobacteriales > Flavobacteriaceae > Flavobacterium. Next base: position 3,131 of record JBBSUW010000112.1, read on the forward strand.
AGAGTCAATTTCAATTAACAAATCTTCAATGCTGTCCGATTTTTGTGATTGTCCCATTTCCTTCTGCTCGATTATGCTAAAATATGATATTTACAGATAGTGCGGCTCCCAAAATTTTCACTAGCATAAAATTTATCGGAACAAACTTTTTGCGAATGCCTATTTCTTTGATTTCCGCTTGACCGTTTCCTGCTTTTTAACGACTTCGCCATATATTCTCACATCGCTCGACTTTAGCCGTTGCTTTAGCCAATTTGCAAGCTTGTTTTGATCGGAGCCGACCATGAATTTGTCGCCTTTATAGAGCACGACACTCACAACTTGCGCGCTGTCTGTGTTTTCATTGAAAATATGCTTTGAGATGGCAATGTTTTTTATCTCTGGAAACAGCGCCTTTACTTCGGGGAGCATTTCTGTATTGTCGATCTTGTTGAGCAGGATCTGCTTTTTTAAGTTCGAAATTGTCGCGTCCTTGGCGTCAAAAGCCATTTTGCCGGTGTTTATCTCATTGAGAATATCCCGCTTGAGGTCGGTTGTGTCCTGGCGGATAAAAAGTCGCGCATCTTGTATGTCGTATTTTTTCAGCCTGATGTTTAGGTCTTTTAGTTCGGGCTTGCTGAATTTGTGCGAAAGAAATGCAAGCTCGATCTTTTTGGGCTTCGAGGTGTAGTCTGTTTTTTTGTACAAAATGGTATAGCCTTTCTGCGAAAACTCCTCGTTGAGGTAATCGTTGACTTTTTGGTTGTATTTTTTCTCGTTGTAAAGCTTTGCGGCAAAGAAAACACTCGGTATGAGCATTATAAGTATTAGGAGCGTCATCGCATACTTTACTTGCCGTTCGCGCGTTTTATCGATCTGTTTTACGATTGGATACTTCAGGTATTTGACGATAAGGAACGTTGCGATGCAGATAAAAACGCAGTTGATCGAATAGAGGTACATCGCCCCAAAAAAGAATGCATAATTTCCGACGGCGAGCCCAAAACCGGCGGTGCAAAGCGGTGGCATCAAAGCGGTGGCTATGGCAACACCGGGGATTGGATTTCCTTTTTCGACCCTTGTGATCGCAATCACGCCCACCAGTCCGCCAAAGAACGCGATAATGATATCATAGATATTTGGCGATGTTCTGGAAAGAATCTCGGTCTGGGATTCCTTGAAGGGACTTATAAAAAAATATGTTGCAGATACGATAAGTCCAACCAATGTCGCAACCAAGAGATTGTTGAGCGATTTTCTGAGCAATTTGAAATCGAAGACACCAAGCCCGAAACCGGCCCCAACAATTGGGCCCATCAACGGCGAAATCAACATCGCTCCAATAACCACCGCGGGCGAATTAACGTTCAGTCCCACCGAAGCCACAACAATGGCGCAAGCCAAAATCCAAAGATTGGATCCGCGAAAAGAGATGTTTGCCACGACATTGTCAAGCACTTCATTCTTCTCCGCTTCTCCGCGGTGCAGATTGATGAACCTGAGGAATCTGAACATCATTGGGCGGTCGGTTTTTTAAGAATCATCTTCAGGGTAACGAATCCTATGATGCCGGCGATCAACGAGGCGAACAGAATCATCACTTTGGCATTGCTGATTACTTCTGAATTGTCAAATGCAAGCAATGTGATGAATATGGACATCGTAAAGCCAATGCCGCCCAAAAATCCCACACCAATGACCGATTTCCAAGTAAGGTCTTCGGGAAGTTTGCAGATGCCCATTTTGACCGCTGCAAAAACCAGAGCAAAGATTCCCAACGGTTTGCCCACGATCAGACCGAGCGCAATGCCAACGCTGTAATGTTCCGTAAGAACGGTGGCAAAGTCATGGCTGAAGATAATAGCGGTATTGGCAAGGGCAAAAAACGGCAATATCAAAAAGAGCACCGGCTTGTGAAGGAAGTCTTGTAGAATGTACGAAGTTGATTTTTCGTCGCCATTTCCGAATGGGATCGCAAATGCAAGCAGAACGCCGGTAATCGTGGCGTGGACACCTGAACTGAGCATAAAATACCACATAAAGAAACCGCCCACGAGATAAGGAATCAAGTTGCGAACCTTTGCGCGATTCAGAATCAAGAGCACGCCAAAAATGGCCAACGATATTAAGAGGTCGGTAAAAGATATCGATTTGGTATAGAAAAACGCAATGATCAAAATGGCGCCAAGATCGTCGATGACCGCAAGGGCAGTCAGGAATATCTTGAGCGATATTGGCACGCGGTTGCCAAGCAACGAAAGAATTGCAAGCGCAAAAGCAATATCGGTAGCCATAGGGATTCCAGCCCCGGCCTGTGTGTGCGTTCCATAGTTAAAAAAAAGGTAAAATGCCGCAGGAAAAATCATTCCACCGATGGCACCAAAGATTGGCATCATCGCATCTTTAATGTTCGAAAGTTCGCCAAGGTATATTTCGCGTTCAAGCTCAAGACCGATCAAAAGGAAGAAAATGGTCATCAATCCATCATTGATCCAAAACTCAACGTTTTTTCCGGCAAAGGTGGTGTGCCAAAAATGCAAGTAATCGTTTCCGGCAGCTGAATTTGAAAGCACGAGCGAAAGGATCGTACAGATGATCAGAACAATTCCGCTTGCCTTTTCATTATCAAAAAATTGCTGGAAAAGCTTGGTTACCTTCATAGTTTCTGCCTCGGAAAAAATACTTTTTTATGGTTGTGCCATTGTTATTTCGCACGTCCGCAAATATAGCAACACGTTCGCAAAATCTTTCATCTCGGCGCTGATAGTTTGGCGGGAACGTTCATAATTTTTAGTTAAGAAAATGAGCTCAATGAAATTATTGTTATTGATCTAAAACAACATCAGGCTTTTTTGGCAAGTTTCCCGATCGTGTTGCCCTGAACCAAAATCGAGAAGCATACGATAACATAAGTAATGGTGACCCACAGTTCTTTATTGAATTCCAAGGGAATGGAAAGTGCCAACGCGATGGAAATTCCGCCGCGAAGTCCGCCCCAAGTAAGCATCAGCAATGTCTTGTGCGTCGTGGTTTCCTTAAAGCGCATCAGGATTGATGGAAACCAGACCGAAATGTATCGCACCACCAGCGTGAGCACCAGAACCAACATTCCAAATGCAACAACTTTGAAACCGGTTTCGATAATCAGCAGCTCTAGTCCAATGAGCACGAAGAGGATAGCGTTCAATATTTCGTCCAAAAGTTCCCAGAATTTGTCCACATATTCCGATGTAATATGGGACATGCCAAGCCTTTTGCCATGGTTTCCGGTTATTAGTCCCGCGATCACCATAGCGAGCGGACCTGAAATGTGCAACAGTTGCGCGACCGTATAACCACCCATTACAATCGCCAGAGTAATCATGACTTCTACTTGATAATTGTCGATGCTCGCAATAAGACGAAATCCAATATATCCAACAAGTCCACCAAGAATTAGACCTCCAATTGCCTCGCGAGCAAAAAGGCTTAGCACATCGGGCAAATGAATGGGCGCGTTCGATTTTGCAAGTTCAAGTATCGTGATAAAGACCACAACGGCGACACCGTCATTGAATAGCGATTCGCCTGCAATTTTGGTTTCCAATGACTTCGGGACACCGGCCTTTTTCAGAATGCTGAGCACAGCGATGGGGTCAGTTGGCGAAATGAGCGCGCCAAAGAGCAGGGCATGAATCAGCTCGACCTGAATATTGATAAAGCTTAACAGATAGAACGTTCCAAAACCCACCAGAAAAGTGCTCAACAAAACACTGATCGTGCTAAACAGCAAAATGCTCAATCTTTCGGCTTTCAGATCCTCGAACTTGATATGAATGGCGCCGGCAAAGAGCATGAAGCTCAACATCGATTCGAGCAACAGGTCGCTGAAATTTATGCTTTCAAGCTGTAGCGCAAGCTCTGTTCTGAGGTTTGGGAAAATGTTTCCGCTCAGCAAAATGCACAGCGAGAACAACAACGATACAAGCATAAGCCCGATCGAGTTTGGCAGCTTGAGGAATTTGAAATTGATATAGCCAAAAACCGCCGAGATTACGATAAGCGCGGAAACAAGGTGGAAGAAGTTCATATTGGTTTTTTTTAAAAGAAAATTACATTATCAATCGAACGCCGCCAAGCTCCGAAACCCTGTAAGAGAATCTGTCACCGGGCGAACCGATGAACATAAAGTTCTTGGGGATGTTCCATTTATCGGAAAGTTCGTCGATCAATTTTGGTCCAAAAACGCCATCGATCTCAATAAAATCGATATGGATATCAGGATAGGCGCGATCCAGAACCTCAAGATCGACTTTTAATGATTCATTGCTCTCGTATTCGCGCTTGACGTTGACTATCTTCAGGTTCTTGGTGGTTTCATTGTTCTGAACATATTGCATCACCTTGTTCAAGATCGCAACATTGTCACCTTTGGTAAAAAACACGAATTCCTGTGAGTTTATGGTGCGGTTCAATCGATAAAGGTAACGATTGGAGAGAACAGCAATTTTTCTAACCGGTTTGTAAAAATATTCCAGCGCGTCTACGCCGAGCTGGATAATGGAGGTTCTTTTGAGCATAACAACAACAAAGAGCAATGCTGGAATAAGATATTTTATGAACGTGACGAAAGAATCTTCGTTGAGTTCAATGTTTCCAAAAAACGCGAGCACTACAAATGCAATTGCGATCACCACCGATATACCTCGCGCCCTTTCGGGCCTTGGGAGTTTTCGGCGTTTGAACTTGAGCAGGAGATTGCCGATACCGAAGAGCGCCATCACGGCCAGAAACGAAAAAGTATAAACTCCGGCAAGAGATTCCAAATGCCCTTTGGTCACGATAAGAACAGACACGCACAGCACCAAAAAGCTGACGATGATTCGATAGTTCGAACCGCGCTTGTTTGTTTTAAGAAAATAATTCGGGAGAACCCTGTCGAGCGTCATGCGTTTGAGCAATCC
>JBBSUW010000113.1:0-8046 GCA_038234025.1 Flavobacteriales bacterium
GAAATTGCAATGCCAACAGCAAAGAGTCCCAGGTACGAAGCCATGATCGCCGGCAATGCCGAAGCAATCGTGACTTTTATGGCATTTTCAAAATTCCCTGAGCGGATGAGTTTGGCAACGGCTTGTCGCATGGTAGGATCAATTGCGGCAAAGGTAGCATTTACAATACTTTTATAGAATGTTGGGCAATGGAATCACAAGTAATTTGCGATCATCTTAAATGCCTTTCACATAAAATTGTTATTTTTGCGAACCAAGAAAATTGCTATTCGAAAACCAGATTTATGATTTTACCAATTGTTGGATATGGCGATCCCGTTCTACGCAAAGTTGGCGAGAACCTCGAAAAAGACCATCCCGAACTCATGCAGATAATTGGCAACATGTACGAGACAATGTACAATGCCAATGGTGTTGGCCTTGCCGCGCCTCAGATCGGATTGGCTATCAGGCTGTTTATCATCGACACCAAACCATTTGGAGAGGACGAAGATTTTTCCGACGAAGAAAGAAATGCGCTCGATGGTTTTAAACGAACGTTCATCAACGCGAAAATGATTGAGGAAACCGGTGATGAGTGGGGGTTTAACGAAGGTTGCCTCAGCATTCCCGAAGTCCGTGAGGATGTCTACAGACAGAAAAGCATTACCATTGAATATCACGATGAGGATTTTAACCGAAAAACCGAATCTTTTGATGGGTTGATCGCTCGCGTTATCCAGCACGAGTACGACCATATCGAAGGAATTTTGTTCACCGATAAAATTTCATCGTTGAAGAAGCAGCTCATAAAAAAGAAATTGCAGAATATTATGGAAGGGAAAACCCGACCAGATTATCGAATGAAATTTGCCACCAAATCAAAAATCAGATAAAACAGACTTATGACTTTAGAGAAAATTTTGGCCATCTCAGGAAAACCGGGACTTTACCTACTCAAAGTGCAAACCCGTACAGGCTTTGTTGCAGAATCGATGCTGGACGGAAAACGCATCGCCGTAGGACTTCGCAGCAATGTGAGCCTGCTCTCGGAGATTTCGATCTACACGCATTCCGAAGACCGACCGCTCACCGAAGTGATGCGCGCCATCGCTGTAAAGGAAAATGAAGGGCCAGCGATCAGCGGTAAAGAGGACAATGATAAACTTGCAGCGTATTTCTCCCAAATTCTGCCCGAATATGATTCAGATCGCGTGTATGTTTCCGATATCAAAAAAGTTTTGAACTGGTACAATTTGCTTCAATCCAAGGGAATGGTTTCCAAAGAGGAGCCTGCTAAAGTTGAAGAAGTTTCAGAAACTGAAAGCAAAGCAGATAGTGATGACAAGCCTGCAAAATCTGAAAAGAAAGCAAAGGACGCACCTAAAGAAAAGACCGAAAAATCTGGAACGAAAAAGGCGGTAGCAAAGAAAGAAACCAAGAAAGCCGAACCGAAAAAAGAAAAATCTGCTACAGCAAAGCCAAAAGCAAAAAAACCGAAAGAAAGCTAAAAACTTTCTCATAAACATCAATCCCGTTGCGCACCAATGCCAGCGGGATTTTTTATTTTTATCAAAATCATTTGTAATGAACAACCGACAGAAACAACTTGAGGCTTTTGGCCGACTTCTCGATATCATGGACGAGCTTCGCGAGAAATGTCCGTGGGACCAAAAGCAAACAAATGAGTCGTTGCGCCATTTGACCATCGAGGAAACCTATGAACTTGGCGATGCGATATTGGACAACAACCCGAACGAGATCAAGAATGAACTCGGTGACTTGCTCTTGCATATTGTTTTTTATGCAAAGATTGGTTCCGAGCAAAACAACTTTGATATTGAAACCGTTGCAAATTCGATCTCCGAAAAACTGATATACAGACACCCTCACATCTATTCGGACACTGTCGTTAATTCGGAAGTAGAGGTGAAGCAAAATTGGGAAAAACTTAAATTGAGAGAAGGCAAAAAGTCGGTTTTGGAAGGCGTTCCAAGAAGTCTTCCGGCGTTGGTGAAAGCTTCTCGAATCCAGGACAAGGCAAAAGGCGTTGGATTTGATTGGGAAAAACCCGAACAGGTTTGGGAAAAAGTTCAGGAAGAACTCAACGAACTCCACGATGAGGTGGAGGCCGGAAATTTGGACAACATCGAATCTGAATTTGGCGATGTCTTGTTCTCGATGATAAATTACGCAAGATTCTTGAATGTAAATCCGGAAGATGCACTTGAAAGAACGAACAAAAAATTCATCAAGCGTTTTCAATATCTCGAGGGAAAAGCTGGTGAACTCGGCAAGAATCTTTCTGATATGACATTGACGGAAATGGACGTATTTTGGAATGAGGCGAAGATGATTTAAAATTCCATCTTGCCGTCATCAAAAGTAAAAGCCGCTTCAATCGATGCGGCTTTCTAATCTATAGCTTTTTGATCTGGCTCATTTTCATCTTGAGCATTTCAAGTTCTTCTTTCTGTTTGTCAATGTTCTTTCGAACTTCCAAGATCATCGGATTTTCCTTTTTGCTTTTTCCGCTGCTGAAGAACTGTATATTGTTCTCCAGTTGAAGGATTTCACTCTGCACTTCCTCCATTTTTCTGGAAAGGAAAACGCGCTCGTTGTCAAGCTTTCTGCCTTCGTCATTTTCGGACAAAGATTCTATGCGATTGTTGAAACGCATCATTTCAGTATCCTTTTTGCTCAGCGAAAGCTTTTCAAAAAGTCCATCGAGAATTTTATTGAATTTTGCTTCCACGTGCCTTTTCGAGAAGGGAACGCGACCGTAACCTTTCCACTTTTCGATTTCGGCCTTTATAAGATCAAGATCGGGCTTGTGGTTGCCGGTAAGTTCAAGGCTCTTGATGCTTTCGAGCTGCTCCTTTTTCTTTTCGTATGCCTGCATTTCGACCGCGTCTTCGTCAGAACGACTAGATTTGAGCTTTTCAAAATAGTGGTTGCAAGCCGCGCGGAATTCCTTCCACAGCTTGTCGCTGTATTTTCTCGGAACGTGCCCGATCGCTTTCCACTCTTCTTGTATCTGCTTCATCATCTGCGTGGTGGACGCAAAATCCTCGCTGTCCTGCATCGATTTTGCCTTCTCAACAAGCTCCTGTTTTTTGGAAAGGTTGTCGTTCTGCTCTTTTTTCAGGTCTTTGTAAAATGAATTTTTAAGCGAATTGAAATCGCGAGTGGCCTTCTTGAACTTTTGCCACGTCTGTTCGTTCACTTCCTGCGGCACTTTTCCAAGGTCGAAAAATGTTTTGCGTAGTTCCTCTACTTTTCCAATCTGTTGCATCCATTGACCGTGGCTGTTGACTTTGTGCTGCGCCAGTTCGTTCAATTTGGAAATAACCTCTTCTTTTTTTGAAAGATTCTCTGTTTCGACCTCACGGATTTGACTGCTCAATTCCTCGCGCTTGTCGTGCATTTTTCGCGTAAGCTCGCTAAATCTGTTCCAGACATCTTCGCGGTGTTCTCTCGAAACAGGCCCAAGATCTTCCTTCCAGATTTTGTGCAGATCTTGAAGTTCGCGAAAAGCCTTGATCACATCGGGCTCGACCAAAAGCTCGTCAACACGTGCGATGATTTTCTCTTTTTGCTCCAGATTGTGCTTGAAATCACCGTCTCGAGCATCGCGGTCGAGGTGAAGGTAATCGTAAAAATTCTCGATATGGAAGTGATAGTTGTTCCAGACGTGGTTGTATTTGTCCTTTGGGATAGCACCGGCAACTTTCCACTGATCGCGAAGCCCGTTGAAATGCTTGAGCGAATCCTTAATGCTTTCCGATGGTTGAATCAGGTTTTTGAGTTCTTCAACTATTGCCAATCGCCGTTCGAGATTTGCCTGAAGATTGTTCTGCAAGCTCTTGAAATGCTTGTTTTTCCTGTCGCGGTATTGGTTGTAAAGTTTGTCAAAATCGTGCTTTAGCGGAAAATTGTAATCAAATGGTTCGGTTGAATCTGGATTTTCGTTTTCAAACGCTTCTTTTTTCTCGTCCATCATGTCATTGTATTTCGACATAAAAGAATTTCGAAGCGCCTCAACGTGGTCTTTAACCGACATTACTTTTTCCACTTCAACCAGTTTTTCGAGCGCGGCAACCTGTTGTTCCATCGACATATTTTCATATTCTTCGATGGGATTGTCGTTTCGCGCCGATTCGTCCTCGTTTTCTTCTGCGTTGGCACGCGAAATCTTTCCAGCGGCTGAATCATCTTCCATTTCAACTGCATCATTTGCAAGTTGTTCTGGCGTTAGCGTTATTATGTTATCTGAATTTTCCTCGGCATTTTCAGAACTGTTTTCTGTACTTTTCTCGGATGAAATTGCTTCGGTCGTGGCCGAATCTTCTTCAGCGATGCCGATAGTTTCTTCTGAATTTTCAGATATATCGTCGTCAGAAACCAGCGTGTTGCTTTCTTCCAACTTTTCAGCTTCTTCGTTGTCTGGTGATGTTTCGGAAGCTTCGGTCGTGGCCGATTTTTCTTCAGCGCTGCCGGAAGTCTCCTCGGTTTTTTCAGATGTATCGTTGTCAGAAACAGACGTGTTGCTTTCTTCCGAATATTCAGCTTCATCGTTTTCTGGTGATGTTTGCGAGGCTTCGGTCGGGGCCAAATCGCTTTCTGTCGCAACTTCGGCAGCATTTACCGAATCGAAATTTTCTGGTGATGTTGCATCTGAATCGTCTCCATCTGCCTTCTCCTCGGCAATCATTGATTTGCCAAGTATTTCGCCGACAGGCTCGTCGTTTTCGGTTTTTTCAGATTGAATTTCAGTGCTTTGGTTCTGAATGTTTTCGTTTGCATTGTTTCCTTCTGAAGCGATTTCGTCCGCGTTCAGGTTGTCGTGTTTTTCTTCCAACATCGTTTCAATTGTTATGTTACTGCAATAAAGCGGTGTAAGATAGTGAAGGCGCGCCAATTTTCAAAGGCAGAGTAAGTGCGAAGATTGCAGGATTACAATGTCGAATTCCAGATTTTCCAGGATTCCATCGCTTGGATCTGGAGCATTTGCAGACCGTTTTTTGTGGCTGAGCCTTTTGCGGCAGCTTTGCGCAGAAATCCCGACTCCAGCGGATTGTAGATCAAGTCGTAGGCCAAATGCTTCTTCGTAAAGAATTCATACGGAATTGGTGGATGTTCATCAATTTTGGGGAATGTGCCAAGCGGCGTGCAATTGATAACAATCAAATTTTCCTCGAATATTTTCTTTGTGATGTTGTGGTATGACAGCTGAGAATTGGTGGGATTGCGGGAAACGGTCAAATATGGGATTCCTAGATTTTCCAACGCGAAGGCCACTGCCTTTGATGCACCGCCATCGCCGAGGATTAAAGCCCTTTTGTGAAAATTATTCAGCAAAGGCTTTAATGATTCTGAAAACCCCAAATGATCGGTGTTGTAACCTTTCATTTTTCCATCAATTATTGCAATGGTATTGACCGCGCCGATTTCTTTTGCGTCCGCATCGATTTCATCCAAAAATACCATCACTTCGGGCTTATATGGAATGGTAATGTTAAGCCCTTGAATGTTAGGAATGTTCTTGACTAAGTTACGAATTTCGCCCGCGTTTGCAAGTTCAAAATTGTCGTACGTAATGTCATGTAGTAGATTATCCTCAAAATATTTCGAAAAAAAATCTTTAGAGAATGAATGCCCAAGTTTTTTGCCAACAAGACCGAAAATCGTTTTGTCCTTTTTTTCCATAAAAAAAGCCGACAATGTGAGAAAACTGTCGGCAAATCTTAAAATTTACTGGTCTTTTTGATGCTTCGCAATCAGATTCTGGATGGCCTTTCGCTCCCAAACGGTGGGAAAAAGATGCTCCAATATTCTGTGGTTGGTATAATTCAACCGAAGCGCATTGCTCAAATGAAATTTTCCCTTTCGAGTGTCGCCCGCCAAATAATTAAGTCCGGCAAGACGGTATTCGATCTCGAATTCCTCGGGATAAAATTCCGAGGCTTGCATAAGGGTTTGAACCGCGGCCTCGGCCTCGCCCAACTGCACTAGGATATCAACCCAAAAAAGCCAGGTGTCAAGCTCTTTATCGCCAAGTCCAACAGCCTTTCGGTAGCCAAGTTCGGCTTCTTCGATAAATCCCATTTCCCGGTTTATTGTTGCATATCTTTTCCAGTAAAGCCGGTTATTGTTGTCAATCCCAAGCGCCTTGTTCACATAGAAAAGTGCTTTCTGAAAATTTCCCTGGCGAACATAAAAGTCGGTGATCGCGATCCAACCTTTGTCGAGCAATGGGTCTTCATGAACGGTTTTGTTGAAATGATCGATAGCTTCGGCTTTGTTCCCCAGTTTTTCGTGGCACTTTCCGATCCGAAGCATCGCGTACGATGTTGGATCGTCAAGCTCAATAGTTCGATTGTAGCATTCAATGGCTTCCTCATAACGTTTGAGCCTTTCAAAAGCCTTGGCTTTTTCCATATAAGCGCCCAGAAAGTCCTCATCTATAAGTGTAGCGTAATCGAAAGCACGCAACGCCAGTTCATATTCTTTAAGACCATAGTGGAGTCGCCCGGTTTGATGCCAAGCTATCTCGCTGTATGGATTTTTGTCAATATATTTTTCGAGGTACAAAATCGCATCCTCGTTCTGGTCGAGAAACTCAAAACAATAAACAACGTTGTACAGCGCGGCCTGGTCTTCAAGATCCTCTTCGAGACATTGGATAAAACTCTGCTTTGCGAGCTCCAGATTGTCCATAAAAAGGTATTCCATCCCGATCAGGTTGTAGACATCGGCATAGTCATCGGTGTATTCCAAAGCGGTTTTGAGAAGTTCGACAGCCTTTTCGTGATTGTCGCGCTTTGAATAGATATTGGCTTTTTGGATATAAACTTCATCATTGTTAGGCTCGATGGCGTAAAGTTCGTTGAGCAGTTTTTCGGCAGCGTCAAGTTTCTCGTCATATACGAGCATTTCCACCTGAACAAGCTTCAATCCAGTTGATTTTGGATGCTGCTCAAGTGCGAGTTTCAGGGCTTTTTTGGCCAATGAAGCCTTGCCCATATCCAGATAATGAAGTATGATTTCCTCAAATTCCTCGGAGTCGAAAAACAACACTTTGTTGGTCTTCAGCATCGACTCGAATTTAGAAAGTGAGAGTTGGTAGTCGTCTTCTTCTTCGCTTAAGTGCATAGCGTTATTTTTTTAAATTGACTCAAATAAATATAGTCAACCTTTGTGAGATGTGGGTTTGAGCCACCTTTTCTTGTGAACAATTTAATTAACATTTGCGAGCGTCCTTTAGATTGAATCCAGAACGTTTAGCAAGATTTTACAACCTTTTTCGATTTCGTCCATCTTTATCGTTAACGGCGGCGTGATCCTGATTGCTTTTGGTTCGAACAATAACCAGAATAAAATTAATCCGTTTTCTTGGCATTTCAAAATGGCTTCCGTTGCGATTTCTGCGCTTTCGACCATTGCGGCCAGCATCAAACCCTTGCCGCGCACTTCCATAATCAAAGGATGTACCAAAATTTCCCTGATCAGTTTTTCCTTTTCCAATGCCTCTGCCATCAACGTGCTGGAGGTTATTTCTTTTAATGTTGCCAAACAGGCTGCCGCAATGACAGGATGCCCGCCAAAAGTGGTGATGTGGCCAAGTTTTGGGTTGTCGGCGAGCAGGTCCATATTTTCGGCCGAAGCCACAAAAGCGCCAACTGGCATTCCACCGCCCATTCCTTTGCCCAATATAAGTACGTCTGGCACGGCACCATAGTTTTCAAAACCGAAGAGTTTTCCGGTTCGGCCAAATCCTGGCTGAATCTCGTCAATGATCATCATCGCACCAACTTCATCACAGCGTTTCCGGACTTTTATCAGAAAATCATTTGCAGGTTGGACAAATCCCGCGCCACCTTGAATGCTTTCGAGAATAATTCCTGCAGTTCGTTCCGTGATTTTCTGCAGATCATCCTCATTGTTGAACTCGATAAAGTCAACATCGGGAAGCAAGGGCCGGAACGCGCGCTTTCTTTCCTCGAATCCCATAACGCTCATCGCGCCCATAGTGTTGCCATGATAGGCGTTTTTGCATGAAATCAA
>JBBSUW010000114.1:0-8029 GCA_038234025.1 Flavobacteriales bacterium
ACCATCTCTATTTCGCCAATGATGGCAACGATACCATTCTTCTTGTTTCGCCAAAGCAGTTCAACGGCACTATAAATTATCTTTCGGCAAAAGCCTCCCGTGAATTCAGGTGGTGGAAACTCGCGCTGGACAATACTGTTCTTTACCAACAAGTTGATCAATCATCACCCGTTCTAAATCTGCCCGAGATCACCACGCGCAACACTTTGTACTTTTCCGATTACTTTTTCAAGCGCGCGCTTTTCTTGCAGACCGGCGTAACGTTCAACTATTTTACCGCTTTCTTCGCCGACGGTTACAATCCCGTAATCGCAGATTATTACATTCAACAATCACAGAAAATCGGCGACTTTTCCCGGTTCGATTTCTTCATCAACGCCCGAATCAGGCAGACAAGAATATTCTTGAAGGCCGAGCATTTCAACAGCGCTTGGTCGTCCGCCAACAAATTCTACAGCGCGCCGAACGTGCCTTACCGCGATTTCATCGTTCGCTTTGGTCTCGTCTGGAACTTTTTCCAATAATTAGGGCGTGCGCCGCCAAAGGATTTCTGATAAAAACGAAATTTGAACTAGCGGCACCGCGCTGTTCGCTGTATCTTTTTCCTTTCGCCGAAAAGGCGCAAGGAAAAAGGATGCCGCTTCCATCGCTCACGCAACTGCAAAGAAGCGGGCAACAAATCGCAAAATTGTATATTTGCACGCCATTTTTCACTAATTTATCACAATGAACTATTCAGAAAATATACTTGGAACCATCGGTAACACGCCCTTGGTCAAACTAAATAAAATCGTTGCTGGCGTTGATGCGCTTGTTCTTGCCAAGGTCGAGACATTCAATCCCGGAAATTCCGTAAAGGACAGAATGGCGGTCAAGATGGTCGAGGATGCCGAGGCCGACGGTCGCCTGCAGCCCGGCGGAACTATTATCGAAGGAACTTCCGGAAACACCGGAATGGGACTAGCGCTCTCCGCCATCGTTAAAGGGTACAAACTCATTTGTGTGATTTCAGACAAACAGTCAAAGGAAAAAATGGACATTCTCCGCGCCGTTGGTGCAAGAGTAGTGGTTTGCCCAACAAATGTTGAACCAACAGATCCACGTTCATACTATTCGGTTTCCAAAAGATTGGCCGAAGAAACCCCAAATTCTTGGTATGTCAATCAATACGACAATCCGTCGAACACATTGGCGCACTATGAACAAACAGGTCCGGAAATATGGGAACAGACCGACGGCAAGATCACGCACTTTGTGGTTGGCGTTGGAACGGGCGGAACAATTTCTGGCGTTGCAAAATATCTAAAGGAAAGAAACCCGAACATCAAGATTTGGGGCGTGGACACTTATGGCTCGGTCTTCAAAAAATACCACGAGACCGGAATTTTCGATGAGAACGAAATCTATTCCTACATCACCGAAGGCATCGGCGAGGATATCCTGCCTAAGAATGTGGACTTCTCATTGATCGACGGTTTTACCAAAGTCACAGATCGCGATGCAGCGGTTTACACCAGAAAAATTGCGCTGGAAGAAGGAATCTTTGTTGGAAATTCGGCCGGAAGCGCGATCAAGGGCTTGCTCCAGCTCAAGGAGCATTTCACGCCGGAAGACGTAGTTGTGGTTCTCTTCCACGATTCGGGCAGCCGATATGTGGGCAAAATGTTCAACGATGATTGGATGCGCGAGCGCGGCTTCTTGGAGGATGACGTTACGACCGTAGCGGAAGCAATTAAAGATCACGCCGACAAACCCTTGATCACCGTTAAGACCGAAGAACTTGCTTCGCACGCAATTGAAAGAATGCGCAAGTACAAAATCTCGCAGATTCCGGTAGAGGACATCAATGGTTTTGTGGGATCAATAGACGAGACCGCGCTGTTTGAATGTTTTGTCGAGAACAAGGAAAGCTTGGACAAACCGATCAAGGACATTATGGGCAAACCATATCCGGTGGTTAAGTCGAACACAAGGATCGAGGAAGTGTCAAAAATGTTCTCGCGAGACAATCAAGCTGTTCTTGTTGATATCGGCGGTGGAAAGTTCAACATACTCACCAAGTACGATCTTATCGCAACAATGAAATAATCTGGGGACAGACTAATATTCACAAGATTTTTTAAAATCAAAAAAAATATGAATTCATTTGCTTAATTTCGTAATCTATGAAGTATCAATATGAAGGAGGATTTTTTGCATTATATCTGGAAGTTCAAGCGGTTTGAAACCTCAAGCCTCAAAACGACCACGGGAGAAGAAATCACACTGATAAACGTTGGGGAATACGCTCAACGTTCTGGTCCGGATTTTTTCAATGCACAAATACTTATCGGCAACCAGCTTTGGGCCGGCAATGTTGAGATTCACATCAACGCTTCCGATTGGTACCTTCATTGTCATGAAACCGATCCTGCGTACGATAATGTAATCCTGCACGTCGTCTGGAACCATGACTGCGAGATTTTCCAGCGCAACAACATTCCAATTCCAACCTTGGAGCTCAACAATTATGTAGATGAAACAACCTTGCAAAACTACAACGAGCTCATAAAGCCCAAATCGTGGATTTTCTGTGAGCGCTCGATCTCCGAGGTTTCAAGTTTCACGGTCGATAATCTGATCGAGCGGTTGTTCCTCGAAAGACTAGAATCAAAATCCGGTATTCTCGAAGACCTTTTATTGCAATCAACCAATGATTGGGACGGTGTGCTCTTCAAGATGCTCGCCAAGAACTTTGGGCTCAATGCCAATGGCGATGCCTTTCTAGAGATTGCGTCCCGAATTCCCTATCACGTTCTTCGAAAAGAAATCCAGAACAGAACTTCGCTCGAAGCGCTACTGTTGGGCTTTGCCGGATTGCTCTACGACAACAAAGAGGACAATCACTATCGCTTTCTTCAAGTTGCCTTTGAGCGGCTCTGCAACAAGCATCAGTTGGACAGCACGACCTCCAAAGTTGATTTCTTCAAGCATCGACCCGATAATTTTCCCACCATAAGACTTTCGCAATTGGCTGGCCTGCTTCAGCAAAGCCACCTTTTTTCAAATCTTATTGGGGCAAAAACCCGTGACGATCTTCATCGGTATCTGCAATCGACGGTGTCTGAATATTGGCAAACGCACTATGTTTTCGACAAAGAATCGGCAAAGCGAAACAAGAAACTTTCGGCATCCTTCATCGATTTGTTGATCATCAATACCGTGATTCCACTGCAATTTGCCTACGCTCGAGCGCTTGGCAAGGACAATCTGGAAGAATTGATACAGCTTTTATCAGAGCTTAATCCAGAAAGCAATGCGATCATCGAAAAGTTTGGACAGTTTGATATCATTGCCAAGAACGCATACGAAAGCCAAGGACTTATTCATCTGAAAAAAAACTATTGTGATAAAATCAAATGTATGGAATGTGCGATTGGTACAGAAATCCTGAAAAATAATGCCGCTGTCAATGGTTGACATCACCATAAATAATGTTCCGCCCATACTGCGGCTGAAGTTTTTTTTTGAAAAATATGGTTTTGATGTTTCGTCAAGGCTCGCCGATAGGCTTGGAATGCGCGCCAGCAGCGTGAGATTGTTTTTTATTTACATATCTTTCGTCACCGCTGGACTATGGTTCGGGGTTTACCTCACGCTAGCTTTTTGGATCAGGCTAAAGGATCTAGTCCGGGCCAAGCAGACATCGGTTTTCGACCTATAAAGCAGTTCTATAAAGCTTAATCGCGATGAAACAAAACAGCATCGGCAATTTCTTTGGATATTCGAGAGGCCAGCACATCGGAATTATCGTGCTTGTGATATTGATTGTTTCCATACAATGTTTCATCATTTTCCAGCCTTCTGAAAAAGCCGCTGTCGAAATTACCGAAGATACACAATGGATGGCATTGCAGTCCACGATAGATTCGATCAAATTTTTGCAGGGCAGAAAAAAACACACAATCTATCCCTTCAACCCAAACTTCATCACAGATTACAAAGGCTATAAACTTGGTATGAGCGTGGCCGAAATAGACCGACTTTTTGCTTTTAGAAAATTGAACAAATACGCCAATTCCGCGGCAGAATTTCAGCAGGTCACAAAGATTTCAGATTCGCTTTTGGCAACGATGTCGCCTTACTTCAAGTTTCCCGATTGGGTAACCAGCAAACAGAAAGGTAAAGGTTTTATTGATTATAAAGCCGTCAAGGTCGCCCTTCCGATCATCGATATAAACCTCGCCACCAAAGAGGAGCTGATAAAAGTAAGAGGAATCGGTGACGCGCTTTCCGACCGCATCATCAAGTTCCGCGAATCACTGGGCGGCATTGTCAATATGGACCAGATCGCCGATGTTTACGGTCTTCAGCCCGAAGTGGTGGACAATGTCAAAACATCGTTCAAGGTCAAGGTGTTGCCAAGCGTGAAAAAAATCAAGATCAACGAGGCATCAGTTAAAGAACTTGCGGCGTTTCCTTATTTTAGATGGGCGCTCGCCAAAGAAATTGTCACCGCCAGAACCATGAACGGCGACCTGAAGTCGGTTGCGGATTTGGCAAAAATTAACGGTTTCCCCACCGAAAATTCGAGCATAATTGCCTTATATTTGGAATTCTAAAAATTGAACCAAAATATGGACTTTTCTACCAGTGAAACCCAGACGATGATTGCACAATCCATACGCGATTTTGCCGAACAAAATATACGCCCGAACATTATGGAATGGGACGAAGCACAAACTTTTCCCGTCCCGCTTTTCAAGAAACTTGGCGAAATGGGTTTTATGGGCGTTCTCGTTCCCACAGAGCTTGGCGGCTCTGGACTTGGTTACCATGAATACATAACCGTTGTCGAGGAAATCTCAAAAGTTGACCCCTCAATCGGGCTTTCGGTGGCGGCGCACAACTCGCTCTGCACCAACCATATTTTGACATTTGGGAACGACGAGCAAAAGAAAAAATGGATTCCAAAACTTGCCACGGCAGAACATATAGGCGCTTGGGGCTTGACCGAGCACAACACTGGATCTGACGCTGGCGGAATGAACACTACGGCAGTTAAAGATGGCGATCATTGGATAGTGAACGGTGCCAAGAATTTTATAACCCACGCTATTTCAGGCGATATTGCGGTAGTCATTGTTCGCACCGGCGAAAAGGGCGACAGCAAGGGAATGACCGCATTCGTTTTCGAAAAAGGAATGAAAGGATTTACTTCTGGCAGAAAGGAAAACAAGCTTGGAATGCGCGCATCAGAAACCGCCGAACTTGTATTTGACGACTGCCGAATCCCAGACGCCAACAGGCTTGGCGAAGTTGGACAAGGTTTTGTTCAGGCAATGAAAATACTGGACGGCGGAAGGATTTCCATCGGCGCACTTTCTCTCGGGATCGCAAAAGGAGCCTATGAAGCAGCATTGAAATATTCAAGCGAACGCCATCAGTTTGGAAAGGCGATCAACGAGTTCCAGGGCATTTCGTTCAAGCTTGCCGATATGGCAACAGAGATCGAGGCATCAGAACTCCTGCTTCACAAAGCAGCATATCTCAAGCAACAGCACAAACCCGTAACAACTTTGGGCGCGATGGCCAAAATGTATTCTTCAGAAGCATGCGTTCGAGTTGCGACAGAAGCTGTTCAGATTTTTGGCGGATATGGCTATACAAAGGATTATCCGGTCGAGAAATTCTACCGCGACAGCAAGCTCTGCACGATCGGCGAGGGCACGACAGAAATTCAGAAATTGGTGATTTCAAGAAATCTGATAAAGGAGATGTAGAAATCAGCTCTCAAGTTTGATTTGAAGCTATTTCCAGCTTTTCGCTATTATCTTTCTTGCGCGTCAAAGGTTTTTAAAGAAGGCACAAAAAAAGGAGCTTCCGTTGGTCGCTCTTTTTTTGTGCAAAAACCGTTGCCGCGCTGCGAAAGGATAACCGCTATAATCTGGGCTAGGCATTCAATCTAATTTTATAGACAGACACCATCAACTTTCTGAAAATCATTGTTGCAGACCTCAATTTTTAACCTATCTTTGCCGCCTTAACGAGAGGAGGTGTCTATATTATGTTGATTATACCAATTAAGGACGGAGAGAACATTGATAGGGCTTTAAAGCGCTATAAAAGAAAGTTCGACAAGACCGGAACAGTGCGCCAATTGCGCGCCAGGCAAGCTTTTATAAAGCCATCTGTCAAGAACAGGATGAAGCTTCAGAAAGCCGCTTACATTCAAAATATGAGGGACGAGGCAGAGAACTAGTTTTTTGCCACACACTTTATAGACCGTGAGATCAAAGTTCATACCTTTGGATCTCACGGTTTTTTTATGAAAAATTCCCAAAAGGCCTTCTTTGATTATCTTTCCCTGGAGAAAAAATTCTCGGCGCATACCATTACGGCTTACGTCCATGATCTTGAGGCTTTCAACACTTTTTTAATCGCAAATAACAGTGGCGCGGAACTCGAGAACATCGTTTATGGCAATGTGCGATCGTGGATTATCTCGCTTTCGGAAGATGGCATCGGCAATGCAACAATAAACAGAAAAATCACCGCGCTCAAGTGTTATTACAAGTTTCTGTTGAAAACGGAACAGATTGCCCTCAGTCCGCTGCTAAAGCACAAATCGTTAAAGACCGCCAAAAAACTTCAGGTGCCATTTTCGCCGCTGGAAATGAACAAGGTTCTTGACGATATTCCGTACGAGAAGGATTTTGTGGGTGTTCGGGATCGATGCATCATAGAGCTTTTTTACAGCAGCGGCATAAGGCGAGCGGAACTCATGGGATTGAAAGTTTCTGATGTTTCCTTTTCCAGCCGCACATTACGTGTTTTGGGCAAGGGCAACAAGGAACGGATTATTCCAGTTTTGCCATCGGTTATAGAGAATCTAAGTAAATATTTGCCGTTTCGCCAAGATGTTGCGGCAGTTGGCGTAACAAGTCTTTTCGTTACAGAGCGCGGCGCAAAATTGTATGAAAGTTTTGTTTATCGATTAATTATTGGCTACTTTAGTACGGTGTCAGAAAAGGTAAAGAAGAGCCCGCATATTCTGAGGCATACTTTTGCGACACACCTGCTGAACAATGGCGCGGACATAAATTCGGTCAAGGAGCTTTTGGGCCATGCGAGCCTTGCCTCGACACAGATCTATACGCACAGCAGCCTTGCGGAGCTTCAAAAAGTTTACGGCGCTGCGCATCCGCGCTCTAACAACGAAAATTAAAAAAAATTAACCACAAAAATTTTTTATTATGAAGGTAAATGTTAACGCCGTCAACTTCAATGTAGATGCCAAGCTGGTGGATTTTATCCAGATAAGAATGGAAAAGCTCGAGAAATATTATGACAAGATTGTTTCTGCCGATGTATATCTCAAAGTGGAAAAAATTAGCGAAAAGGAAAATAAGTGCGTGGAGATAAAAATGCACGTTCCTGGCGATGATTTCTTGGTAAAAAAGCAATGCAAAACATTTGAAGAAGGCGTAGAGCTTGTGGCCGAATCGCTTGAAAGGTTATTGCTCAAGCGCAAGGAAAAAATACGGACCTACATCTAGAATATTTTTTGATAAAAATGTTTTGATTAAAACACTAAATGATATACATTTGCAGTCCGTTAGAAATAGCGGGCTTTTTTATTGTGCACGCCGATGTAGCTCAGCTGGCTAGAGCAGCTGATTTGTAATCAGCAGGTCGTGGGTTCGAGTCCCTCTATCGGCTCAACATCCTTAGGGATTAGTTCATTTTTTATTGGATTGGAAAAGGTCAAGGGGAGATACTCAAGCGGCCAACGAGGGCAGACTGTAAATCTGCTGTGCAAACTTCGCAGGTTCGAATCCTGCTCTCCCCACAATATTAAAGAGTTTGAAGTTTCAAGTTTCAAGAGCGGATCAAATGGAACTTTGAACCTGAAACATAAAACTTTACCGCCGGTGTAGCTCAGGGGTAGAGTGCTTCCTTGGTAAGGAAGAGGTCACGGGTTCAATTCCCGTCATTGGCTCAAGCAAAAATAGAACACTAATATAATAACCAAGATTAAAATTAAGTA
>JBBSUW010000115.1:0-7970 GCA_038234025.1 Flavobacteriales bacterium
AGTGATCAAGGAAATCAGTGCTGCTCTTGAAGCCAAAAAACACATATTGGTCTCATTGGCAACCGGAATTTCATTGGCGCAAATTCAGCATCATGTCAACGTTCCGGTCTTTAGGGCAATGCCGAACACCGCTGCCGACGTGGGCAAATCAATGACCTGCATTTCGACCAATGAAACGGATGAAGAAATGATCGCCACCATAAAACATTGTTTTGATTCCATTGGTGAAACTATTTTTATTGATGATGAACTGATGGATTCCGCGACAGTTCTCGGCGCGTGTGGCATTGCGTATGTCCTCCGGTTCATACGCGGAATGGTTCAGGGCGGCATCCAGATCGGCTTTGATGCAAAAACCGCAAATACAATAGTCAATCAAACAGTTAAGGGCGCGGCGCAATTGCTGACCGAGCGAAACCAACATCCAGAATTCGAGATTTACAAGGTAACAACGCCAAAAGGCTGCACGATTGTCGGGCTCAACGAGATGGAGCACAACGGTTTCAGTTCCGCTTTGATAAAGGGAATTGTAACTTCTTTTGAGAAAATCGGGAATTAAAATTGCTTTGTGCTTCCGCGAATCATCGCGCATCGTACCAACAATTGTAATGCGCTGTCCTTACTTTATAAAATATGTATTCTATTGAACAACAAAAAGGCGATGAAGATTGACAAAATTGGGTTTGGCGGCGGATGTCACTGGTGCACAGAAGCTTATTTTCAATCCTTGAAAGACGTGGAATTTGTGGAACAAGGCTGGATTTGCTCTATTCCTCCCAATGATACGTTCTCGGAAGCGGTGATTGTTCACTATAATTCCGAAAAAATTCCTTTAGAGGTTTTGATCGCTATACATTTGCGCACGCACGCATCAACCAAGGCACATAGCTTTCGCGAAAAATACCGTTCTGCTGTTTACGTTTTTGACGGTAAAATAGAAGAAACCCAAAAGCTGATTTCCAATTGTCAAAGATATTTTGATGAAAATATTATCACTCAAGCACTTATATTCAAGGATTTTAAAGTAAATACCGTAGAGCAAAGGGATTATTATAAAAAAAACAAAGAAGGTGTTTTTTGTGGCCGCTACATTTTTCCGAAATTGCAGATGATCGAAATAGAATTCAAGGATTATTTTAAACAAATCGGAAATTAAACGAAATCTTTTCTAAAATATTTACCATCGATACAGTGGGTTGGACGCAAAAAATGAAAGCACTCACTAATGGATATTCAGAAGTAAATTGCAAAACCAAGAAATATGGCGTGAGCATGACAGATTATAACGGCGGCATAAGCATAAAGATTTATGCAGAAGAGTTGCACGGAAATTATCGCATCAGTCTCAATTATTACATCACTGATAAAGGCAACCTACTAAAACCCTGCGAAATGCCCGAACAAGAGGTTCTTCATTTTTTGGGAAGTTTTAAAATATCGAATATATTTAAAATGGGAAGTTCCTAATAGGTAACGGGATAAATCCATAATTTCAATATGAAAATAAGGTTGATATTACCAAATAAAGACATAATTATATCAAATTCGATAAATTGTTCAAATCGGTGTGGTTGTATATTTGACCAACTTTAAAACCAATATTATGATAAACTGGAATAATGTTCTCGCCTATGTCAAAAACGGAAATCCCATACCCGCCAAACGGGTAGAAAAATCAGAAGAAGAATGGAAAGCCATCCTGTCGCCCGAGCAATTTAGAATTACCCGGATGAAAGGTACAGAACGTGCTGGTTCTGGAGCATTTTGTCATGCGCATGATACCGGGCAATACAATTGCATTTGCTGCGACACACCTTTGTTCGACTCGAATATCAAGTTCGATTCAGGTACCGGATGGCCTAGTTTCACAGAACCAATTACAGAAAATGCGGTAAAATATGCAAAAGACAATTCTTATGGAATGTTGAATATTGAAGTAATGTGCAATGTATGCGATGCCCATCAAGGACATGTTTTTCCAGATGGACCAGAACCTAGCGGACTGCGATACTGCATTAATTCAGAATCAATTGACCTGGTGAAAGAAAGCGCATAAATCGTTAAACAATTTATCAAAATATAAATCTCATTATTCATAAAAGTAATAAAAACATGGAAAATATTAAAAAAGCATACATAGCTGGTGGATGCTTCTGGGGAATGGAAGAATTATTCAGAACACGACCTGGAATAATTGACACAGAAGTGGGCTACATAGGTGGCGAAAACGAAAATCCAACCTACCGAAACCATCCCGGTCACGCCGAAGGAATTGAAATAACGTACGATTGCACGAAAACAGATTTTAGGGAAATACTGGATTATTTTTATAGAATTCACGACCCATCAACAGTTGACAAACAGGGAAATGACAGAGGATCAAGCTATCGCTCGACAATTTTTATTCAGGATGAAGAAGAAAGGAAAGTTGCGGAAGAAGTGATTAAAATAGTTGATGATTCCGAAAGATGGAGCGGGAAAATAGTAACAACCCTAGAACCGTACAGCGAGTTTTGGCCAGCAGAACCTGAACATCAGGATTATCTGCTGCGGATTCCAAATGGATACACTTGCCATTTTGAGCGATTCGGAACATTTTTATAAATTGTCCAAACCGCGCAGACAGTTCACAATAATCAATTGACTATCTGCGTTTTGAAACTTTCAACCTTAACCAAACCACAAACGAAAACTCTTTTCACAACGCTGCTACTGGCGATGCTCGTCATCTCTTGTTCAGACCCAAAAGAGACGCTGCCTGTCAACACTTCTAGCGCGAACCTTATCATCAAACTCAAGTTCGATCCAAGTCAAGAACGGCTCAACAATTTCGGGCAACCGAGCACTTTACCAGCCGAAGATGGTGCGCAGTCGCCCATATTCAGCAAGATGAGCCTCAGCTATATCGAACTCGCACCACAATCTTTTACTGCTTTGGGTCAGGGTGATGCAATATTTGTTGGTAACGAAACCATGGCGGGGGGTTCAAAAGCAATTGACTTTCAAAATGCTCGCTTTGCGGGAAATGGCGAAACCTTCATCACGATTCCAATAAAGGATATTCGGGCGGGACACTATGAATGGCTGCGAACGTCGCGTTCATATCAAGAAGGAAACATCAAGATTTTGAGCAATGGCACCGAATATAATGGACCATTGGCCAGCTTTTTGGGCTACAACAGCTATATCACGAATTTTAATCTGAATGGCAGCAATGTCCCCGTGAACAGCAATAAACTGCAGGGATTTTGGGCATTCGAGACCCAAGGTTTTGTGTTCCAAGGTCAAGCTCCAGCCGGCGCGACCACGGTTCCCAACCCAATTTTTAGCACATCGCCAGTTCCAGAAGGCTCATGCGTGATGACCGGAAAATTTGAAAATGGACTCACCATATCCGGCTTCGAAACCCGAGCCGTGACCGTTGTGCTTTTCTTCTCGGTCAACCAAAGCTTTGAATGGACAGAGGTGAACTTTGATGGAAAGTACGAACCATCCATCTGCGAACAAGTGGTCGATATGGGCATTCGAGGTTTAAAGCCGTTGGTGGAATAAACGATTTGTAGGACAATTTATCTTTATAGCAATTTGCTTCGCCCGTTCGCTCTTTTTGAGCGCGGATTGTACTTTCGTCTATATCCTTTTTCCCGCGAAATTTTAAATGCTCGGCATCGTAAACAGTTAATCAAGTTACAGATGAAAAGTAGAGTTCATAGCTAATAGCATACCACTGCTGGACCATGCGCTGGGCACGATCATTCGCCTGACTGTAAACAATGGCATAATTGTATCCCGCTTGGTGGAGAGAATAAAAGCAAGTTTATAATCTCTTTCCTTAATCTCGGTAATTGCAGTTTGGTTCCACGAGCCAAAGGGATAGGCAAAATATTCTATCGGCTTGCCCGTGATTTCCTCCAGTGTTTTGCGGGGTTTTTCCAATTGCTTTTCCCAGTCGTCATCAGAATATTTGTTTACAGAATGATGGTCCCATGTATGACCGGCAATCACGTGACCATTGTCCGACAGTTCTTTTATCTGGTCTTTGGTCATATAACGCGGCTTGTTGATCGCTATGGTCATGATAAAGAACACGCCTTTAAATCCATATTTTTTCATCTCTTCAGCGCCGATAGAATACTGTTCCCCATCTGTATCATCAAAGGTTATCATAACAGGTTTGTTGGGAAGCTCGGCGCCATAAGCCAAATAATTGTACAATTGGTCGGGCAAAACGCTATGGTATCCACTTTCTGACAAAAGCTTCATTTGGTCCGCAAAACCTTCCGGCGTGACCGAATATGTTTTCGTGTTTGAACCTTCTCTCCCAGTCAACGATTTGATATGATGGTAGCACAATATGGGCACTTCCTTGCGGGCTAAAATCGTAGCGGCGTCATCAACAACGCCTCTGAGACTATCGTCAGTCACCGCCGCCGTTGTATCCATCACCATGATCTCTCCTTTTGGAGCATTTTTTTGAACATCTTTTCCTTTGGAATTGCAAGCCACACAAGCGAACAGCATTGTTGATGCAACAAGTATATTTTTCATGATATCCACGCTTATTGATATTGGATATATATCGGCCGTGGTATAAAATTCGCCACTTCATCTGGCGTGTACATTCCATCGGGATCTTTTCTGGTATCGTTTTTATAGAACAATTTGAAACCGGTGAATTGTACCGGTTCTTTTTTGATATACCTCAGCCACGTGGATCTTTTCAGAATTTTATCGCCCCAGCCATCCATATCCATAACCACTTGCACCTGCGGTGTGGGTTTGATGTCCGTCGCATTCCTCACCATGCCTTGCGTAAAACGGTGGACCACTAAAATTTTCGGCGGCAGGTTATGCTTCTTTACAAGATCAGTAAGGTAATTTATGGTGTAATTGATGTCATCCGCATTGAAAGTACCTATTTTTTTCCCTGGAACGGCACCATCCTTCATCGAAAACTCCGGATCGACGCCCAAATGAACATTTGGCATTTTAAGATACTTTTCGAGCTCGGGTACTTCTTCCTCAAGTGTGCTCCAACCTACCTGAATATCCAAGAAAGCAATGCCTTCGATTTCATTCGTCCATTTCACGATGGTATCAATTTGGCGAAAGGGCATTCTCATCCTGTTTTTGCCGCCCTTGCTTTGTGCGGTCACTGCCACATAATGAAGCGCCGGCATCACTGGCAAGGTTGAATCTGCTCTTTCCCATTTGGCAATTTCCACCTTCAGTTTGCCGAGCATTTCTTTTTTCGGAAACTGCCCCAAAACACCCATGCGCTTGGAATATAGATTGCCATAATAGGCCACTATTCTGTGGTAGGGCAATATGGCACCGGGCAAAGGATGGATCGTGGGTTTTATGGGCCAGTGGCCGGTAGTGTCGCCATTGCTTAGGTAGACCATCCTTTTTTCATAATCGGCCGTATCAATGACGGGTATTGAATCTTGTTGTGAAGCCACTTTTGCGGTGCTTGCCGTAATATCGGTCTTCGGCTCGATGTTATTTTTGCCATTGCAGCTTGCGATCGTCAGCGATACCAAACATACCAATATACCTACAGCGCCCTTTATACTTATTTTCATGCGCCGAAGATATAATTTTTTATACATGATAAACAGCGCTTTCGAGCATATTTAAACTTTTAAAAATGGCACACTATTCAACGGCTCATATCCAGAACTTTGACCCTTGGGTCTGAAGGACCATTTACTTTTGAGCGTTCGAACCAACACCAGAAACGGCGCTTGAACATCCTTGGCAACAACCTTGCAAAACCAATCCAATGAAAATAATCCCCATGCATACTCAGTGCAACGTATCGTTAAAAAATTGGTTACTTTGCCATACTAAAATTCATATTTGGCAGCACGATCCATTATGTTCCAGTTTCTAAAGCGACTTTTATTCTTCATTGTTCCCGCGGCTTTCGTCATTTTTGCGATGCCATTGATCGTGCTTTACCGAACGGGCGACAATTTTTATAGAATTGATGAACTGCTGTCAAAAAAAGAGAAATTCCAGCTCGGCTACCGGTTCAACGAAAGGAACGCCAACTATATGAAATGGAAGGCGCTCACGACCCTGCCGCGACAGGATGTGGTTGCTATCGGATCGTCGCGGGTTCTGGAATTTCGCGAGGAAATGTTTGATAAATCATTTTACAACGCAGGATATACCATTGGAAAAATCCCCGATGTCAGGATTTTTTGGAATTCGCTTCCAAAAAATAAATATCCCAAAATTCTGATTGTCGGAATGGACCAATGGATGTTCAATCCAAACTTTGATGATTTTAGTTCCGCGGCAGCGCCCAACAAATGGGAAACTGCGTACCAATTTTATCCAAACCGCGCCTCGTTCCAGAATTTTTGGAATGATTTTGTTGATGGAAACGTCAACATTCTTGCAAAAACAGAAATTCAGGAGGGTCGTTTGCGCATTGGTTACAACGCGATCGGTTTTCGCACCGGCTTCAACAACGATGGCAGTATTTGGTACGGAGATCCGGTGCAGCAACTCATAGATGGCGACAGAAGTTTTTACGAGGACGCCGACGATCGCATCCGGGAAGGCAAACGCAAGTTTGAATATGGAAGCACCGCCAACCCAAAAGCATTTGAAGAGCTTGCCAAGCTCGCAGATTTCTGCAAGGACAACAACATTTATCTCATCGCGTTTTTTCCGCCATATGCCGAAGGCGTTCTGCAAAAAATGGAAACATCTGGCAAATACCATTATCTTGATTCGCTGTTTATAAAATGCGCTCCAATATTAAAAGCGCGCGGTTTTGAATGCTACGACTTTACCAGTATAAAAACCGCCGGTTCGTCCGATGACGAAGTGATAGATGGCTTCCACGGCAGCGAGGTTACCTATGCCAAAATGCTTATCAAGATGCTCGAAAAAAGTTCCAAGCTCAATGAAGTTGCGAACAAGAACAAGCTCCAAAAGGATGTTTCCAAAAAGATTTCCAATTATCAGGTTTATCCGTTTTGAATCTTTTCAAAATAGAAACATATAATTATCTTCGCGAAACCAAAATTTAAAATAAATAAACCACAAAAATGGCAGACAAACAAGACCTCGATTTTACGTACACCACGATAGACGAGATTTTTCGCCTCAGCATCGGGCAAAGAGCAGATTACAGCGGTGCCAGATACGGCGGCGATTTTTCGATGACCTTGGAAGAGGCGCAAAAGGCAAAGCACAAGTTCATAGCCGACAGCCTCAACATCAACGAGGGCAGCAAAGTGCTTGATATGGCTTGCGGCTGGGGACCATTTCTGAATTATATCAAAGAAGATCGCCACGCCAACGGCATCGGGCTCACGCTATCGAGCGGTCAGGCAAAAGCGTGCCAGAACAACGGTCTTGACGTTCGTGTTCAAGACTGTCGCACCATAAAACCTTCAGATTATGGAACTTTCGACGCCATATCGTGCATCGGCGGTCTCGAGCATTTTGTTTCTGTTGAAGAATGGCAGGCCGGTAAACAAGAGCAAATCTATTCAGATTTTTTCAAGACATTGTACGATCTGCTTCCCGTGGGCGGAAGATTCTATATGCAGACCATGACATTTGCCCAGAACATGGTTCCATTTGAGGAAATCAGTGTTGACGCGCCAAAAGATTCGGCGGCATATATAATGGCCTTGATGCTGAAGCAATTTCCAGGATCATGGTTGCCATACGGACCAGAAATGGTGATCCGAAATGCAAACAACTTCAAGCTCATATCACAGAGCAGCGGAAGGCTGGACTATATCGAAACAATTGGCGAATGGCGCAAGAAGTTCAGGAAATTCGGACTTAAAAAATACTTTTTATACGCATCATTGATACCGAAATATCTGACCAACAAAGAATTCAGGCACCAGGTAGCTGTGTTCAAGATAAGCCCGAACCGTGTATGTTTCGAAAAAGAAATAATGGAACATTACAGATTGGTATTTGAAAAGATTTAA
>JBBSUW010000116.1:0-7903 GCA_038234025.1 Flavobacteriales bacterium
AAAATCATTGGAGCTTTTGACATAATCGGGCGCCGAGAACTTGAAGAATTTGTTGATGAACGTAATGCCCGCCAATAAAATCAACGCCGAAAGGAACATTTGTTTCTTGAACTGAAGCAACCAAAAAATAAAGAAAAGTCCATTGACTATCAAGAACATCGGCAGAAACAGCGAAAGGGCGGAAAGAAACGGAAAGATTTTTGGTGCCAAGAAAGGAAGTGCATAGGCAATGATCGTTAGGAAAACAACGCCAATGTTGAGCAGGAAAATGAATTTATTGAACCAAGAGAGATTTTTCATTTATTTTCCGGCCTTAAATAAAAATTCTTTCTCCGCTTTAGTCAAGCTCTCGTAACCCGAACGACTTATTTTGTCCAGTATTTCGTCGATTTGTTGTTGGGTTTTATCCTTAGTGACAATCTGAGATTTGGTTGGTTTCATGGTGGGCGCAGAATAATTCCTGTGGATTTTCTTAAACGTAGATTTCTGTTTTGGTCTTAAAAGATTCGCGAAAATGTCCACAATATTCGAAACAACCTTGCTCATGTCATAACCAGATTGCAAGCTTTTTATAAAAATAAAACCAAAAAAGGCGCCCGCCAAATGTGCGATATGTCCGCCCGTGTTTTCGATGGCAACCTGCATAAGGTCGAGGATGACGACAACGCCGGCAATGACCCAAAGTTTTACATTTCCAATGAGCAAAAGCCTGATTGTCATCGTTGGAGAATAAGCTGCAATCGCCACAAGCACGGCCATTATCGCACCCGATGCGCCAACAATAGAACCAAATCTGCCCACAATGTTATAGAGCAGAACGAACACGATTCCAGAAAAAACCGCCGAAAGGATGTACAATCCAATGAGTTGCTTTGAAGAAAAATAGGTCAAGAAAAGTCGCGCTGAAAAATTGAGGATTATCATATTGAACAACAAATGAAAAAATCCGGCGTGGAAAAATGCGTAGGTCAGCAATGTCCAAGGTCGAAACATCATCGTTGAAACATCGCTCGAAAGTGCGATCCAGTTGGGGTAATCGAAATATCCGCCAGAAAACTTGTAGAATAAAATTATTGACATCAAAAAGCACCCAACGTTCCAAAAAATCAATCGGAGTTCGATGCCGCCGGTGCGGTACTGCATTTTAAGGTCGTCAATAATATTTGCCATCAAAGATATTCTTTAGTTCAAGCGGTGGCCGTCAAATTGGTTCTTTTTCCAAAAATACATCATCAGAAATCCGACGATCGCTCCGCCAATGTGCGCAAAATGTGCGATTCCTCCTCCGCCACCAAATATTGAATTGCCGCCAATTCCAAGAAAAAGGTCGATTGCCAATATACCAGGCACAAAATATTTTGCCTTTATCGGCACAGGAATGAACAAAAGCGCAAGTTCAGCATTGGGAAACATATATGCAAAAGCCACCAACAGCCCATAAATAGCTCCGGACGCGCCAACAACAGGTGTTACAAAAGCGCTCGCAAAACTATCGACACCGCCAGCGCCGAGAACCTCGTTCCAGCGATTATCAATTTTTCCCTCACCAAGCAGCGCGTATATATCCGCTTTTTGGAAGCCAGCCGAGATCAAAGTGTCCAGCCCGTTGTGGAAAAGAAAATAATTTACACCTTCATGCATCAGCGCAGCACCAAGTCCGCACGAAATATAGAAAAATATAAATTTTCCCGAACCCCAAAAATGCTCTAGCGCAGACCCGAACGAATAGAGCGCGAACATATTGAAGGCGATGTGCATGATGCCGCCGTGCATGAACATGTGCGTGATTATTTGCCAAATCTGGAACTGCGGGCTTTCGGGGTAATGCAGGGCAAGATAATCATAGGCAATCTCGGGATTTCCGATGAACATTGTTCCCGCGAAAAATATAACATTAATGATCAACAGTTGCTTCACCGTTGTTGTGATCTGCATCATAAAGCGAATTTTTTGTCGATGTCATCTATGGACATCGTTATGAATGTTGGTTTTTGGAATGGCGAAACCGCTGGGTCCTTGCAGGCAAATAGACCGTTTACAAGATTTTCCTGTTCTTTCTCGCCAAGAAATGTTCCAGTTTTAACGGCAAGGCTTTTTGCCATCGATTTTGCGATCATATCGCTTTGGCTAAAGCTCGTATCGGGAATGCCCTGTTGAAGGTCGTGCAGCAAATGCTCCAGCACTTTCGAAACCTCGCTCTCGATAACATTAACGGGCAATCCGGAAATAACGACATGGTCTTGGCCAATACCTTCGAACACAAATCCCGTATTTACCAGCGCGCATTTAAGTTCGTTGAACAAAGTGATCTCTTGCTGTGAAAAATATAATGTCAGCGGAAAAAGCAACTGCTGGCTGCTGGCTTGGTGAACGGTGATGCTTGTCAGTAGTTGTTCGTACAGAATTCGTTGGTGCGCGCGATTTTGGTCTACGATCACCATTCCAGATTTTATCGGACTGACGATATATTTTCTGTGGAGCTGGTAGCCTTGCGCGCAATGTTCTGAATTTGAACTTTCAAAAATCGTCGAGTTCTCGAATTGGCTCTCAAAATGTTGGTGGTTGCCGGTGCTTTCGTTGTCGGTTTTAAGGCCGACGTACAAATTTTCCCAGCCCGTTGGATCCGGTTTTCGATAGCCGGAATTTATCTTGGGCGATGCAAACGGATTGAACCCGTCGTCAACCTCCACAAGCGGCTGGCTCGCACCTCGTCTAGCATAATCGTATGGTGTATCGAGATTGGAGTCGCGCTCAAAGTCCAAAATTGGTGAGACATTGAACTGACCAAGCGAGTGTTTTACGGCAGATCTTAGAATTGCGTAAAGCGCATGCTCGTCATCAAACTTTATCTCGGTTTTTGTCGGATGGATATTGATGTCGATCGTGTGCGGCGGCACTTGGAAATTCATGAAGTACGCTGGTTGGCAACCATCTTTGAGCAATCCTTCATAAGCGTTCATTATCGCGTGGTGAAGATATCCTGATTTTATAAATCGGTCATTCACAAAAAAGAACTGTTCTGTTCGGTTTTTCTTGGCGAATTCGGGTTTGGATACAAAGCCCTCGATCTGCACGATTTCTGTCGTTTCAGAAACAGGCACGAGCTTCTCGTTGGTCTTTCCCGCAAAAATATTCACGATGCGCTGCCGATAGTTTGACGCCGGCAGATTGAAAAGTTCACCACCGTTATGATAGAAAGTGAAATGTATTTTGGGATGTGCCAAGGCCACGCGCTGGAATTCGTCAACAATATGGCGGTGTTCCACGGTTTCTGATTTTAAAAAATTGCGTCGCGCCGGAATATTGTAGAAAAGATTCTTGACAGCGAATGAAGTGCCTTTAGGCAAAACCGCTATATCTTGGCTCATAAATTTGCTGCCCTCGATGACAATGTGCGTTCCAAGTTCGTCAGATTCAGGACGGGTTTTCATCTCGACATGCGCAATAGCTGCGATTGATGCAAGCGCTTCGCCACGAAAACCCTTGGTATGAAGGTCAAAAAGATCTTCGGCCTGACGGATTTTGGAAGTTGCGTGGCGTTCAAAGCTCAATCTGGCATCGGTAACGCTCATTCCCAGACCATTGTCAATGATCTGAACCAATGATCTGCCAGCATCCTTCACCACCAATTTTATATCGGTCGCCTTTGCGTCAACCGCGTTTTCCAGAAGCTCTTTTACCACCGACGCCGGACGCTGCACAACCTCGCCCGCAGCGATCTGGTTGGCAACGTGGTCGGGCAAAAGCTGGATGATACTGGACAATTATATTGGATATTAGAAGATTCAAAGTTAGTCCAATATTGTGTGACGACCAAGGATCGATTGACCCAAGTCGCAGTTGAAAACAGAAAATTTGGAAGGAAAATTACGCTTTCGCGAAAGCCTAAAGTTTTCGGCGAAATTCCGCCATCAAGATCGCAGCAATCGCTGCTTCTGTTCCCTTATTGCCCATTTCGCCACCGCTTCTATCTATGGATTGCTGCAGCGTATTGTCAGTCAAAAGGCAGAAAATCGTCGGCGCGTCATACATCAGATTGAGATCTTTGATGCCTTGGGTTACGCCGTCGCAAACAAATTCAAAGTGCATTGTTTCGCCCTTTATAACGCAACCTATTGCGATCACGGCATCAAAATCTGTGGTGTTATGAAGCATTTTGCATCCATAGATAAGTTCAAAACTTCCCGGAACATCGAATCTTTGAATGTTTTCAGACTTTGCACCACAATCCAGCAGCGCCGCTTTGGCACCTTCAAAAAGTCCGTTGGTGATTATATCGTTCCACGCAGAAACAACGATCCCAAACCGGAAATCTGCCGCGCTTGGGATTGTTGCTTTGTTGTATTCCGAAAGATTTTTGTTCGCCGTCGCCATTTACTGCGCCATTCCGATCAAGCCATCGATGCCCTGGCCTTCTGGCGTGCTCTCGTACTTGTCCTTGATCTGGGTAAAATATTTGTTGGCGTCAGCCTTGTTGCCGAGCGCCATTGCCGTTTGTCCCGCTTTCAGCAAGAACATTGGCGTTGTAAAGTTATTGGTCTGCATTTCCGAAGCCTTTACATAATAATCCAGAGCTTCCTTCAATTGGTTTTTCTGTGCGAAAGCATCGCCCAAAGCGCCTTTGGCAAGAACGCTCAAAACCTCATCTTTGGAAGAGAATTTATCAAGCGATTCAATGGCTTCGGTGTATTTTCCGATATGCAAATAAGACATTCCAGCATAATAATTCGCGAGATTTCCTGCTGCGGTTCCGCGGTAATCTGATGCGATTTTTTCAAAACCGGGTTTACCGTCCACGCCTTTGAGCGCAAGATTGTACAACGAATCGCTTTGCACGCCATCATTTGCTGCCTGGAATTTTTGCTGCGCCGTGAACATCATATTGGCGGCTTCCTCTTCTTTTGGCTCCACGATAAAATTTTGATATAGCACGTACGCAACTGCCAAAAGTGCGATAATCCCAACAACACTGAAAATTATCTTCTGGTTTTTTTCTACCCAAGCTTCGGTTTTGTTGGCAGATTCGTCAAGCGTATTGAATATTTCCGCTGTTGTGGAATTAGAGTCATCAACCTTTACGTTGTCGATATATCTATCGTCGGTTTTGTCATCTTTGGGCTTTGGTGCCTTGTATCCTCGCTTGTTGTACGTTGCCATCTATTTCAAATTAGTGAGGTGCAAAATTAAAATTTTTATTCAAACGCGCGTAATAAAAACGATTTTTATATTATAAGCCACAATAACGGCAATTTGGTGGCCGAATTCGCGAAATTTTTTCCTGCAAATCGCTATTTTTGCCACAGCTTAATTCGGGGATCTTCCCTGAAAACAACGCGTTTTCGCGGCAATTATGCATCTTGACAAACTCTCTCTTTTTTATTACCGCAACATTCTCGAGGCCAATTTCGAGTTCGACCCCAAGATCAACTGCTTTGTGGGAAAAAACGGCGTTGGAAAAACAAATGTGCTCGATGCGATCTACCATCTTTCCTATGGCAAGAGCTATTTCAATCCGATTTCTGTCCAGAATATCAATCACGACGCGGAATTCTTTGTCGTCGATGGAACGTTTGTTGGCGACGATGGCTCGGAAAATATAATTTGCAGCCTCAAGCGCGGACAAAAAAAAATCCTGAAGCGAAACGCCAAGGAATATTCCAAACTTTCGGACCATCTCGGATTTTTGCCGCTCGTCATCATTTCTCCATCTGACACAGACCTTATTATTGAGGGCAGCGAAACCCGCAGAAAATTCATTGACAGTGTTATTTCCCAACTTGATAGGGATTATTTGCAAAAACTGATTTCGTACCAGAAAATTCTTTTGCAAAGAAACGCGCTCCTCAAATATTTTGCACAGAACAGGACTTTTGAAACCGATACGCTCGAAATCTACAACGCGCAACTTTCGGATTTTGGCCAGTCCATTTTTGAAAAGCGAAAATCTTTCGTCGAGAGTTTCGTGAAAACATTTGACCGTTATCAGAAATTGATTTCGGGCGATGCCGAAAATGTTTCATTGTCATACGATTCGCAGCTTTTTGATGGAAATCTGGAAGCGCTTCTGACCGATAACATCAATAAGGACCGGGTTTTGCAATTTACTTCCGTGGGAATTCACAAAGACGATCTTTCGTTCACCATCGAAGGCCATCCTATCAAAAAGTTCGGTTCGCAAGGGCAACAAAAGACATTTTTGATTGCTTTGAAGCTTGCGCAGTTTGATTTCATGAAAAAATCGTGTGGCGTGAAACCAATACTTTTGCTCGATGATGTTTTTGATAAGCTCGACGATTCTCGGGTTTCAAAAATAGTCAAAATGGTGAACGACGATGATTTTGGGCAGATTTTTATTTCGGACACGCACCGAGAACGCACCGAAACGATTCTGCGATCGACCAATCAATCCTATAGAATTTATGAACTTTAAGGCGTAAATTGGCTTTTTAAAAATTTTGGAAAAATGAAATTAAAAACAATTATTGGTTCATTGATGCTTTGTGTTTCAATGCTTGGTTCTGGCCAATCGACAGTTAAAAAAATATCGAAGCAAGATTATGACAATCTGA
This sequence comes from Flavobacteriales bacterium, assembly GCA_038234025.1. Lineage (GTDB taxonomy): Bacteria > Bacteroidota > Bacteroidia > Flavobacteriales > Flavobacteriaceae > Flavobacterium. The sequence continues at coordinate 6,570 of JBBSUW010000116.1, forward strand.
CCAAAGACGGCAAGATTTCGGTCTATGATGTTCGAACGCCAGGCGAATTTTCACAGGGATATTTGAAAAACGCCAAAAATTCAAATTGGCTCGATGGCAGTTTCAGCAAGGAAATCGAAACGATTGATCCGAAAAAACCAGTCATCGTTTATTGCAAAATGGGCGGTCGGAGCGCAAAAGCCGCGCAAGCTTTAGAGCAAAAAGGTTTCACGACAATCTATGAACTCGATGGCGGTTATGATAAATATATGATTGAATCAGCGGCAAAAATCGAAGGAAAATAATGCTGTCAAAAACCTCTTTTAAATTCCTCAACGACCTTTCGGCGAACAACAATCGCGAATGGTTCATTGCGAACAAACAGCGTTACGACAAGTACAAAACCGAATACCATCAGCTCATCCAGCAGTTTTTGGATATTCTGAAACCGATCGATTCCGACCTTGAACTGTTGGAAGTGAAAAACTGCACCTTCCGTGTCAACCGCGACATCAGGTTTTCCAAGAACAAAATGCCGTACAAAAACCATATGGGGATTTGGTTCCCAAAGTTTCCTGCGAAAAATTCGCCTGGATATTATGTTCATATTATGGACGAAAAAAGTTTTGTCGCGGGCGGACTTTACTCCCCGGAAGCGGACGATCTGAAAAAGATTCGAAAGGAAATCGCGTTCTTCCACGATGATCTTGAGAAAATTGTTTCTGACAAGAAATTCAAAAAAATATACGGCAATCTCGATCAGGAAAACGCATTGAAGAATGCGCCAAAAGATTATGACAAAGACCACGAAGCGATTCATTTCTTGAAACTCAAAAGTTTTACGGCATCTCACAATCTGAGCAACGACGATATTACTTCAAAGGATTTTGTACAGAAAACCGCAGAGAAAATCATTATCCTAAAACCGCTCTGCGACTTTTTGGCGCGCGGATTAAATGCCGAACATTAATGGAAATATTGCACGATCATCCGCTCAAGAAATACAATACTTTTGGATTTGATGTTTACGCAGAAACCTTCGTTCACATTCAAAATATCGATCAATTGTCTGATGCGCTGAAACAATTTGGAAAAAGCCCACTCTTTATATTGAGCGGCGGAAGCAATATGCTGCTTACGCAAAATGTGAAAGAACCCGTACTTTTTATCGATTTAAAAGGCATCGAAATCAACATGCGCAACGCCGATTTTGTTGAGGTAAAGGCGATGGCGGGCGAAAACTGGCACGACTTTGTGATGTTCGCGATCGAAAATGATTTCGGCGGACTCGAAAACCTGTCACTGATTCCGGGAAATGTTGGGACAACCCCGATTCAGAACATTGGTGCTTACGG
>JBBSUW010000117.1:0-7874 GCA_038234025.1 Flavobacteriales bacterium
CGTCAAAAATAATGGTTGGAAGTTGGTTGTATTTTGCCAAAATCGATTTGAACGCAAGCATGATTCGCGACATTTCGCCACCCGATGCCACTTTTTTCAATTGTCCGAAATCCGACCCTTTGTTCGCCGATAATTGGAATTCCAAAATATCCGAACCGTTTAGAAGGAAATCGCTTGCGTTGAATAGAGAGAGTTTGGTCTGCGCTTCTGGCATTCCCAATAATTTGAATTTTTCCTCAAGCTGCAACTTCATTCGCGGAAGCGCAACCTTTCTTTTCTTAGAAAGCAATGAAGCGGTTTCTGTCAATTGTTTTTCGGCTGTGACCAAATTGTTTTTGAGGTCTTCAACTTTGCTTTCCAGATCGCTAAGCGAAAATGCCTTGTTGTCCAACTTCAATTGCACTTCCAAAAGCTCTTCCATCGACCTCACATTATGTTTCTTCTGAAGGTTCAGAACGGTCGAAAGCCGGTTGTTGAGAAGCTCAAGGTTTTCGGGGTCATGAAATATTGTTGATGCGGCATCCTGTATTTCGGTCGATATGTCCTTTAGTTCGATCGACGTGCTGTTCAATCTTTCAGAAAGATTCAGAAAATTGTCAGAATAGCTTGATAGCTTCTGCAAAATATTTCGAAGCTCGACCATCTCGTTCAATAATCCACGATTTTCGTCCTGTAAAATAAGGTTTGCTTTTGAAAGCTGTTCTTCGATTGTCTCGCTGTTGGACAGTATAGCAAGTTCCGATTCAAGATTTTCCTGAATATCGATTGCCAATTTGGCGGCAAGAAGTTCTTCGAGATTGAAATGGTCATAATCCTTTTCACGCTGAAGACTGGCAAGTTCGGATTTGGAAAAATCCAGTTCGTCCTGAAACTTTTTAAAAATCTTCAGCTCGCCGCGATATTTTTCAACATCAGAAAGCGCTCCGGCAAGCGAATCTACGATCAACATTTGATAATTTGCTTCGGAGAGTTCTTGCGTTTGGTGCTGTGAATGAACATCTATCAAATAATCGCCAAGTTGCTGCATCAGTTGAAGATTCACCGGCGAGTCATTGACGAATGCCCTTGACTTTCCGCTTGGAAGAATTTCGCGGCGAAGTATCGTGCTACATTCAAAATCGAGGTCGTTGGATTTAAAAAACTTTTGAAGACCGTAATTGTTTATGTCAAAAGTAGCTTCAACAATGCATTTAGCATCTTTGTTCTTGAGGCTCGAAAGATCGGCGCGTTTGCCCAAAACCAAAGCCAAAGCACCCAAAAGTATGGATTTTCCGGCGCCGGTCTCGCCAGTGATTGTTGAAAAACCTTTTGAAAAATCAATCGAAAGTTTTTCGATGAGCGCGTAATTTTCAATGGAAAGCGAGGTGATCATTTTGTTTCGCGCTACAATATTATATGATTAAAATTTGATAGCCGACCATTTGGTGGAGTTCAAGGGCGAAACCCTGTTGAGATTTTCAATGAGATCAGTAATCTCGATACTTGGTCCGCCAGAAAAAATCGATACGATCTCATCGGCCTTTGCATCAAAGAAAACGCGCGTCAAAAAAGCGTTCGGTCTTACGGAATGAACTTGCTTCATTGTTGCAATGGCCAATTTTATCTGCTCTTTGGCAGACTTTGGGTCCTTGTACATCAGATCCATACCGTTGAAATGGTATTGGTACATCGCATCCCGAAAGGCGGCATAAGTTGGAGAAAGTATGTCGTTGATCAAAAAATACCTGTTCTGATTTCCGCTCTCGCCCTGTTGCCAACCCTTTTGTCCACCTGTTTGTGCAGTGTTGGCTACAGCTAATGCGGTGTCAAAGTAAGGCGATCCGCCATTCGGGGCAAATGTGTCGGCATCGATGGCAATGATCATGAACGCGTAGAAGGTCACGACCGAAATCAGATTTGACTCGTATGCGACCGGATTAAAACTCAATCGCTGGAACTCGGAGTAGTCAAAGGTAAAATCCTTGTCGTTGAAATTGAAAACGGGAGAACCGTAGGTCGAGTTAAATACAGGGCGAGATGATTGAACTTGAATACTTCCTTTATAAGTGCTTCCGGCTGCTTCGGTTATGTTTATGAACATCGAGCAATTTATTTTTTCGCTCGGCAGATAACCTTGTCCAGTCCAGTCGCTCTTGTTGAGATAATCTGTCAGCGCCTGCTCAAGGGTCTTGAATACCTGCTTGTTGGTGACCGTGATCTTATCAGAAGAAACCGTCACGCTGCAATTGAGTTCTTGCGCATTGGCGAACGTGGTGGCAACAGTGAACAATGCAATCAGAATTCTACGCATCAAAATGTGTTTTTATCTTGTTCAAAATATCCTTGGCAACTTCGGGCTTGCTCTTGAGCGGCAACGACTCAACTGCTCCTTTATTATCAATAAAAGTTATTTTATTGGTGGCCGTCCCAAATCCCGCGCCTACATCGTTGAGCGAATTGAGAACAATCAAATCTAGGTTTTTTTTCTGGATTTTCAGCTGTGCGTTCTCGATTTCATTTTCTGTCTCGAGCGCGAAACCAATCAAGAACTGGTGCGATTTTCTCCTTCCCAGCTCAGCCAGTATATCCTCGGTCTGCTCAAGTTCTATTATGGGAACTTCCGCAGAATTTTTTTTTATTTTCTGTGCCGAAAAAATTTTGGGACGAAAATCAGCAACCGCCGCTGCCGAAATTGCAACGTCGCAGCCATCAAAATATTCAATAGAGGCCTTGTACATTTCGCGACAAGATTCTACCCGAACCAGCTTTAAATTCTCGTGCATCAGATGGAAATGCGTCGGGCCGGAAACCAAAAAAACATTTGCGCCCAATGCCAATGCTTCGGCGGCAATATCGTATCCCATTTTCCCGGAAGAACGGTTGCCCAAAAAACGGACAGGATCGATAGATTCATAAGTTGGGCCAGCAGTGATGAGTATTTTTTTGTGCCTTAGCGGCAAAGATTTTTCGAAATATTCTTCGGTCGTTCTGATAATGGTTTCAGGTTCCGCCATTCTGCCCTCACCAGAAAGTCCACTCGCGAGTTCGCCAGATTCCGCGGGAATTATCGTGTTGCCGAATTTCTTCAGAATTGCAAGATTTTCTTTCGTCGAACCGTGAGCGTACATATCAAGATCCATTGCGGGCGCGACAAAAACGGGACATTTTGCCGAAAGGTAAACTGCTGTGAGAAAATTGTCGCTGTTGCCGAGCGCTAGTTTGGAAATCGTGCTGGCGGTGGCAGGAGCTATGATAAAAACATCCGACCAAAGACCGATGTCAACGTGATTGTTCCACACGCCGGTTGGATCATCGGCATCAAAAAAATCTGAATAAACTGCACGTTTTGAAAGCGTGGCGAGCGTGAGCGGTGTTACAAAATCGCGCGCGGCGGTGGTCATAACAACCTGGACCTCTGCTCCGGCTTTTATGAGAAGCCGCACCAAAAATGCAGACTTGTAACCGGCAATGCCTCCAGAAATTCCGAGCAAGACCTTTTTACCGCTTAAAACTGACATTTGGCCTACTTATTAGTGTCGTTCGTGTCGCGAAAGTAAATTTTTGACTCAAGCCATTCCTGAACCGCAAGCGCATGTGGCTTTGGAAGTTTTTCATAAAACTTTGAAACCTCGATTTGCTCTTTGTTCTCAAAAACCTCTTCCAAACTGTCGTTGTAGGTGGCAAACTCCTCGAGCTTTTCTGTAAGCTCTTTTTTGATCTCTGAGTTTATTTGATTTGCGCGCTTGGCCATAATGGTTATGGCTTCGTAAATATTGCCAGTGGGTTGCTCAATATTCGTTTTGTTGTAGGTAATCGTGTTTACCGGTGCGTTCGTTTTCTTAAGATCCATAAGGTTTTATTGATTTGTGTATTTCTGTAAATCTCTGTCTATAACAATCAGCATTGCATCTGCTTTTGGCTTGAACGTTGACGCATCATTGAATTTCATCAATGTTGAATATGATGTTCTCGCGACGAGCAAACGCTCTACCATTTTGGAACTCACGCTGTTGATCGCAAGTTTGTACGCCGAATCCAATCGAAGGAACAATGCTTCCTCCTTGTATTTTGTGCCTGGATAATCTGAGATAAAATTATCGAGCGAGACAATCGCGGATTTAAAGTCTGATGTGGTGTTGTAACCTTTGGCGATTTCAAAAGCTTTTTTCTCGAGTTTTTCGGTAAGAATTTTTAGTGTTGCGTTGGCCTCGACCATATAACCGCTGTTAGGGTTGGCGTCGATAAAAGCCTGCAATTTGTTCACCGCCTTGTAAGTATCGGTTTGATCAAGGCTGTACCTCGGCGAAAGCTGCGCATAGCTTTTTGCACTCAAGAATGAGGCTTCCTCAGCACGCGAGCTTCGTGGATAACCTGCGGCAAAACCCTCGAACTGGTAGCCTGAAAGATTATAATGCTCGAGCTGGTACTGGGATTGTGCATACATATAGAACATATCCTCGGCCGAAGCCTTGCCACGATAGGCCGGCGCGATCTGCTCGAACAACTTGATTGCCTTGGCATATTTTCCCTTGCCATACTGAATGGTCGCAGCAGCAAGTTTCACCTCTGGATCCTCACTTTTAATCGCCTTTTGATATTGGCTGCAGCCGACAAAAAGCATAGAAGCGGCGAGAAATGTCAAAAATCTGTTCATAAATTGGTTGATCTTTTAGGTTGAAATCGGGAATTCTGGCCGCTAAAAAAACCACGCAAAATTAGTGTTTATTTGTGGATCGCGAAAGGTTTTTTTATAGTGCTTTCGCCAAATTGCTTTTTCGTGAAAGTGCAGCCGACGAAATATTGAGTTTTTGCGAAAGCGCATCGTCAACATTTACCAGTGGAAGCCGCACATAATTGTGACAGAGTCCAAAATGGTGAAAAACTTCCTTGATTCCGGCCGGATTTCCCTGTTCGAAAATCTGGTCGATGCTGTCGGCGATTTCATAATGAAGTTTGAAGGCTTCATCAGCTTTTCCCTCAAGACCCAATTTTACCATTGTGGAAAAATGAGCCGGAAAACCTTCGCCAATAACGGAGATAACACCGCTTCCGCCCGCCAAAATCATTGGAAGGGTGATCATATCATCGCCCGAAATGACCAGAAAATCTTTCGGCTTGTGCTGGATTATTTTCATGGCTTGCACAATATCTCCGGCCGCTTCCTTGATCGCAACAATATTCTTGAAATCTCTTGCCAATCGCAGGACGGTCGATGGCAACATATTTGAAGCAGTTCGACCTGGCACATTGTACAAAATCAACGGCAACGGCGAAGCTTCCGAAACTGCCCGGAAGTGCTGATAAATTCCTTCCTGCGTTGGCTTGTTATAATAAGGAGAAACGGAAAGCACCGCATCAAAGCTTGATAAATCCCCGGTTGCAAGTTCTTCAACAACAGCTTGAGTATTGTTTCCGCCGATTCCTATCACCAATGGAAGCCTATTGTTGTTGGCGTTTACGATTGTATCTATAACCAGTTGTTTTTCTTGTTTGCTCAGCGTGACAGATTCGGCCGTAGTACCAAGAACAACGAGATAATCAATGCCGTTGTCAACTTGGTAGTTCACGATTTTGCCTAGCGCATGGGTATCAATAGATAAATCCTCTTTGAATGGTGTGACCAGCGCAACTCCTGTTCCTATTAATGATTTCATTATATTTTGTTGAGGATTTTTAGATATTTAAAGAGCTCGTCCACAAAGATGGTATAATTTTCTAAAGGAGTATCGACCATAAAGTGATTGATTATTTTTTCGGCGTTGGCAAATCCCGCTTTGAAAATTGCCTTCGACTGATTGGAAACCACCAAAAGCGCTGGTTTTGGGCTGTCGTAATAATTGATGAGCAGGTCAAAATTTTTGGAGATAAAGGACTTTACCTCAGATTTGGAAAAAGTTGCCGTCCAGCTCAAATCGCTATCGGTGAAAACCGGAAAATCGAAAAATTCCTTTTTGCCAATGCTGTTTTTATAAACCAGGACGCGGATGTTTTTCTGCTCGATTCCTTTTTGTACCAATGCCGCCACAAGATTTTCCATTTGCGAAAATGCGGTATCGTCTATCAAAATCCCAACTTCCTCTATCTTGCCATTGTTCGTGGGCGGAGCTACGTTAGATAAAGATTTCTTAACGATATTTTGTGTGAAAAGATTCTTCCAAAAGTTTAAAAACATAGTAATTTTACCGAATTACACAATCCAAATAATTAAGCTGCAAGTGGCGCCGGTAAAACTAAATAACTCTCTCTTTGCTATAAAACTTTTTGTTTTAATCTTAACATTGTCTTTGCAAGTTGGGTGCAGTTCTCAAAAACAGTACGTTTCCCGAATAAAAGGAAAGGAAATCCACATTACGCCACAACTGGCCGCAGACAAGACAATTGATGATTTCATAGCGCCTTACCGCAATCACATCGACAATGATTTGGATCAAAAATTGAGTTATGCGCCCGTTGATCTTGATAAAAAAGTGGTGGAGATGCAAAGCACGATGGGCAATTTTATGGCCGATGTCACCTTGCAAAAAGCAAATGAAGTGTTGCTCTTGAAGAATATGAAGTCCGCGGAAATCTGTCTTTTGAACTATGGTGGAATCCGTTCGGTGATCGGGAAAGGTAAAGTAACGGCGCGAAATGCCTACGAAGTGATGCCTTTTGAAAACTCGGCGGTCATCGTGACCCTTTCGGGCAAAGGAATCAGGGAAATAGCGGAATTTGTCATCAACGACAAAAAAGCGCACCCCATTTCGGGAATGTCCTTTAAGATAGATAAAAGCGGAAGTCCAGTCGATATAACGATTGGTGGCAAACCACTCGATTTAGATCGAAACTATGATGTGGTGACATCTGACTATCTTGAAAAAGGTGGCGACAATATGAATTTTTTCGCGAAAGCGACCAAAGTTTTCGACATTGAATACAAGCTTCGAAACATGCTTATCGATTATTTTAAGGAACACACAGAAATAACTTCGGCTATAGATGGTCGTATTAAGGTTGAGCAACAATAATTTAATTCTGAAAAAATGAAGCGGAGAGAATTCATCAAAGGCACGGCAGCAGCCACTTCATTGGTCGGGCTTGGTCTTTCGCTCAGCAGTTTTGATTATGCACGAAGCACGCACCTGACGATTTTGCACACCAATGATGTTCATAGTTACATCGAACCTTTTCCGCCAACGCATCCAAAAAATCCAAACATGGGCGGCGTTGCCCGACGCGCTACCTTGATCGAAGGCATCAGAAAAGAAAATCCGAACGTGCTCCTTCTCGATGCGGGCGATGTTTTTCAGGGAACGCCTTATTATAATTATTACGGTGGTGAGCTCGAGTTCAAGTTGATGACAATGATGGGCTACGACCTTGCGACAATGGGCAACCACGATTTTGACAATGGGATCGAAGGGTTCTACAAACAATTGCCCCATGCGAAATTCGACTTTGTTTCTGCCAATTATGATTTTTCAAAAACCATTCTCGACGGGATTGTCAAACCGTACAAAATCCTTAAAAAAGCCGGTCTAAAAATCGGGATATTTGGTTTGGGCGTGGAGCTTGCCGGACTTGTCGATAAAAAGAACTACAAAGAAACCGTTTACCTCGACCCCATTGCGATCACGCAGCATACTGTTGACGAGCTGAAGCGCGAAAACTGCGATTTGATCATTTGTCTTTCTCATCTTGGGTATCAATATCCGAATGATTTGGACAAAGTCTCAGATCTTGTGCTTGCTTCAAAAACAAAGGATATCGACCTTATTATCGGCGGCCACACGCACACATTTTTGGATAGACCAACCGTAGTGAAAAATGCCGCGGGAGTTGACACCATCATCAATCAGGTAGGTTGCTATGGCCTTAATCTTGGTCGCTTGGATTTTTATTTTACAAAAGGAAAA
>JBBSUW010000118.1:0-7653 GCA_038234025.1 Flavobacteriales bacterium
CGCGGATCTGCACCAAAATCGCCGGGGTGGCGACGATGCAGTACATAAATTTTATGAGCAACAAAAAATTGAACAATTTAAAGCATGCACTGGCAAATTAAACCGCACAACGGGTTGTAATAATAAAACTAAAGGCTCGAGTTATATATCTTTTATTTTTTCGTATTCACATAATCAAAAAAAAGCCGAAATTGCTGTTTCAAAACTGAAAGTATATAAATTCCTGGTTTGAACCTCCGTAAACAAAAATGACGATCAATATTAAGTAATAAATCGCCCATCTGGCAGCTTTTGGCCAGCGAATTCCTGTTGTGGCAATTGCATATTGCTGTTCGCGGCCGATCCATTCAACTATCAAAAATATAACAATGAACCAAACCGTGGTGTTGGTGACATACTGCGGTTTGCTGAAAAACGTAGGAGAAAATATTTCGCCAATGAAACTGAACGCGCCACTAATGGTGTCCGATCTAAAGAAAATCCACGCGAAGGTGGTGAGCGTAAAAGTGAGCAAGATTTTGCCAAGCTCGCCAAGTGTTGGAAATTTCTTTCCTTCGGCAACAATGTCCAGATTATTGCGGTTGGATTTGAAAATAATGGACGGCAAGATGAAAAGAGCATTCAAAAATCCCCACATAATAAATGTCCAATTCGCGCCGTGCCAAAAACCGCTGACCAAGAAGATAATGAACGTGTTGCGTATCCTCATCCAGTTGCCGCCCTTGCTTCCGCCCAAGGGAATGTAGAGATAATCGCGAAACCATGTTGAAAGCGAAATGTGCCAGCGGCGCCAGAACTCAGCAATGTCACGCGAGAAATATGGATATGAAAAGTTACGCAGAAGCTCTATGCCGAACAATCTTGCCGTTCCCAGCGCGATGTCGGAATATCCTGAAAAGTCGCCATAGATCTGGAACGCAAAGAATATGGCCGCCACAAAATGAGTGCTTCCACTATAATCAGCGCTATTGTTGAAAACCATATTTACGTACTCGGCGCAATTGTCAGCAATAACCACTTTTTTGAAAAGACCCCATAAAATCTGTTTGAGTCCGTCCACAGCGCGATGGTGTTCAAAATCGCGCTTGCGCTGGATCTGAGGTAAAAGGTGCGTCGCCCTTTCAATAGGTCCTGCAACGAGAAGTGGGAAAAAGCTTACGAACACTGAATAATCTATGAAATTTCGCTCGGGATTGATTTTTTCTTTATAAATATCGATTACATATGATAGACCGTGAAAAGTATAGAAAGAAATCCCGACGGGCAGAATGACCTGGAGTGTAAAGAAATTTGCTTGGACACCAACAAGCGAGAGTGATTCTGCCAATGATTCTGCAAAGAAATTGTAGTATTTGAAAATTCCAAGAAAGCCTAGATTAATGATAACACTGAGCCAAAACCAGGATTTTTTCATCGATGTCGATTTGGCATCATGCATTTTTATCCCTGTGGAATAATCGAGGACTGTCGAAAATACAAGCAGAAAAAGAAACCGCCAATCCCAGCACGCGTAAAAAAAATAACTTGCCACAAGCAGCAGAACATTCTGCCATTTCAAGTTTCCACGCGTCGCGAACCAATAGAGCACAAATACTATTGGAAGGAATATCATGAAATTGACCGAGTTGAAAAGCATCGCGATTTCTAGTTTGGCACAGCGATCAAGCTTATGATCGCAATGGCGCAAAAATAATTAAAATTGATTCAATCCTTGGTGCTGGCGGTATTTCTTGTCAGACTTTCATGGAAAATGGAGAAAAACAAAGGCAAAACTATTTTGCGAAAGACCGCTTTTGCGAAAAGCCAGCCATATTCCAAAAAAAAAATCCGCCTTGCAGCGGATTCTTTATTTAGTGGACCAAGCCTAGAAGATTTCGCGACCCGCAAAATGAAACGCGCCCTCAATTGCTGCATTTTCATTGCTGTCAGAACCGTGTACGGCGTTCTCGCCAATCGATTTTGCATATTTTTTACGAATTGTTCCTTCTTTAGCGTCGTCTGGATTTGTGGCACCGATCAAATTTCTGAAAGATTCAACGGCGTTGTCTTTTTCAAGAATCGCGGAAACAATTGGCCCTCGCGACATAAATTCAACAAGCTCGCCATAAAACGGACGCGCCGAGTGAACCGCGTAGAATGCTTTTGCGTCCAAATCGGACATTTGCGTAAGCTTCAAGGCAACAATCTTGAAACCGCTGTCTGCTATCATATTAAGGATTCCGCCGATATGTCCATTTTCGACCGCATCGGGCTTGATCATTGTAAAAGTTCTGTTCGTGGCCATTTTATATTTTTTTAATGTGGCGCAAAAGTAGTGTATAATTGCCTTTGAGATGCGATATAGGGCAAAAAAAATCCCTCGCAACCAAGAGGGATTTTGAAAGTAAAAACTTTGAATTACTTTCTTACCAACTTGATTGTTTGTGTTGATTTTCCGCTGCGAACAGTGGCGAAATAAATGCCTGCAGAAAGATTTTCACCGTTTATGATTGCTGTTTCAGCGCCTGGATTTAAAACAAAAATATGTTTTCCAGAAACATCCACCACCGAAATTTTGTCGATTGTCGACTTTGCGCTGATGTTCCAAACGTTATTGGATGGATTTGGATAAACAGTGAATAATGTTTTGTCAAAAGATTTTGTCGCCAAACCTTGGACGAAGCTGTATGCGCCAGTGCTTCTGTTAAAGGTAACATCATAAGTTCCTGCGATTGTTGGAATGTTCATTCCGTCCTGGGTTCCGATTCCTGTCGGAAAACTATTTGTTCCCCAATTGGTAGTCCACATCATATCTTGACGGAATTTCACTTCGCCCGTACTTAATACAAGGCCTGTAATCATGTAAACAATATTATCTGTCGTGTCCAATGTAATTTCCGGACCGGTTTGATCTGGTGGCCACCCGTTAACGCCCGTTCCGACGATTGAGATGGTTTGTGCTTGGGCAAATACGCCCATAAATGCAAACAGAATTGCTAATTGTAGTTTTTTAGTCATAATAATTTGATTTCTTGATTGTTAATAATCCACAACTAAATTAACTATTTTTTTCAACTGTAAGTACAAACGGTCGGAAAATTAACTTTCGCAAACGTTTTCGTGTTGAAAAGTTTTTAGATTTTAGTGTTTGAAAGCACGAAAATCGAGAATTCTGGAACCAGTGGATCGATTTTATAAAGCTCTTTGATAAATTTCATTCCATAATCAACGGCAATCTCCGAAAAGTTTGATTTCCGCTCCTGCAGCGAACCTTTGGGGAACAATTCCTGTTGTAGTCTCTCGGCACGTTCCAAAAACGCTGAATGTTTTCTTTTTTCTGATTTTCGCAAACGCTTTTCGAGATTTTCCAAACCATGAAGTTGCTTTTTTTCTTGTGCTTTTACCGCGCCGATAAAAGATTTGTCCGTTTTTTCGGCAACCTTGTACATATTTTGAAAGTGCTCGCGCAAGAACTTTTTCTGTTGCGAAAAATCCATTTGCAATTCGGAAATATCTGTGGTGATTGTTGACATCAAATCTTCAGTCGGCAAAAACAGATTGTCGATTTCCAGATTAAGACTTTCAAGTTTGTTGAACTGCTTTTCTGTCATCAACAAAACAGCGTTTCGCATTAGCAAAATCGGAAAAGTGATTTTATTTGCATCAAAAAATGATTTAAGTTCCAACCAATACGCAATCTCGCCACCGCCGCCAATGTAGCAAAGGTTTGGCAAAATGATTTCTTGATAAATCGGTCGGACAATTACATTGGGACTGAATCTTTCTGGCGAGTTTTTTACCAATTCTCGCATTTCATCTTCTGAGAATGAAAGCTCTGTGTTGTAAATTATATATCTTGAATTTTCAAAAACAATACGTTCTCGAATGTTTTTATCCAAATAGAAAAGATTGATTTCCCTCGGATTTACCTGCACGTGAAAATCCTCAAGTTTCTTTACAGTTTCATTCACGGTTTTAAAACCGAGATTCTCAAAGAGTTCGCGCTCGTTAACGGGCGTCAACAATCGTTTCAATTCTCTGTCATCGCCATCGAGAATAACCAAACCGTGGTCTCCAAAGATTTCATTGGCCAAAAATCTTGTCGCTTCCGTCAGATTTTTGTGTTCTAAATATGATTTTTTAAACAATCCTGTAAGCGCATTTGCATTGTCGCTTTCGCCAAGAAGTTTTTGAAAGTTTTCAAGAGCATTTTCAATGCCATTGGTGGAAATCTCGCCAACCATTCCAGTAGTTCCACGTATCCATTCTACTTTCTCACCGTTAAAATTAAAATGATTTATCTCTTCAAAATCGTGATCTTCGGTCGCCATCCAATAAATTGGCACAAAATTCTGCTTTGGATATTTTTCTTTTAATTGTTTGCAAAGATTTATTGTCGAAATAATTTTATAAAGAAAATAAAGCGGACCCGTGAAAAGATTGAGCTGATGGCCGGTCGTGATTGTGAAGGCTTCGGTATCTTTTAAAGATTCAATATTATTTAAAGTTGAATCACTTGCAGAAATATTCTGATATTGATTTTTTAAAGCATTAACCAAAATCGTCCGATTTTCCTCTGGATAATTTTTCATTTTTTCATCAATCTGCGCTTCAAAATTTTCAAGCTTCGGAAAGCGATTGTACAAACCTTTCAGCTTGGGATTTTCCTTCAAATATTCTTGTATGAGCGAACTGAAAAAATGCGAATTGGCGTACGGAACGGCTTGAATCATTGTCTGATTTTGTGAATGACGTAAAAATACTAAAATATTCGCGGCACTTTTTGGTTTAACAAATGGTTGGCAATGCATCGCCGTCGCGAAAATTCCCATTTCCATAATGGCTACTTTTGCAAAAAAAAAATTCGTGAAAATTGTCCTGATCACGCCGCCTTTCACGCAACTCAACACGCCATATCCGGCGACGGCCTACATCAAGGGTTTTCTCAACACCATTGACATCGAGAGTTTTCAGGCCGACCTTGGTATTGAAGTTATTCTCGATATTTTTTCCAAACAAGGACTTACAGATATCTTTGAGATTGCCGAAAAATCACAGTCAGAAAATCTTTCAAACTTCGAGCGAATGCTTTCTCTTAAAGATAGTTACATCGAAAGAATCGAAGTTGTAATCGCTTTTTTGCTGCACAAAAACCCAACACTTGCCGTCAGTATTTCGCAACGCACTTTTTTGCCCGAAGGCCAACGTTTCCAACAAATCGATGACCTCGAACTCGCTTTTGGAAATATGGGAATCCAAGACAAGGCGCGACATTTGGCGACATTATATCTCGAAGACTTGGCGGATTTTATCACAAATTGTGTGGATGAAAATTTCGGCTTTAGCCGATATGCCGAAAAATTGGGCCGAAGCGCCAACAGTTTTGACGAACTTTACAATGCGCTTCAGCAACCGCCAACATTCATCGACGGTTTGCTTTTCAAAAGACTTGAGAAATTAGTCACTGAACAAAATATAGATTTATTGCTGGTTTCAGTGCCGTTTCCGGGAAACCTTTACGCTGCTTTTCGTTCGGCTCAATTTGTAAAACAGAATTTTCCAAATGTAAAAATCTCAATGGGCGGCGGTTTCCCAAACACAGAATTGCGTTCGCTTTCAGACAATCGGGTTTTTGACTTCTTTGATTTTATAACTCTTGACGATGGCGAAGCGCCGATTCTAAATCTCATCGAACATCTTCAGGGCAAACGCGAAATTGAAAATCTAAAACGAACTTTTACTTCAATAAATAATCTGGTTGTTTATTGCAACAATTCCGAAACCGCAGATTTTAAACAAAATGCAATCGGCACGCCCGATTATTCAGATTTGCTGCTCAACGAATATATTTCGGTCATCGAAATCGCAAATCCGATGCACAGAATGTGGTCTGACGGCCGCTGGAACAAGCTCACTATGGCGCACGGTTGCTATTGGGGAAAATGCACTTTCTGTGATATTTCGCTCGATTATATAAAGATTTACGAGCCTGTTGCGGCAAATATTCTCGCTGATAGAGTTCAAGAGTTGATAATTCAAACAGGTCAAACAGGATTTCATTTTGTTGATGAAGCCGCGCCGCCTGCTTTGATGCGTGCTTTTGCAATTGAAATTCTACGCAGAAAAATCTCGATCACTTGGTGGACGAATATTCGTTTTGAAAAAAGTTTCACCAAAGACCTTTGCCGTTTGCTCTCCGAATCTGGCTGTGTCGCTGTTTCTGGCGGTCTAGAAGTTGCTTCCGATAGACTTTTAAAACTTATCGACAAAGGCGTGACCGTGGAACAAGTTGCAAAAGTGAATCAGAATTTCACCGAAAGCGGCATTATGGTTCACGCCTATTTAATGTTTGGTTATCCAACGCAAACTGTTCAGGAAACGGTTGACAGTCTTGAAATGGTGCGCCAAATGTTTGAACTTGGCGTGCTGCAATCTGGATTTTGGCACCAATTTGCAATGACCGCGCACGCTCCGGTTGGACTTGAACCAGAGAAATTCAGCGTGGTTCGCGATAGTGATATTGTCGGAAGTTTTGCAAACAACGATTTGGTTTACACCGACAAAACCGGCATCGACCACGGAAAGTTTGGTTTCGGTTTGAAAAAATCACTGTTTAATTTTATGCACGGAGTTTGTTTTGATTTTCCATTGCAAGATTGGTTCGAATTTAAAATTCCGCGAACAACAATTCCTTACGATTTTATTGCCAATGCCTTGGAAAACAATTCAGATTCCGAAGCAAAACCATCTTCAAAAGTGATTTACATTGGCACAAAACCAATCGTAAAACATTTTACAAAAACCAAAAAAGGGCAATCGTTTGAAATGGTCGAAATGACTTTTCACAGCAAAAGTGATATGCTTGATATCGAATTCAGTCGACCAGAAAGCGAATGGCTTGTGAATATTTTGACAAAAGTTTCTGCAAATCAGCAGCAGACTTTTACTTTCCAAAAACTTAAACTTGATTTCGAAGAAAACTTTGAACACTTCGAATTGTTTTGGCAAAGCCGACCTGTCAAAAAACTTCGCGATTTTGGATTGCTGGTTTTGTAATGATTTGAAATTTTGATGGCTTTGCATTTCCAAAAACCGCCATTTATCAATACATTTAGCATCCAAAACAATCTTGAATGAAATATCATATTAAGGTCAACGATTTATACGAATTTGACTTTGATGAATCTGAAATCGCGGAATTTGACGCTTCAACTTCAAGCGCCACCGAATTTCACATCATCGAAAACCACCGAAACATAAAGGCCAAAGTCGTGGACTCGGACTTCAACCATCGAAAATACACGGTCGAGATCAACGGTAAAAACTTTGACGTCGCGATTCAGAATGAGCTCGACCAACTCGTTAAAAAAATGGGTTTCGAGACGAATTCCGCGCAACTTGTCAATGTCATAAAAGCGCCGATGCCGGGACTTATTCTCGAAATAAACGTGGAAGTTGGCGCCGAGGTGAAAACCGGCGAAACCCTTCTTGTGCTTGGCGCGATGAAGATGGAAAACAGTTTTGCATCGCCGCGAGATGGCGTTATCAAATCTGTTTTGGTCAACAAGGATGACGCTGTAGAAAAAGGACAATTGCTAATTGAATTCGAATAAAATGATCAAGAAAATATTGGTTGCAAACCGCGGCGGGATCGCCATACGAGTGATGCGGACC
>JBBSUW010000119.1:0-7637 GCA_038234025.1 Flavobacteriales bacterium
CCAGGTCTTGAAGTTGGCGACAATACTTTCATAATGGAAGACAATACAATTATGCCTTTTTGCAAAATTGGAAGCAACATTTTGATATTTGTAAATAATATTCTTTCACACCACACGATTTTCAAAGATCATATCACGATAACATCGCATTGTGCAATTGGTGGAAACAGTATATGTGAAGAACAAACTTTTTTCGGATTGAATTGTACAACGCGTAGCAATCTAACTATTGGAAAAGGTGCAATCATTGGCGCCGCAGCAAATGTTCTCAACGATGTTGATGAATATACAGTAATGTTAGGTAATACAGCCAAAAAGATCAGTAAAGATTCTCGAGAGATAAATATTTAAAAAAAATTGGATAACGTTTGTCAGTCTAGTCTATAGTGATTCATCAAACGAGATTAAAAACTACAAAACAATACCTGAAACTTTTATGATCCCATTCAACAAACCCCATCTCACGGGAAAAGAAACCCATTATATCTACGACGCTGTTGGTACCGGAAAAATTTCGGGAAACGGAAAATACACCCAGCTCTGCCAAGTTTTTTTTGAGAAAAAATATGGTTTCAAAAAATGCCTGCTTACAACATCTTGTACAGATGCGTTAGAAATGGCCGCATTGCTCATCAACATTGAGCCGGGCGATGAAGTTATCATGCCATCTTATACTTTTGTGAGCACTTCCAACGCGTTTGTGCTGCGTGGCGCCAATATCATTTTTGCAGATTCGGGCAAGGACAATCCCAATATGGACGCCGACAAAATAGAAGCACTGATCACACCCAAAACGAAAGCAATCGTTCCGGTCCACTATGCAGGAATTGCGTGTGATATGGACAAGATCATGCAACTTGCCAACAAGTACAATCTGTTTGTTGTGGAAGATGCAGCGCAGGCCATCGATAGTTTTTACACCGGAAAGGACGGCATCAGAAAAGCACTTGGTTCAATCGGACATTTGGCGGCCTTCTCTTTTCACGAAACCAAGAACATTATCTCGGGCGAGGGTGGAATGTTGGCCATCAATGATCCTCAATTTATCGAGCGAGCGGAGATTATTTGGGAAAAAGGCACAAATAGGTCTTCATTCTTTCGAGGAGAAGTCGACAAATATGGCTGGGTCGATATGGGGAGCTCGTTTCTTCCATCAGAAATCATAAGCGCCTTTCTTTGGGCGCAGCTTGAGGAACTTGATAATATCCAGTCCAAGCGAAAACACATTTGGAACCAATATTATGACGCCCTCAAAGATTGGGGCAAGGAAAATGGCGTGGAGTTGCCCATGGTCTCAGACTTTGCCACCAACAATGGCCACATGTTTTTCCTTGTTTGCAAATCTATGGAACAGCGCACCGAACTGATCAACAAGCTCAAGGCGGAGCAGATTTATTCGGTGTTCCACTATTTGAGTTTGCACAAAAGCCCGTTCTATACAGATAAGCACTACGGCGCTGAATTGCCAATGTCCGATCATTATAGTGACTGTTTGGTGCGACTGCCATTTTATTATGATCTGAGTGATGATGACATCAAAAAGATAACGAGCTGTGTCATATCACATAAATATAATAGATGAGCCAGCTCAAAAACGGGGCAATGCTCTCGTATGTCACCATAATCCTGACCAATGGTATCGGGCTTTTGATCACGCCGTACATGATCACCAAACTTGGCAATTCAGAGTATGGGCTTTATACTTTGATCGGATCGCTCATTGCCTACATCAGCGTTCTGGATCTGGGGCTCAGCAACACCATCGTGCGGTTTGTGGCCAAATACCAAGCCTTGGACGACAAGCGCGGCGAAGAGAATTTCCTCGCCACCACAATGATCATTTATGCCGCGATCGCCGTGGTGATCGCAATTTTGGGCATCGGGCTATATTTCAACCTCGACTCTGTGTTCAAAAAACTCACGCCCATCGAACTTGAGAAGGCCAAGATCATGTTCACGATCTTGATCTTCAACCTTGCCATCACTTTGCCCGGCGGCGCTTTCACGGCGATCTGTTCGGCTTATGAAAAGTTTGTTTTTCCGCGCGCGCTCAATATTGTCAAATACCTCATTCGGTCCGTCTTGCTCGTGGCGGTGCTTTTTTGGGGCGGAGATTCTGTCTCCATCGTTGTCCTCGACACGATAATGAACATTCTTGTCATTGGTTTTGGCGCATTTTACGTCCTCAAGAAACTCAAGGTGCGTTTCCATCTCTACAAGTTTGAAACCCCGTTGATCAAGCAGATTTTTTCATATTCCATCTGGATCTTCATTTTCGCGATCGTTGGACAGTTCCAATGGCGCGCCGGTCAGATCATTCTGGGGATAGTTTCCGGCACCACGGCCGTCGCGATCTATGGTGTTGGCATTATGCTTGGCACGTATTATGGTGCATTTTCAACTGCGATCTCGGGCGTTTTCCTGCCGCGCGCCACCAAGATGTCGGTGCTGAACGCTTCACGCGAAGAACTTACCGATATGATGGTTCGGATCGGCAGGTTTTCACTCATCACATTGCTCATGATCCTTGGCGGTTTTTTGCTTTACGGAAGGCAATTCGTGCACCTTTGGGTGGGCGATACCTATCAAGATGCGTGGACCATCGCGGTCATCATCATGTTTTCGTACACCTTGCCGCTCGTTCAATCCTTTGCAAATTCAATGCTCGAGGCGCAGAGCAAATTCTCGTTCAAGGCGATGGTCTACATTTCTTTGATCGTGCTCGGAACCTTTGTTGGCGCACTTTCGGTAAGGCGTTTCGGGCTCATCGGACTGATTGTTGGCTCGACCGCAGGTTGGATTTTGAGCCAGGTCATCATGAATTTTTATTACCAAAAGAAAATGAACCTCGACATCCCGAGGTTTTTCAGGGAATTGCTCTCAAAGCTGTTGCCGACATTTATCGTAATTTTGGCGATAGGTTTTGCAATAGATTATATTCCCGGCAACAATTGGTTTAACCTTTTGATAAAGATAATCTGCTTTACCGCGGTTTTTGGCCTGCTGATGTTCAGGTTTGGGATGAATAAAAGTGAAATAAAAGTTTTCAGCGATGCAATCCCGGCATTTCTGAAAAAAAGATAATACAAATGGTTACACTCAACAAACTTGTTTTTTCAAACGGCGGCAGAACGATCAATTATGACTACGATGTGGCGCCCGCTTTCGCTAAATATTTTAATCTTAATAACAATTTTTCGATTACCTATGGCGAAGATGTTTCAATTGTTCCCCATAGTATTCTGACCGTTCCATTCTTGGCCAACTTTATGCCGATCGCGTGGTTTTTAAGATTTGATGTGCTGGTGGATGAAGTGGACATGACCTTCGAGAATTCTCTTTTGGAATTGCGCGCAGAATTTGGAAAGCATTTTAAGAACATCAGCGAAAGCGGAAAACTTGTTGCAAAAAAATCTGTGGAAAATAGATTTCCCGAAAACAATTCTGCCTTGCTTTTCAGTGGCGGACTCGATTCTTTTGAATCACTCACGCGAAATCTGGACAAAGATCCATATCTGGTTTCTGTGCTCGGGGCGGACATCGAGATTTCTGATACAAAACGTTCGAACGAGTTCAAGAAATTCAATGATGAAGAAAAGGTCATCAATAAGGAAAGGCTTTGCTACGTAACGTCAAATCTTCGGACTTTTTACACTTACGAAGTTGATCTTTTGGTCGACATCAGTTGGTGGGGAAAAATCCAGCACGGCATGGCTTTGCTCACATTGATCGCGCCGCTGAGCTATTTGAAGGGAATTCGAAATATGTACATTGCATCTTCAAACACGGTTGAGGTCAATTTTGGTTGGGGCTCGACATCGGAGACCGACGAAAAAGTAAAATGGGCAAATGCAAAGGTTGTCCACGATGGTTTCCATTTGCGACGAACCGAGAAAATACAGAACATTGCAGATTTTGCCAACAAAACCGGCAACAAAATAAATCTTCGGGTTTGCTACTCAGAATTTCGCGAAGGCGCAAATTGCAGTGTTTGTACCAAATGCCAGCGCACGATTTTTGGTCTGATACTTTCGGGCGAGAACCCAAACCAGTACGGTTTCCACGTTCCCGGAAATTTCTATTCGTTGTTGATGAAAAATTTCAGGAACAATCCCAGCATGTCGGTTGGCGTTGCCTATGAGTGGCTATGCCTGCAAGAAAAAGCACTGGCGACCAACGATTTCTTCGTGCTGATCGACAAGCTTTCAGAGAAAAATAATATCGATGCCTTTGCCGCGCTAAAACTTTCGGAAATCATCAACAAAAATTCCGACAAAGGATTGGCATTAAAAAAAGCTAAATATACAATCATCAGCAAGTTTCCCAGGCTTTTCAAGTATTATCTGAACCTTCGCCGAAAACTTTAAAAAACAATACTTTACGATATAAGCAGTAATTACTGCACAGTCAAATTTGCAAATCCTATTAATTAACATCTTGCCTGTGAATAGGGACGCAAAAAAATCGTAAAATATTAAATCCTTTTACGTCAAAAGCCTTCCCGTGATCTATTCCTACGCGCTGGACATCTTTGTTCAACCCTAAAGCGGCGGCTCTGAACGCGGGCGGTGTTTTCTACTTTATTTTCTAAACAATTTAAAAAACAAAACAATGCGAAAAATTTATATTGCGCTGTGCATGCTTGCACTAATTTCCGAAACCTATCGCACACTAGAGGGGTACACCAAATCCTTAAATTTTTGTTAATAACCTTCTTCCCACCGTATTGTAAATTGTTATAAATTAGCTGTGTTCTTCTCAATAGTTCAATTTTATTTTGAAATTCAAAAAATACATCGCTATGAAAAAATTTTATCTTTTTTTGATTTTTATTATTTCCTTGAACGGGTTTTCTCAATGCTGGACAAAGGTTGCCGCTGGTTACGCACACACCCTCGCCATACGTTCAGATGGAACATTGTGGGCGTGGGGCGCTAACGATAAAGGCCAACTCGGTGATGGTACGACCACAAACAGGAATATTCCGGTTAAAATTGGAACTGACACCGACTGGAGCAGTATTAACACCGGTAGCAACAATTGCCTTGCATTGAAAACCAATGGAACGCTTTGGGCTTGGGGGGACAATTTTGGTGGTGCAAATGGGAACGGGGATTTTGGCCCAGGCCAAATTAATAGTCAGCCGACCCAAATAGGAATCGACAATAATTGGCAATATATCGCTGAAAACAGTTATGCCATCAAAGCGAATGGTACATTATGGGGATGGGGCGACAATTCACTGGGAAATCTGGGTACAGGCGATACCATATCGCACTATATCCCATTTCAAATTGGTACAGATAGTGATTGGATTGCTATAAGTAAAAGCTCGAACCAGACTTTGGCATTGAAATCGAATTACACGTTATGGGGTTGGGGCCTCAACAAGAGTGGATCTTTGGCAATTGGCCCTGTGAACAGTTACACTACAATACCGACACAGACTGGTAACGGCTCTGCTGATTGGTCTATGATTGAAGTTGGTGGATGCTGCAGCAGCAAGATGATAAAAGTTGACGGAACACTATGGGCTATGGGCTCGGGAATTGCAGGTAATCTAGGAAACGGGTCTACTGCAGACATAAATGTACCAACTCAAGTAGGCAATGAAAATACTTGGACAACAGTGAGAACTGAGAATCAAAGCGGAGCTATCAAAAGTGACAGCACTCTATGGATGTGGGGCGGAAACTTTCAAGGTCAACTTGGTACTGGCAATCTAAATAATGTAATCATGCCTGTCCAGCAGGGAATAGGTATAGTCTGGCAAACTTTCAGCGCTGGATATTTCCATTCGGTTGCATTAACTACCGACGGCACAATCTACACTTGGGGCTGGAACAACTATGGCCAGCTCGGCGATGGCACTTTCATAGATAGAAATACACTTGCGCCGATATCTACAAATTGCATGTTGTCGGTGCAAGATTTTAATAATGAAGAAAATATAAAGGTTTTTCCAAATCCGGTTCTGACCGAGCTGACCATCAAAAGTGTAGCGTTGAACAATAGTGCCGCAATATTGCTCACCAATATATCGGGGCAGACCATCTACCAGAATGCAAATGTGGACTTTAACAATAATGGCAACTTCAACATTGATATGTCAAGTTTTCCTAGCGGAATATTTATTCTTTCGATTACGGCCAACGACAAAACGGTCAGAAAAAAAGTCGTAAAACTTTAAACCGCTCTGCGCGGTTGCCCTATTTTCAAAATCTTAACCTACTCGCTGGACATTTTTGTTCAACCCTAAAGCGGCGTCTCTGCACGCGGGCGGAGTTTCCTGTTTTATTTTCCAAACAATTTAAAAAACAAAACAATGCAAAAAATTTATTTTGCGCTGTGCATGCTTTCAATGCTCGGCGGGGGTATAAATGCCCAAAATTCAGAAAGACGGACAACTATCTGGGATGGCAGTTCTTGGTCAACAGGAATTCCGGACAGAGATGCTGATGCGATGGTTTTAAAAGACCTTACAACTTCCGCAAATGTTGAATCCTACAATTTAGTGGTCAAGGACGGTGCTGTTCTATCAATGGTCGAAAATTCGAAACTCACTATTTGGAACAATTGTGAAAAAAGCGAGAATTCTCGTATATCGATTGGAGAAAACGCGCAATTATTACAGAAAAACACCGAGGCTGCCATGCCGATGATGGACATCACTTTCAAGACTGCGCCAATCCTCAAATTTGACTACACATATTTTTGTTCGCCCGTTGCGGCACAACAATTTAATTTGATCACCGACTATGATGTTCCTGTTGGTAATCCAAATATTAATAATTTTTATGATAATAGCGGAAATGGTTTTATGTATGCTACACCTCTTTTCGACAAATACTTCCGATGGAACGCTAACGGCGCACCACAAGGCACAGATGCAAATGTTTATGCCGCGGGCGCATGGCAGAATATTCCGGAAACCACGATTATGGAGAGTGACGGTCGCGGCTATATCGTGCGCGCGCCCAACTCTTTTCCTGTTACTTCACCAGCACAACAATGGTGGGTGCGGTTTACCGGTATGCCCAATAGCGGCATTATAACCCGCGCTATCAACGGGATTCCATATATGCCGATTGCGGGAAACCAGAACCCATCGCCCACTTCGCCAATCGTGCCGCCCAATTTTTACAAGCCATGCAGCAATGGCCTGAAAATCCAGAATCTCATTGGCAATCCATATCCATCAGCGTTGGATGCCGACAGTTTTCTATCGCATCCCAACAATGCCTCGATTGGCGGATCAATGGCGCTCTGGACACATATCACGAGCCTTTCGGCGGCCAATTATGGCAACGGGACGCAGGTGCTCAACTATACGGCAAACGATTATGTGCTCTACAATATGGTGGGCGGCATAGGCACGGCCATTGTCACGGGCGATCCCGTTCATTACCCGAACAATTCAAACCGACCAATTGGCAAGATCGCAATGGGGCAGGGATTTTTTGTGAGCGGCGTTTCCAACGGCGCCGGAACGGTAACTTTTACACCCGATATGCAAGATGGCGGAATCGCAGCTGACGACCAGCAATTCTATCGGGGAGATTTGGCATCCAGCTTGCCAGGAACAACAGAGATAATTCCCACCGTGACAAAGAATAGGTTTTGGCTCAGTCTGAGCA
>JBBSUW010000120.1:0-7573 GCA_038234025.1 Flavobacteriales bacterium
CAAAATCAACATCTGCAATGCTATGCGAGACTTTTGTCGGATTGATGATCACGCTCGATTTGAGCAATAGGTCCCTTATTTTTTCGCTTTCTTCCTTAAAATTTATGTGCTTGAGCCCAATCAACGGAAAAGGTTCAGGATTTTTCTGTTTGAACTGCTCGATATAAAATGCGTCGCGGCGCAATGATTCAATCGAATATTCCTCACGGCGAATCAGTTCGAGAAAACATCGCGAAGTCGCCTCCACATCGGCCGTGGCGTTGTGCGCTTCAATAAATTTAGATTGAAAAAGGTGTTCGTGAAGTTCCGAAAGTGTCGGCAACTTGAACCTGCCGCCGCGTCCGCCCGGTAGCTTCAATAATATTGCGGTAAGTTCAGTGCATGAGTCCAGAACTGGCATCGCGCCAAGCAAATTCTGATCTTGCTGACGAAAAAATTCGGAGCCCATAATATTAAGGTCAAAGGACAGATTGTGACCGACAACAAATTTTGATTTTTTAATAACTTCTTTAAAAGCCGCCAAAGCTTCTGTCAACGGAACACCATCTTTTTCGGCTAGTTCGGTACAGATTCCGTGAATGCGTTCAGAATCATACGGAATATTGAATCCTTCTGGCTTGATTAGAAAATCCTTGTTCTCGATCAGATTTCCCCATTCATCATGCAATTGCCAAGCAATCTGAACGCACCTAGGCCAATTTTCGACATCTGAAATGGGTGCGTTGTAATTTTTGGGCAATCCCGTGGTTTCTGTGTCAAAAATCAAATACATAATTTAAAAATGATTGGTTTTCAATGCATTGGAGTTTGAGCTTTTGCCTATGATGCTTTTCAAAATTAATCCATTGGAAAATTTTGAGCAAAAAATTAACAGTTAAAATTCAAGATTATTACCATCTCAATGGGCACGTACCTTGGAGTGAATTTTTTAAAATATCAAGGATTTTTCAAAAAACCGCATAAAAAAGACCATTCGAAAGCAAATTCTCGAATGGTCCAGAACTGGAAGATACCAGATCTTAAATTTTTAGATTGTTGGTTGGGGCATGTATTGGATTAATATCCGCCTCGGCTTCCGCCACCGCCACCATAACCTCCGCCGCCACTACCGCCTCGGCTTCCGCCACCTCCACCATAACCACCGCCGCCGCCGCTTCCGCCTCGGTTGTTGTTAAAGCTTCTGCGCTCACCTTCAGGTTTTGGCTCAGATTTGTTCACTACGATAGCACGTCCGGAAACTGTTGCACCGTTGAGCTCATCAATTGCTTTTTGAGCTTCTTCATCATTGGGCATTTCAACAAAGCCAAATCCTTTGCTTCTACCTGTGAATTTGTCAGTAATAATTTTCACAGAATCAACTGCACCATAAGCCTCAAAGGACTCTCTTAAATCGGCTTCCCCTATACTGAATGGAAGACTTCCAACGAAAATGTTCATAACTTCTTTTTTAGATTTCAACAAATATAGTGTTAAAATACCGCGACTTCCTATAAATGTTGTTGTTAATCGTTCAGATATGGGAATTATGTAAACTGTCTTCACAAAATTATCATGAAAACGAGCCGAAAAACAATGTGAAAAAAAATATCAAGGAGATGCTATAACAGGCACTTTGTATATGATTCCCTTTTGGAAATTAACAAGTTCCTGATCGGAATCGGTATCAATATTTGGCGCATTAAAGTGAAACGTGCCGCTAATGGTCACACCGTCAAATTGTGTAATAACAACTTCGCCATCGCCTGTATTGTTGGTTGTTTCAAAAGTTGATTCAACGTTTCCTACCTTTTGGGAGTAACTTGCCGTACGAAGATTGCTATTGCCCAAAACGTATGTTCCCGGCACCGAATTATCGATGATGAGTTCAAGTCTGTCGGCGAGATTCGAGCCACTTATGGTTATAGATCCATCGGCCTCTGTCGTGGCCTGCAGCGATGAGGCCCGCCAGATGCTGTTGTTCTTTAGACCTTGGAAAGCCACTTCATTGCGGCGAATATCCTGGCTGCAACCCGCGAGCATTACCGTTGCCAACACAAAAGAAAGTACCGTTTTCATTAGGCAGATTTGTTTTTTTGAATCACAAAAATAACTTTTTAAACGGAACTGCGCTCACAAATATTATAAAAGTGGAAGAGATGAATTGTTTGGAAGCAAAAACTAATTTTTGACCGTTGTGTTTTATAACCAACACTTTTGTATATTTGCGCCCTTAATTAACAGAGGTCGAGAACCTCAAAACAATCAAAAGATTATGCCAGTAAAGATTAGATTGCAACGACACGGAAAAAAAGGAAAACCTTTCTATTGGGTCGTGGCGGCAGATGCACGCTCAAAAAGGGACGGTAAATACCTTGAAAAACTCGGTACTTACGACCCAAACACAAATCCAGCAACTATTGACCTCAACGTAGACGGCGCTGTACAATGGCTTCACAACGGTGCGCAGCCAACAGACACGGCGCGCGCAATCCTTTCGTACAAGGGCGCTTTATTGAAGCACCACCTTGATGGCGGCGTTCGAAAAGGCGCGATGACGCAAGAACAGGCAGACGAGAAACTGACCATATGGATGGACGAGAAGGCCGGAAAAGTGGATTCCAAAAAAGAAGGACTAACCAAAGCACAAACAGAGACAAAAGCAAAAGCTTTCAAAGCTGAGCAAGATGCCAATGCAAAACGCAAAGCCGCGGCACAACCGCAAGCTGAAGAAGCTCCGGAAGATGAAGCAACAGCCGATACAGAAGAAGTAGCGGAAGAAAGCGGCCGAGAAACCGTTGAAGCCGCAGCTGAAGAAGCACCTGCAACAGACGGAACAGAAGAAGCGCCGAAAACCGAAGCTTAATCAAAAAACAGCGAAATGCGCAAAGAAGATTGCTTCTATCTGGGCAAAATCGCAAAGAAGTTCAGCTTTAAGGGAGAAGTGCTCGCATTTCTCGATACCGATGAGCCCGAGCTGTATGTAAATCTGGAATCAGTGTTCGTTGACATCAACGAAACACTGATTCCTTTTTTTATTGAGGAAAGTTCGTTGCACAAAAATGATTTTCTGCGCATCAGGTTCGAGGATATGTCCACCGAAGAAGATGCTGAAGATATAATGAATTGCGGCATTTACCTACCGCTGAAAATGCTGCCAAAGCTCGAGGGCAACAAATTCTATTTTCACGAAGTTATAGGTTTTACGATCAACGACCGCCGTCTTGGCGACATTGGCACAATAGAATCCATAAACGACTCAACGGCGCAACCGCTCTTTGAGGTAAAATTCAACGGCAGGGAATTGCTCGTGCCGATGATCGATCAATTTTTGGTCGAAATTGACCGACAGAACCATGTGGTGAAAATGGACCTTCCCGAAGGACTTGTGGAAATGTACCTTTAGTGGCAATGTTCCGATTCAAAAGATTTCAAGTAATACAAGAACGCTCGTCAATGAAAGTTGGCACCGACAGCGTGCTTCTTGGCGCTTGGACACCGATAGATCAACGACCATATTCGATTTTGGACATCGGCGCGGGCACTGGAATTCTTTCTTTGATGCTTGCGCAAAGATGCGATGCCGAACAAATTGACGCGGTGGAAATAGATGGCGATGCTTATGAGGAATGTGTCGAGAACTTTGAGAATTCTGCGTGGTCAGACAGATTGTTCTGCTATCACGCAAGTTTAGCCAATCTCGTTGCCGAACCCGAGGACAAATATGATCTCATAGTTTCCAATCCGCCATTTTTTTCCGACGATTATTTTTCGGGCGATCTGAAAAGAAATGCAGCCCGTTTCACAAATTCGCTTCCATTTGAGGAACTGCTTTCGGGCGTGGAAAAACTTTTGAATGACAATGGAATTTTTGCAACCATAATCCCTTTTTCTGCGGAAACGGAATTTTTGAAAATAGCAAAATTAAATTCCCTGTTTGCAAATAAGATTTTGCGCGTTCGCGGAAATTCAAATACTGAAATCAAACGATGTCTTTTGGCATTGGGCCGAAATAAAACTGAAGTCGAAGCAGGCGAATTGATCATCGAGAATTCTCGACATAACTATACACCGGATTATATTTCTTTGACGAAGGATTTTTATTTAAAGATGTGAAAAACACCTTGTTAAATATTTGCTTATTAAATCGCTAAAATCTTCCCCTTAAAAGCTCTTAGCAATTAAAAGATATGGCTTTTTCCGCGTTTTGTTGATTTGGTAACAGTGAATAAACCTTCGTTATCTTTATTGGAATTATAAAAATATTATACCATTTATGGAACACCAATAATCATTCAGGAAGCATCTTACAATCCTCAAGAATCAAATCTTCCAATTACCAGATAAATATAAATCCCCAAAAAAGCCAGTCCGACAACAAACTGCAAAAATCCGGAGACCATCAGCCCAATAAAAGAACCAGTTGCGGCCTTGAACGCGTTCTGAGTTGAAGATTTGTTAACCAGTTCGCCAACCAAAGCGCCAACAAACGGCCCAATCACAAATCCGAACGGAATTGGCGCGATCAATCCGACAATAAGCCCGATATTTGCACCCCAAATGCCATATTTGCTGCCGCCAAAGCGCTTGGTGCCAATAGCCGGCAACACATAATCGAGAACGGTCATGAGTGCGGCAACGAAAAATGTTGTGCATAATAGCCACCAATTAAATTCGATTGTTCCGGCGAAATATACAAGCAAAATGCCGAACCAGCCCAAGATCGGACCAGGAAGAATGGGCAAAAAACTGCCGAGAATGCCAAGGATGACGCAGATAAAACCGAAGATGACAAGCAGCAAGTCCATTGGTTTATTTTTACTATTTTTGACAAATTTACGGGTTTGCACCGCGTGATGCCTAGATATGAAGAAATTGTTGACCTTATTGATCATCGTTGCGCTGCTCGCGGGCTCGTGCCAATATATTGACCGACAAATCCCGAGCGAAGACCAGCTGCTCAAGCACGAAATAGAGTCTATCGATTGGAAGGAGGTGGACGACTATCCGTCGTTTGCCGCCTGCGATTCACTGACTACAAAACCCGAGAAAAAAACTTGTTTTTTTGAACAGCTCAATTTGCTTATCCAGCAGAAACTCAACAGCGATACACTCGCCGTTCTTTACCCAAAGATCGATACCATCAAAGTGCTCGTCACGATTTCGCCGGATTCAACAATTAAATTTGAACCACGCAGAAATTCGGATGCATCACAGTACGACGCCAAAAAAGTGGACAGTATCCTTCGCAGCAAGCTTGTGGATTTTCCGCCAGTAAACCCGGCGATCAAACGTGGAATACCTGTAAAATCTCAATTTGAGATTCCGGTGGCGCTTAAGGTTCAGTAAGTGTTGATCTTCAGCAGTTTTATTTGCCGCCAAACTTTCTTCCTTTCCAAGAATATCTCCCCGCTAAAGCTAAAAGTGCCACGATTGTTGCCATAAATGGATAAAGAATCGCGGAAAATAAAGTAAATTTAATGTTATCACTTCCAAGAACAATATTAGCGCGTTTTATCAAAATCAAATCACAAGTATATTTTAAAACAAAAAATATTATTGGAATATAAAATTGAGTTTTTAAAATCGCGGCAAATATTATTGCAATAACGATCACGAAATTTCCCGCGAATCCGATCACCGCAAGATCCTTCGCAAAAACATTTTGATAAGTACCCGTTTTTGACGCCCATCGAATCTTTTGGTGTATAATTTCCCCAAGAGATTTTACGGGTTTTGTGGAAACAATCAGATCTTTTTGATTTGTGTAAATTATATGTTCAGGATATTTCCGAACCGCCTTTTGCAGCAGAAACACATCGTCGCCACCAGCGTGATTGCCGGTTCCCGAAAATCCGTTGAGCTTTTGGAAGAAATCTTTAGTGTACGCAAAGTTCGCGCCATTGCACATAAACCCAAGTCCGCGACCGAAACTTCCCATCGTCAGCCCTTGCATTGCCGTCAAATCGGCGCGCTGAAAATGTTGTAGGAATCCATTTGCAAATTGCTGCCGAACCGCCATGGCGACCATTGCGATTTTTTCGTTCTGAATTACTTGGTTGAGAGCTCGTAGCCAAGTTTTGGGAACGACGCAATCGGCATCTGTTGTGATCAACCATTTTTCTTTCACGATCGGCATCGCGCGGCTAATCGCATCTTTCTTTGGCGATTTGGTCAAAATTAGATTTTCCAACAGCGTAAATTGGAACATTCCGTTTTTCATCCGCCAATCATAAACCCGCTTTACAGAATTGTCGGTTGAATGATCATCGACCAATATTATCTCGAATTTATCAATGGGATAATCCAGATCTTTAAATGATTCGAGCAATTCGATTAAATTGTTTTCCTCATTTCTGAATACAACAATTATCGAAATAAACTTGTTGCGGCCTGAAGAATAACTTTTTGAAATAATATTTTTTTTAATGGAAAATGTTAGCTCCAGAATTGTGCCCACATAAAGCGATATCGCAATAGATAATATCAAAATGATCATGATCTCTGGAAATTTCGGTTCGTGAAAAACCCACTTTGTAAAACCGTAGCTTTGTGAATGAATCGCATAGGGCAAATTAACAAATAAATTGGCAGAAGAACGCATCATATTGGGCATAGATCCAGGAACGACCATCATGGGTTTTGGTGTTATAAAAGTCGTTAAAAAACAGATGGAATTCGTGCAGCTCAATGAGTTGCTGCTTTCTAAGTATGATGACCATTATGTGAAGCTCAAGTTGATTTTTGAACGAACCATCGAGCTTATCGAGACGCATCATCCCGACGAAATCGCGATTGAAGCGCCGTTTTTTGGCAAGAATGTACAATCGATGCTCAAGCTTGGTAGAGCGCAAGGTGTTGCCATGGCTGCCGGACTTTCGAGGCAAATTCCAATTATCGAGTATGAGCCAAAGAAGATTAAAATGGCCATTACCGGCAACGGAAACGCGAGCAAGGAACAGGTCGCAAAAATGCTTCAGCAACTTTTGGGATTAAAAGAGCTCCCAAAAAATCTCGACTCCACCGACGGACTTGCAGCAGCGGTTTGCCACTTTTTCAATTCGGGAAAAACCGTTGGCACTAAAAGTTATACGGGCTGGGATGCTTTTGTAAAACAGAATGTTGGACGCGTGAAATAAATCATTATTTTTGCCGCCTAATCATTAAAAAACTTTTATGAAACTTTTCAAGCTTTTTGCTTTTATCGCCATTTCCGCGGCCGTTTCTTGCTCATCCGATGATAACCCTGTCACGCCGCCAGTTACACCGCCCACAGTAGACGCTACCGATTCATTCACTTACACCAAAGATGGCATGGCGTTGAACATCGTAAGTATGCAGGCCAGTCGTAGTATCGATACTTTTGGGATTGTTGGATATATTGCGGACGGTCAAAATATCGAGATGGAATTTGACAAGTATGGCAATCTTGCTTATGTTGGAATCGAGGATGAGAACAACAACTTTAAGGATTCTTATGACAATTTTACATCCAACTACTTTGATTTTAATATTGTAGCTCTTGATGAAACGAATAAGATTATAAAGGTAACCTATGCTGGAAAAGTGTATGACGATAGTGCAGACCTCACGTCAG
>JBBSUW010000121.1:0-7388 GCA_038234025.1 Flavobacteriales bacterium
ACGATTGGATGTTTTGCAGTTCGATAAGCAATGGGCGAGTAGAACCACGGAACTTGCGTGTACTGCGTTCTGCTGCCCTTGTCGCCGGTCGCGAGCGAAATTGGTGCCGCCATCAGATCCTTGACTAGCGTAGGATTAATCCTGACGCCGTATTTAAAGAACATATCGTCAAGATTGAGATCGTTGGGGAATGCCAAAGTCGAGCCGCTTTCGTTATAGAGACTGTCCATTTCGATATTGACGCGATCGATCATAAAAATCGTTTTGCCGCCCCCAATAATATATTGATCAATCACCATCTTTTCGTCGTCCGTGAATTTTTCGATGGGTTTTGCAAAAATCGCGAGGTCATATTTCTTGAGATATTCTAGGCTTTCACGCGGATTTTTTGCAACCGAATCGAGCGTGAATGTTCCGATGTGGTAATTGTTGCGAACCTCTTTGACAAAATCGGCGATCAATATATCGTGAAGCTCGCCATTGCCTTTCATGATCGCAACTTTCTTCTGTTTTTGTTCTACGATCGCATTGAAACCATTCGCGAAAGCGTACTCCAAATGCTGAACGCTGCCCACGATTTTTTCCGCGGTCGACTGTGCCATCACATTCTTCAGCAACGGAATCTTGACGCTTTTGCCCTTATATGTGGCGATCGCCCACGGAAAAACGATTTCCTGCGACTGCTTGCCCTTATCGTCAACCGTCACATTCATTGGCGTAAGCCCTCGATCCAAAAAAATCTGCATAACAGAATCGCGCTGTGTTTCATTTTCCAACGGATTGATAAACTCGAAGACCACATTATTGTTCTTTGCCTTGAATTCCTCCAACAATTGTTGGGTTTCCACCTGAAGTTTCCTGAATTCCGAAGGGAAATTTCCTTTGAGAAAAACATCAACAACAAGTGGTTCTGTTAACTGTTCAACGATATCGACAGAGGTTTTGGAAAGCGTATATCTATCGTCAGAAGTCAGGTCAAATCTGTGGAAAGCGAAATGCGAAAGGATGTTGACAAGAATCACAACGCCAAGAACGGCTAGAAACTGAATACTGTATTTCTTTAATGTTGTGTTCAACGGGACGTCAAGGTTTTAAGACGGAACGTGGTCGAAGCCAAAAATAGGGTTGCTACCGAAATAAAATAAACTACATCCCGTGTATCGATCACGCCTCGCGCCATACTTTTGAAATGAAAATCCATTCCAAGGGAGGCTATGTTCTCCCCAAAAATTCCCGCGTAAGCCGATATTCCGGAAAAGCCGAAATAAATCGCAAAACAAAGCACAGCGGCGATGATGAAGGCGACAATCTGATTTTCTGAAACTGACGAAGAAAAAACGCCGATTGCTGTGTAAGCAAATATCAGGAACAGAAGTCCTATATATGAACCAACAATGCTACCAAGGTCGATGTTTCCAACGGGCATCGCGAAGTAGGAAATCGTTTTCACATAAATTAGCGTTGGCAGAACCGCGATGGCTATCAAAAGAATACAACCAAAGAATTTTCCCAAAACTATTTCCAAGGACGTCAATGGTTTGGTCACCAACAACTCAAGTGTTCCTTGACGCCGTTCCTCGCTGATTGTTCGCATTGTGACCGCGGGAATCAGAAAAACAAAAATCCATGGAGCAATGGTAAAAAACGACGACATATCGGCAAAGCCCGAATTCAGAATATTATAATCGCCTTCGAAAACAAAGAGGAAAAGCGCGTTGATCAATAGAAAAACGCCGATGACCAAGTAGCCGATCGGTGATCCGAAAAATGATTTTATTTCCTTTAAGAGTACTGCTTTCATTGTTGCAGATAAGTTCGTCTACGTGGTTTTGAAACGTGGATTTGGGCGGGTTATTTCAAAAATGAATTGCAAAATTGCGCTTGCAAACTTAATGTTTTTCGAGCGTCCAAGCTTCTGGTTTGGCGTTGAAAAGTTTTTTGGTGAAATCCCACACTTCCGTGAAAAGTTCTGATTTGCGATACGCTTCAAGATCTTCTGGCCGCTGCCAATGACTGTAGGTGAAAAATATCTCCGGGTTGCTCACGTCCTGAAGCAGTTCGAGATGCTCATTCCCTCGAGAACCCCGAATAGCGTCACGAGATTTGTGGAAATTTTTAAGAAATGCGGGAATATTTTCTTGGTGAAAGCCCATTTTTACGATTCTAATGGTCATTTATTAATAAAATTGATGGTTACTGGAGTTTTGTATCGAAGTCCCAAGAGCGTTTTGGCGTCACCGGTGATGATGCTGCTTCTATAAATTGCAATTTCGAGATAGCCGCCTTCGTTGAAGATCCCGAGCAATTTGCCTTCATGCGCCATTTTTTTAGAATCGCCCGTTTTCAATAAATCACTATATGCGGGAAATATTGTCCTGAGAATAATGTTCTTGGCATTTTCATTTTTGAAGCCGTGCATGATTTCGTAAGGTCTTCCCTTCGAAACTTCGAGAAACAATTTCTGGGTAATGCTGATCACAGCATTTCCAAAGTTGTCATTGTAGATTACAGATCCCGTGATTGAGTCGCCCTCAAAGTTAACCGTTGAGGCGAATCCATTCACGGTTTTCGGTTTCTTGATTTCCTTGCCAATAACGTTCAAAAGACCGCCTCGTCTGATGTGCATCGCAACCATAACAAATACGTCAAGGTCTGTGGCAGTGGCGTGAAGCCTGTCATGAATATCTATCGTGACAATTTTTTCCGGCTTTATATCCTTGGCGATAAGCCCAAGCACGCCATTGTCTGCCGCTATAAAATATTGGCCTTCCCATAACATGGCTACATGTTCGGTTTCAGCATCCTTTTCGCAGTCCACGCCGATTATATGGATGGTGTTTTTCGGAAAGCTGTTCAATGCCGATGAGATAATATAGGAAGCTTGAAGGATGTCGAATTGTTCTACATTGTGCGAAATGTCAACAATGACGGCGGTTGCGTCCTCGGAATATATTTTGCCCTTGAGCGACCCTACAAAATGATCTTTGAGGCCGTAGTCGGTCGTAAGGGTAATTATCGACATAAAATTGTTTATAAGAATCTTTCGGACAAAATCAAAAATGCCTTAAATTTGAATGCAAAGCTAAAGCATTTTGAACTTTGGCAAATCCGAAACATTTAAAAATATATCCGTTTGAACGAAAGAACCATAGAACTTGTGGACATTGCCCCAAAAGATTTTTGGGGCGCGCAGGACGCCCATCTTGAAACCATAAAAAAGTATTATCCCAAATTGAAGATCGTTGCGCGCGGGACGACCATAAAGGCATTTGGCGAGAAAGATGTCCTCGACGAGTTTGAAAATCGATTCAACAGATTGATGCTGCATTTTTCAAGATATAATCGAATAGACAACAACGTTATAGAGCGCGTTATCGAAAGCAACGGTAGAACAGAGGAGCGCATGCCGGACAGTGATAAAATTCTTGTTCACGGTCTTGGTGGCAAATTGATTAAAGCGATGACGCCCAATCAACAGCTGCTGGTGGATCTGGTGAACTCAAATGATATGGTATTTGCCGTTGGACCAGCCGGTACCGGAAAAACCTACACCGGCGTTGCCATGGCTGTAAAGGCATTGAAAGAAAAACAGGTCAAGCGAATAATCCTGACACGACCAGCCGTAGAAGCGGGCGAGAATCTCGGTTTTCTTCCCGGCGATCTAAAGGAAAAACTTGATCCATACATGCAGCCTTTATATGATGCGCTGCGCGATATGCTGCCGCCACAAACGCTCGAAGATTATATGCTGAAGGGAATTATCCAGATCGCGCCGCTGGCCTTCATGCGCGGTCGTACCTTGGACAATGCCTTCGTGATCCTTGATGAAGCGCAGAACACAACCCATTCTCAGATGAAAATGTTCCTTACGCGAATGGGAAAAAACGCAAAGTTCATAATCACCGGCGATCCCGGTCAGGTCGATTTGCCCAGGCGGACTATCTCAGGTTTAAAGGAAGCGCTTTTGGTACTTAAGGACATCGAAGGAATAGGAATGATGTACCTTGATGACAAGGATATCGTGCGTCACAGATTAGTAAAGCAAGTGATCAACGCTTACAAGCAAATTGAAAACATAGATTAATAAGTGCAGCCAGAAGCTAAAATTTAGATCAATAGTATAAATCTATTAAAGATTACTTTATACAACCATGCAAACGATCATTTCCACAAATTTCGAATTTCCCGGACAAAAGAAAGTTTATAAAGGAAAGGTTCGTGATGTTTACCATTTGGACAACGATCGTTTGGTAATGGTCGCCACCGATAGATTGTCGGCGTTTGATGTCGTTCTTCCGAAAGGCATTCCGTACAAAGGACAAATTCTCAACCAGATTGCCCAGAAATTTATGGCGGCAACTTCGGATATTGTCCCCAATTGGTTGATCGCCAATCCCGACCCAAATGTTGCAGTGGGCGAGGAGTGCCAACCTTTCAAGGTCGAGATGGTAATCCGCGGATATTTGGCAGGCCACGCTGCAAGGGAATATTTATCTGGAAAAAGAGAAATTTGCGGTGTTGCTTTGCGCGAAGGTTTGAAAGCGAACGACAAATTGCCCGAACCCATAATCACCCCAACAACGAAGGCCGAATTGGGCAAGCACGATAAGGACATTTCGCGTGAAGCGATTATAGCGCAAAATATTGTTTCCGTGAAAGATTATGAAACCCTGGAAAAATATACGCGGGCACTTTTTGAACGTGGAACCAAAATGGCAAATGAAAGAGGACTGATTCTTGTCGACACCAAATACGAATTTGGTAAAACCAAAGCAGGGAAAATAGTTCTTATCGACGAAATCCACACGCCCGATTCCTCAAGGTATTTCTACGCCGAAGGTTATGAAGAGCGGCAAAATAATGGTGAAGAGCAGAAGCAATTGTCAAAAGAATTTGTTCGTCAATGGCTTATCGCAAATGGTTTTCAGGGAAAAGAAGGTCAAAAGACCCCAGAAATGACCAACCAACTTATCAATGAAATATCAAATCGCTACGTCGAACTTTATGAGATGATCATAGGAGAGAAATTTGTTAAGGCTGACATTTCTAGCATAACAGAACGAATCCAGTCCAACGTTGAGAAGTATTTGATTTCCCAATACGCATGATGCACTAATCTTCAAAATAGCTGAAGGTTTCCCCACCCTTTACTTTTAGCAAAACTTCATAAATCAATTTGATCACATTTTCAACATCTTGTTTGTGGACCATTTCAACTGTTGTGTGCATATATCGGAGCGGTAATGAAATCAGCGCCGACGGAATCCCGCCATTGCTGTAGGCAAAGGCATCGGTATCCGTTCCCGTAACTCGTGAAGAAGCGTGGCGCTGGAACGGAATTTCTTTTTCGATCGCCGTTTTCACGATTAGTTCACGAACCTTGTTCTGGACCGCCGGAGCATAAGCAATCACCGGGCCTTTGCCCATTTCAAGATCGCCTTCTATCTTTTTGTCAATCATTGGCGTTGTCGTGTCATGGCAAACATCCGTGACGATCGCAAGATTTGGACTAATGGTCTTCGTGATCATTTCAGCACCTCTAAGCCCAACTTCTTCCTGAACGGAATTGGTGATGTAAAGCCCGAACGGAAGTTTTTTCTTTTTCTCGTGCAGCAATCTGGCAACTTCAGCAATGATAAAACCGCCCATTCGATTGTCAATTGCGCGACATACAAATTTATCCTTGTTCAATATCATGAACTCGTCCGGATACGTGATGATGCAGCCGACGTGCACGCCAAGCTCCAGCACTTGCTCCTTTGCGCTGCAGCCAATATCTATGAATAGGTTGTCGATTTTGGTCGGTTCTTCCTTGCTGCGGTTTCTGGTGTGGATCGCCGGCCAACCAAAAACACCGGGAACAATACCCGTGTCAGTATGGATGTTCACCCGTTTTGAAGGCGCGATTTGATGGTCGGAGCCGCCGTTTCTGATAACATATATAAGACCTTTGTCGGTGATGTAGTTCACGTACCAAGAAATCTCGTCAGCGTGGCCTTCAATAACTACCCTGTATTGCGCATCTGGATTAATTACGCCCACAGCCGTGCCGTAGCTGTCCGTGATAAATGAGTCAACATATGGGGTAAGGTATTCCATCCACAATTTTTGGCCAGCTGTCTCGTTTCCCGTTGGCGATGCGTTGTTCAGATATTTTTCGAGAAAAGCCATCGATGCGTTCTTGAGTATGGATTTATCAGGCATGGATTTTTAAATTTCCGCAAAAGTAATTTTTTGGCACTACAGTTGATAATTTAATCCATATTTTTGAAAATTAAAATTTTTAAATTGGTACAACGTTTCTTCCTTTATGGCACCTTCGCACTTTTTACCGTTGCAGATGTGTGGTCACAGCAACCGGTTCAGGACACCATCAAGCCCACATACATTATTGTTGACGGCGATACTATCTTTGAGCAGGAGCAGCTCCAGGAAGTCATTGTATCTCGCCACAAGCTTGATCAGGATGCACTTAGGCAATACCTTCTTCTCCAGA
Source organism: Flavobacteriales bacterium (assembly GCA_038234025.1). Lineage (GTDB taxonomy): Bacteria > Bacteroidota > Bacteroidia > Flavobacteriales > Flavobacteriaceae > Flavobacterium. Next base: position 6,497 of record JBBSUW010000121.1, read on the forward strand.
GCCGCGTCTATCGCGTTTATCCCTATGCGAGAATCGCGTCAGAGAGGCTCACGGTGCTCAACAAGAATTTAGCTTTGCTCAAAACTACCAGAGAAAAGAAAAAGTACCTCAGTATTGTCGAAGATTATATGAACAATGAGTTCGAGGCACAGCTCAAAAAGCTATCACGAAAACAGGGTCAGATTCTCGTCAAGCTAATTTACCGACAGACCGGCCACACCACATTCGATCTTATTAAGGAATTCAAGAGCAGTTGGCGGGCGTTTTGGTACAATAACACAGGCAAGGTCTTCGACATCGACATCAAAGCAAAGTACGATCCGTTCAGCAATAATGAAGACTTTCTCATCGAAACCGTTCTCGTTCGAGCCTTCCAGAGCGGCCGTCTTATTGAGCAATCTGCCAAAAACCCTGTCAATTACGACATACTTAACAACTATTGGGAAGAGAAAGCAGCACGTCAGAACAAGAATTAGGAGCTATTTCCCGCTGTCCCGCTGCAACTTTTTTTTCTCCGCCGAAAAAGGCGTGAAATTAAGGATGCTGCTCCATCGGGGCTAAGGTTTAAAAAATCATCAAGTTTGTTCGCAATCTAAGAATTATGTAAGTTATTGCCACTGAAAGCACTGAATGATGTTTCAGAATTTTCGCTCAAATAAAATCAAATTAATATCGATTTAATATTGCAATTGTAAAAAGTAAATGTACTTTTGCACCCGCTTAGCACTACAAGTTGCACGGCATAGACAAGTTCATAGACATATTGGATTGACAGCAAATAGAGCAAAGAACTCGAGCGATCAGATATCGTTCGACCTTTACAAGTTTTAAGATTATACGATGAAGAGTTTGATCCTGGCTCAGGATGAACGCTAGCGGCAGGCCTAACACA
>JBBSUW010000122.1:0-7047 GCA_038234025.1 Flavobacteriales bacterium
ACGATATTTTCTGCGATTACAATATGTGTGATCACACGCGTTCCACCAGACTTTCCTTTTCCCTTGTACGCAATTGCCACCCGTATCTTATAGCAATTCTTCCCGAGAGCTGTTCCTGCGTTGGGTCGGCTTCCAAAGATGTGATCAAGTCAGCAAATTCAGATATGAGCGAAGGATATTTTTTAGCGAGTTTCTTTAGTTCCTTTGTGAACCTAGGAACTGCAATTACCTCATAACTCATTCAGCAATTCTCTTGCAGGAATACCTTGTATTTTCCCTTGTTTAATTAAATTCATTTCGTTGACAGCCTCTTTGATATCTTCTGTCAGCACAGCTTTTTCATCAGAAAGCGGTTTTACTTTCACGAATTTTAAACTATCGAGCAATTCCATCACGAACGGGACCTTGCTATCTTTGATGTCCAGCAGAACTTTCATATTTAAATTATTTAGTCGTTATAGCAAATCTACAAAATAAGGAGGAATTCATTTCTGCCAAAATATTGTGATCATTGCAGTTGATTATCTGTTGGGTCGTGTAATAATTATTTTCAGTTCGTCGGCCCGCGATAGGGATTGCAGCGTTGTTTGAGCTCTTGCCCTGTGCGGCAGCAATAGGGCAAAGCGAGCGCGGAAAGCCCGGTGACGGCGCTGTTGGATCTTGGTAATCTGCAAGAAGCTTGTGCGCCGGCAATCGCCCAAATAAAAAAACATTGAAATTGTGTAACCTTTTTACCACAATTTACGTACAATATAAGTATGCTCTTAAAATCCAAATGTAAATGAGACAGTTAAAAATCACCAAGCAGGTCACAAATCGTGAGACCGCGTCGCTCGACAAATACCTTCAGGAAATCGGAAAAGTGGACCTGATCACCGCCGATGAGGAAGTGGAACTTGCACAAAAAATCAAGGCCGGCGACCAACGTGCTCTTGAGAAACTGACAAAGGCCAACCTTCGTTTTGTGGTTTCGGTGGCAAAGCAATATCAGAATCAAGGTCTTACGCTTCCGGATCTTATCAACGAGGGGAATCTTGGACTTATAAAAGCCGCGCAACGTTTTGACGAAACTCGCGGGTTCAAATTTATATCGTATGCCGTTTGGTGGATCCGCCAGTCGATCCTGCAAGCGCTTGCCGAGCAATCTCGTATCGTGCGCTTGCCGCTCAACAAGATTGGATCGATCAATAAAATAAACAAAATGTACGCGCTTCTTGAGCAATCGAACGAGCGTCCGCCAAGTGCCGAGGAAATAGCCAAGGAACTTGATATGACCGTGAACGACGTTAAGGAAAGCATGAAGAATTCAGGCCGCCACCTTTCGATGGACGCGCCGCTTGTTGAGGGCGAGGATTCAAATCTCTACGACGTTCTGCGTTCTGGCGAGTCACCAAATCCCGATCGCGAATTGATTCACGAATCTTTGCGCACCGAGATCGAACGTTCGCTGGAAACTTTGACACCGCGTGAAGCTGACGTTGTGAGACTTTATTTCGGATTGGGCGACCAGCATCCGATGACGCTCGAGGAAATCGGCGAAACCTTTGACCTCACGCGCGAACGTGTGCGCCAGATCAAGGAAAAAGCGATCCGACGGTTGAAACATACCTCGCGCAGCAAAATATTGAAAACCTATCTAGGTTAAAAATTACCTGCGAAAGTTGGGGTTTTTTTATGGCGTTGCGCGTCCAGGCTTTGCTTCGCCAGTTCGCATTCGCTCGGGCCGGCAGTATCTTTTTGGCCGGATTTACTTTAGAGAAATTGGCTACTTCCAAGATTAGTAAAATCTTTTAAGATTGGTAAATTTTCCGAAGGCCAAAAAGGATGCCGCGGCTAATCCGTAACGCGAAGCTGCAAAAGCCGTCATTGATTATATTTGCAAAAAACACTTATGAAACCCGTCATAATTTCCCCATCCGTTCTCGCCGCCGACTTTGGAAACCTGCAGCGCGATATCGAAATGCTCAACGCCAGCGCCGCAGATTGGCTTCATATCGATATTATGGACGGCGTTTTTGTGCCAAACATTTCATACGGAATGCCGGTTCTCAAGGCAATTGCCAAATATGCCAAGAAACCGCTCGACGTTCACCTTATGATTATCGATCCCGACCGTTATATCGAGACCTTCGCGGAGCTTGGAGCGAATATTCTCACGGTTCATTATGAAGCTTGTCCACATTTGCACAGAACGTTGCAGGCTATAAAAGCTGAGGGAATGAAAGCTGGCGTGGCAATCAATCCGCATACCAATATTTTATTGCTTGAAGATGTTATCAACGATATTGACATTGTTTTGGTTATGAGTGTTAATCCTGGTTTTGGCGGACAATCCTTTATCGAGAACACTTATAAAAAAATTGCGAAGATCAAGGAAATGATTGCTCGAAATAATGCGTCAACAATGATCGAGGTTGATGGCGGCGTTAACGGGGAAAATGCGCCGAAGTTGGTTGCCGCTGGCGCGGATGCGCTTGTGGCAGGAAATTTTGTTTTTGGTTCTGAGAATCCGGAGAGGATTATTGAGAAGTTGAAGGAAGTTTCATCTTCATAAAAACTTGTGCCGGATATTAAATATTTGGCAAAATTTAAATAAACCACACCGAGGTGCGGTTTTGTAACCGCGAAAGGAATGCATATTTCTGAACGCTCACCTTTGCTAATAGAAGACGACTGGTTTTCAATTATTGTGATGATGAAATTTCGCGAAGGCATTGCATATCCCTGAACGCTCCCCTTTGCAAATAGTAAACCAAGGGCTGTCGCCCTAGTTTTTTAATTTTTTCCATGACGCTTCGAAACAGTCACTTCGGCTTCATAAAAAATCAGAAAACCACGCAAATTGCGTGGTTTTCTGCTTGTAGTGACCGCGAAGGGATTCAAACCCCCAACCCTCAGAGCCGAAATATGATGCGGTGCAGTTGCGCCGCGCTTCGTATTACTTTTACATATAAAACGAAAAACCACGCCGAAGCGTGGTTTTGTGACCGCGAAGGGATTCAAACCCCCAACCCTCAGAGCCGAAATCTGATGCGCTATTCAGTTGCGCCACGCGGCCAATTTTGTAATTCCCATAAATGCGGGAAATCTATTTTTTTCTTACGTCAATGACTTTTTCACAATTGTAGAAATTGTCTTCCCATCAGCCTTACCAGCAAGTTCTGCCGAAACCATCGCCATAACCTTGCCCATATCTGCCATTCCAGTAAATCCGTTATCAGAAACGATTTTGGCAACAGCCTCTTCAACTTCATCTGCCGTCATTTGCTCGGGAAGAAATTTGGATATCACTTCTGCCTGCGCCAATTCTGGATCGGCAAGGTCTTGTCTGCCCTGTTCGATGTATATCCTTGCGCTGTCCTTGCGCTGTTTTACCAATTTCTGCAACAATTTCGTTTCTTCATCATTTGTGAGTTCTTGGCTCGCGCCGCTTTCAGTCTGCGCCATCAAGATGGCCGACTTCACGGCACGTAACGATTCAAGCGCAACGGTGTCCTTGGCACGCATTGCCATCTTAATTTCTTCAGTAATCTGCATTGATAGACCCATATTACTATTTTTTTATCGTGCAAATATAAAAATAATAACCCGAAAACCATTGCTGATTTCCGGGTTATCGGGGGTTTTGGAAAGCTAGTTAATCTACGTTATCGTGTAGGTACGAGTTGTTCGACCTCAGTTGGATGTCATCATTGCTGTCCGTGCCAAGCGACAATCTCGAATGTCCAGCGTTGTGCGCGCTCGTCGAGATATCGATTCCGCTTCTTTTGTAGGCCGGCTCTTTTTCGAATTCGTCAACCCTTGATGGATTGTTGTGGAACTTGTAATTGAATTCCTTCAGTTTCCTCCTTCTTTCGTCGGCACGGAATTTCAAAGTTTCCTCGATGGACATATCCATTGGCGAAACTTCTTCAAAGGCTGGCGAGAATGCTGATGGTTCCTCCATCTTCTTTACAGTGATGTCCATTTCGGGTGCTATGCTTTCGGTAATTTCCTCTACAACCGCCTTCGAATTCATCAGCTCGTTCTCTACTTCCATATATTCTTCAAGCGAATATTTAATCACGCCGCTTTCGTTCACCTCTGTCATCGGAACCAATTGCACCGGTTGGTTCACCACTATTTCCTTTGTTTCTTCTGTAAGTTCAAACAGGATTTTGGTTTCGTCAAATATCGGATCGATCTTCGTTACCGGAAGTTCGAATGTCATTTCCACCTGCTCTTTCACGATTATGTGGTCCAAAACCTTGATTTCTTCGAGATTGACAGGCTTCACCGTCGAAAATGTAAACTCGGGCGTGCGCTCTGGCGTCACAATCTCAAATGTCACATCGATACTTTTGATAAATTCCGAAATAACCACCAATTCATTTGCATCAATGATCGGTTCGTCCTTCGTGAAGGAGTTCGGCAACTGAACGGCTGGTTCTTCAAGAAGATCAAAAACAATCCTGTCCATTTCCTCCAATTTTGTCGCCACTTTTTCCGTCGAAAATGACTGCAGCGGCTTTCCCATCAATTCGCGCTCGATTTTTTGTCCTTCTTCCAGCGCGTGAATGATTTTTTTCGGTTCGGTATTGACGATCTCGTGCTGCTGCTCTGCATTGAATCCCGTCGCGATTATTGTAACGGCAATGCTGTCGCCCAAGGTTTCGTCCTCCCCAACGCCCATGATGATATTTGCGTTGAAGCCAGCCTCTGTTTGGATGTGGTCGTTGATCTCGCCAATTTCGTCTATCGTGATTTCGTTGGTGCCTGAAACGATGAGCAGCAATACGTTTTTGGCACCGCTGATTTTATTGTCGTTGAGCAGAGGCGAGTCTAGCGCGGCAATGATGGCCTCTTTTGCTCGGTTGTCGCCAAGCGCCGTCGCTGATCCCATTATGGCCGTTCCGCTGTTGGAAAGTACTGTCTTGGCATCTTTCAGGTCAATGTTCTGCGTGTAGTGGTGGGTGATTACTTCGGCAATGCCGCGTGACGCGGTCGCCAAAACCTCATCGGCTTTTGAGAATCCGGCCTTGAATCCCAGATTTCCATAAACCTCCCGAAGCTTGTTGTTGTTTATCACGATGAGCGAGTCCACTTGTTTGCGGAGTTTCTCCACACCTTTCAATGCCTGCTCCTGGCGCACTTTTCCCTCAAACTGGAAAGGAATCGTAACAATTCCAACGGTCAAGATGTCGCGTTCTTTTGCCAATTGCGCGATCACCGGTGCTGCACCTGTTCCTGTTCCTCCGCCCATTCCGGCCGTGATGAAAAGCATTTTGGTGTTTGTGTCGAGCATTTTTTCGATCTCGGCAATGCTTTCGATCGCCGATTGCTGCCCAACTTCGGGGTTTGCGCCCGCACCAAGGCCTTCGGTCAAGTGAACGCCAAGCTGGATCTTGTTCGGCACCGAACTGTTTGCGAGCGCCTGGCTGTCGGTATTGCAGACGATAAAGTCCACGCCCTTGATGCCCTGTTTGAACATATGATTTATGGCATTGCTTCCTCCGCCGCCCACGCCTATTACTTTGATCACGTTCGATTGGTTTTTTGGCAGGTCGAACGAAATACTTCCAAAATCTGAGTTGCTTGTCATGTTATTGGTTTTATGCTTTCTTAAATAAATATTATTCTGCGTTGTCTAGAAAATCCTTGATCTTATCGACATATTTGTCGAAGAACGATCTTCTTATCTTCACTTCTGTCGAATCTTGATTCGGCTCGTGGTCCGCCATCACCGTTTCTTGCTCTTCCACTTTTGCTTCTGGTGCCTTGTAAGCTTCCATCGGTTTTGGCTGTGCCTGGAACCCGACCGAAACTTTTTCCGGTACACCGTTGTCGATTTTTATGGCACTATAGCTTTTGTTCTCGATGCTGTTCATCACAAGTCCCACTGCCGTTGCGTAGAGCGGGCTCGAGATTTCCTCGCTCGAGTTTCCGGCCAAATGCTCGTTCGGGTAACCGATCCTCGTGTCCATTCCGGTTATATATTCCACCAATTGCTTGATGTGCTTGAGCTCTGCGCCTCCACCCGTCAGAACAATTCCGGCGATAAGCTTCTTGCGCGGATCGTCATGACCGTAGGATTTTATTTCAGAAAACACCTGATCGATGATTTCCACAACCCTTGCGTGGATTATTTTCGAAAGGTTCTTCAGAGATATTTCCTTTGGTTCACGCCCGCGAAGTCCAGGAATCGAGACGATTTCGTTGTCGCGATTTTCCCCAGGCCAGGCCGATCCGAACTTTACTTTCAAGAGTTCTGCTTGTTTTTCGATGATCGAGCAACCTTCCTTGATGTCATCGGTGATCACGTTGCCGCCAAATGGAATGACCGCCGTATGCCTGATGATTCCCTTTTTGAAAATGGCAAGATCCGTTGTGCCGCCGCCTATATCAATGAGGGCAACACCTGCTTCTTTCTCTTCTTGGCTCAAAACCGCGTCAGAAGATGCAAGTGGTTCAAGTGTGAGTCCGGACAATTCGATGCCAGCGCTCTGTATGCATCGGCCTACGTTCCTGATTGATGAAGCTTGGCCAACGACCACATGAAAACTGCTTTCCAAACGGCCGCCGCACATTCCGATCGGCTCGGTAACATCAGCTTGGCCATCGATCTTGAACTCTTGCGGCAAAACGTGGATGATTTCCTCGCCCGGAAGCATCGAAAGCTTGTGCACCTGATTGATCAAAAGATCAATGTCATTCCCGCTGATCACCGTTTCGGGATTGTCTCGTGATATGTAATCGCTGTGCTGTATGCTTCGGATGTGCTGACCGGCAATGCCGACAACAACATCTTTAATTTTATAGCCAGAGTTGGCTTCAGCTTCGGCCACGGCTTGCTGGATTGACTGAATCGTCTGCATAATGTTGTTGACAACGCCACGAGCCACACCAAGGCTTTTGGATTTTCCAATGCCAAGAATCTCGAGCTTGCCATACTCGTTCTTGCGCCCGATCATCGCGACGATCTTTGTTGTTCCGATGTCGAGGCCAACGGCTATGTTCTCTTTTTCCATAATTATTTTTTTGTGCAATCCACTTGCTGCGTGAATTTCA
>JBBSUW010000123.1:0-7037 GCA_038234025.1 Flavobacteriales bacterium
AACACGAGTTCTGTTGAGCATCAATGATACGGCCGCAAAAACTTCCGTACTTCCTAGAATCAAATTGTAAAACCTCGAACTTCCCATAGTGCTCCAGTACAGAATATCTTTGTCCAGCATTCCCAATCTCGTGTACAGAATGTTGGGTTCGGGAATATAGAACTGCACTTTAAAGATTTTGTCAAAACCATATTTAAGGAGCACGCACGAAAGATAGAAAACCAATATCAACCGGATGCACAAAAAGATTTGCGCCTGATTTTCTTTACAAATTTCAAAGAATGAACATATCAAAACCACTACTGAAGATAAAACCAAAAGCACAAGCAGAAGCAGGTACAAAGTCGTGGAATCTGAAGTGATTTCAGGATTCGCTATAACCAAAACAGTGGAATGCGAACCGATAAAAACCAGTAAATTCTCAAAGAGTATGCTTGTGATCGTTCGTTGAAAACTGGAAATATTAAATGAGAATGGGATAAATACGATGCCAAAAAAGGCAAATACCATAAATATCTTCCAGATAAAATCTTTCACTACCGCCATTTTAATCTCTATTGCCTAAACCCAATAAATACAACAGTCTCAACTGGGTTTTGAAGTCTGATCGGAAACAAGTAACTCGAAGATTTTATATAAGAAAGCGCGTTTTTTTTGTTTAAAACGTTATCATTTACGAGGGTGTCAACTTTAGTGATAAAATCTTTTTTGCCTAGCGCTTTGTAACTGGTTCCATATTGGTAACACACGTTTGATTCTCTCCACTTCACGACGGTCATTGACTTGTTTACCGCAATGATTGTATCGATCACGATTATGTTTCTGTTGCCAGGTAACCCATAATTTGAGCCAGAGATATCAAACAATCCATTTTTGTAGGCCTTTGAAAATGTGCTGCGTGACCCGCTGTGGCTTTTGTGCGATATCAGTTTTGTCTGCGACTGCGAAATCGTAGCGATAAAGAGGATCATAATCGAAAATACCGTTTTCATGATGTAAAATATTTAGTAGGGGTGAAACGAAAAATATGATTAACAAAAGTTGGCGAAACCCGAAACAGCAAAAACTGTGGAGATTATCAAATCACAAACTTTGAGGATTGGATTCGAATATCGTCAAATGGTTTAAGATGGTATGAAAAATATGTGCTTCTTAACAACGAAGCTAAATTTCTCCAGTCTGTTTATATCTTTGCCATAGCCTGTTACCTTATGCAGAAGGCCATCATCTAATCTTCATTTTCAAACATAACGATTTCAGCATCGAACTCATTAAATTTGAAATCCTCTCCCGATATCCAATATTTTGATGTAACCAATTCATATTTATTGGGCTCTAGTGGTTTTAATCGCCATATAAATTTTGATGCATCGGAGAATTCCTCGCTACCTTCAAGTTGTCCTGAATACAATCGCTTAAGCAAGCTATTGTCGCGCAATCCAGCGCTAAGCGCCTTGGTCAGAATTTCATTGGTAAGCTCAAAATCGTCGGAATCTTGTGTTGGTGAGACTTCAAGATTGATAATCGATGCTTCGGTGTTTGGGAAAACGCCATTGTACGCCGCTCGAAGCAGTTGATTGATGTTGTAAAGTTCAAAATGCAGGTCTGGCTCTGGATATTCCTCGGCAACCTTGTCGGCCTTCATCTCGTGCGACAGCGAATGGATTTGGCCTTCGTTGAGCCTGTCGCCAAGTTTGTGTTGCAAGAGAAGTTGCGCCGCTTCCTCAGGTTCAAAATCCGTGATCGCCATTTGCAGCATTTCCTTTAAATTTTCGGGCTTGATGTCTTCGGGATTTTGAAAATTGAGCAACTCTAGCATTAGCTTGTAGTCGTCATTTGTCCAGTAATCGGCAATCTCGTTCACATATTCCAGTCCAAGTATTTTTATTGATATTTTCATTAATGTTGGTTATTGTTCTAAAATTATTTCGAAGTTTTTTGATGTGCTAAGATAGTAATTCAATCTCTTGAATTTGGGAAGCGTCATTTACATAATTGCTACTATTTTACAATTATTTAATGAAATTATTTATAAAAAATGAAGTTAAATGTGGGCATTATCATTTCCAAACAATGTTGCGAGAGAGAGTGCAGATTAATCCTTTTCTTTTTCGACCTTCAAGACATACAAGTGGCGAAGAAGAAAAAATTGGAACGTAAAGCCCGGCCGAAGGCCCGCCAAAAAAAATGCCCTGGAAAACCCAAGGCATTTGATTTGTTTTCGAGATTGATCAAAAATATAATTTGGCCGTGATCGTAAAGTCGTCGTAGATTACGTTGTCGCCAAGTCCGTCAAAAAAGCTTTTTGACTTGTACTTGATGTCATATTTGGTGCGGTCGATGTTGAATGTGGTCGATGCGATATTTCCGTTAACGGTTAAGATGAAATTCACGGTATTGGTGATGTCCTTTATCGTAAGATCGCCGGTGACATTGTATGAATTTTTGTCCTTTGGCATAACGCTCTTGAACTTGAGCGTCGCGGTCTCGAATTTGTCGGTGCCAAAAAAATCGGGCGAGTTCAAGTGCCCTTCGAGTTTGGCTTTGCCTTCGTCGGACTTGAGGTCGGTAACAACGATGGTTTTCATATCGATGGTGAACATGCCGTCGGTAAGTGTTCCATTTTTAAAGGTCAGCGAGCCGTCCTTGATGTTGATCGTGCCCTCATGAGAACCGGTAAGCTTTTTCCCGGTCCATTCAACACGGCTTTTTTCAGTGTTCACTTTTTTTGTTTGGGCCTCGGCCACCGATGAGGAAACGATTGCAAATACAATGATTCCGGTTTTTAGCGTTGTTAGCATAATGGTTGAATTTAAAGATTATAAAATAAAATGATTAGAGATTAATGATTTAAAAGGATAGACTCAAAGATCATACCGTCATAAAAAGCTGGTCGTGCGGTTTGCGAACTTTCACATAATGTTGTGTTTTGTCATCTATGTGTCGATATCCAACAGCGGCTATTACAGCGGCGTGAAGTCCTTTTTCCTTGAGGCCAAGAATCTCGTCGAACTTGTCGGGCTGGAAACCTTCCATTGGCGATGCGTCGATTCTTAACGAAGCGGCGGCGGTGATCAAACTTCCAAGCGCTATGTAGGTTTGTTTGGCCGTCCAAGCCGATTTTTCGGAGTCAGACATTTTGGAAATGCTGCCTTTCATCATATCGGCGTAATCAGTTAGCTTTTCAACGGGAGCGGAACGGGTTTTTGAAACATTATCAATGTACGCATCAACATCTGCAGGGCCAAATTCTGTCATATTGGCGAAAACGAAAAAGTAGCTGCCGTCGGTGATCTGTGGTTGATCGAATCCAGCTTCGCGAAGTTCTAGCCGCGTTATTTCGTCTTCAATAATCAAGACTTTATAAGGCTGAAGTCCATATGACGAAACGCTCAATCGAATGGCTTCCTTTAATGTGCTGATGTCGGATTCCGAAACTTTCTTGGAAGTGTCGTATTGTTTTGTGGCGTAGCGCCAATTTAGGTCGGTGATCAATTTGTTCATGTTGGTTATTGTTTATTGTTTTCTGAGCTTGTCCAGCAATAGATTGAGTTGACGCATTTCGGTATTACTGAGGCCTGAAACGATCTGCTTTTCGCGATACTCAACTTCTGGATCCATTTTTTCCAAAAGATGCAGCCCCTTTTTGGTGATCTGTACCTCGATTTTTCTTCGATTGTCGGGGCAAACTTCGCGCGTCACATAATTTTTAAGCAATAGCTTGTCAACCAATCTGGTTGTGTTGCTGGTCTTGGCGAGCATTCGATCTTGGATAAGGCACATATTGGCCGGCAATCCTTTTTGACCCCGCAGAATCCGCAGCACATTGAACTGCTCCGGCGAAAGTTCGAAACTTTTGAACACATCGCTTAGAGTTTCGGCAATCTGCGCGTGGGCAAACATCACATTGAGCACGGTTTTCTTGTGCATCTGCATCGGCGAACTTGTAAGTAGGACTTCATCAATGGTCATAATCGTCATTACATTATTTGTAGGCACAAATGTAAGCGGAATCATTTACTTGTATATACAAATGCACTATAATGTTTTGTTAAATGCCAGCTCTTTTTTTTATAATGAGTATTTTTATGCCACCTAAAAGCAATCGATGGACAATTTGGAGCAGGAGCAGTGGCGAAATATTTTATCTGAAAATCCCGGTGCTATCATTATCGATGTGCGCACCGCCGATGAAGTTGACGACGGATTTATCCCCAATTCCATCAACATCGATATTTTCAAAGGACAGGGCTTTATTGACGAAATCGAAAAGTTCGACCGCTCCAATTCATATTTTCTATATTGCAAGGCCGGTAGTCGAAGCATGCAAGCTTGCCAAGTAATGAACCAAATGGGTTTTGCCCGAACTTTCAACCTTATCGGTGGTTTTTCCAAATGGAACGGCGAACGCCAAAATTCATAACCTAGTTATATGATCAAAATCCCTGAAGAACACGATTTTCAGAAACCGATAGTCTATCGCTACGCGCTCATAAACGGCGATCTTGTAGAGTGGAAGGGCGAGATGGCAGATGTTTTCTCCACTATTTCCACCACCGAAAAATACGCGGCAACCTTGCTCGGAAGCGTTCCCGCGATGACAGAAGATTTTGGCATCAAGGCTGTGGACGCAGCGCATATGGCATTTGGTAAAGGACAGGGACAATGGCCGGCCATGAAAGTGGGCGAGCGGATCCAATGCATGGAAAAGTTTGTGGATCAAATGCGAACCAAGCGCGAGATCGTCGTCAAGCTCCTAATGTGGGAAATAGGAAAATCGCTTCCCGATTCGCAAAAAGAATTTGACCGAACCCTCGAATATATCGAGGACACGATCGAGGAGCTGAAAAATATGGACCACGAAGCCTCCAAATTCGTGAAAAGCCAGGGCATCAACGCGATGATTCGGCGCGGGCCGCTGGGCGTGGTGCTTTGCCTCGGTCCATATAATTATCCGCTCAACGAAACTTTCGCGCTTTTGATTCCGGCGCTTATCATGGGCAACACCGCTGTCTTCAAGCCCGCAAAATTCGGCGTTCTAGTGATCACGACTTTGATGGACGCTTTCGCGAACAGCTTTCCGCGAGGCGTTGTCAATATAGTTTTCGGGCGTGGTCGCGTGGTTGCTGCGCCGATAATGAAGAGTGGAAAAGTGGATGTACTTGCCCTTATCGGCAATTCCAAAAGTGCCGTCGCGCTCCAGGACCAACATCCGCACAAGAACAGGTTGAGGCTCATTCTTGGGCTCGAGGCAAAAAATCCTGCAATCATTCTTCAAGATGCATTGATGGAACTTACTGTCTCGGAATGTGTCGGCGGAACCCTTTCGTTCAACGGGCAAAGATGCACGGCCTTGAAGATTCTATACGTTCACGATAGCATTAGCGAAGAATTTATCACGAAATTTTCCGATGCCGTGGACGCTTTGCCTTTTGGAAATCCGTGGGAAGATGGCGTAAAACTCACGCCGTTGCCCGAACCGGGCAAGCCCGATTATATTCAGGAACTCATTGACGATGCGCTTTTAAAAGGTGCGAAGATCATGAACAAAAAAGGCGGCGCGCGAACCAACAATTATATTTTTCCGGCCGTGCTTTATCCCGTCACGAAAGATATGCGCGTTTACCATGAAGAGCAATTTGGCCCAGTTGTTCCTGTTATGTCTTTCAGCGACTGCACAGAACCGCTCGATAATATGGCCGAATCCAGCTATGGCCAGCAAGTAAGTTTGTTCGGCACGAACGTCAAAGAACTTGCTCCGCTGATTGACAGGCTTGTCAATTTGGTCTGCCGTGTAAATCTCAACAGTCTTTGCCAACGCGGACCCGATGTTTTTCCTTTCACTGGACGAAAAGATTCCGCCGTCGGAACATTGAGCGTACACGATGCGCTGCGGTCGTTCTCCACCAGGACTTTCGTAGCGGCAAAGGACAATGATGTCAACAATGAACTGCTGACAGAACTTTTGGGGTGCAAGAACTGCAATTTTATCACAACAGAATATATTTTATAACCAGTAAAACTCGACTATGGAAAGTGCTGACAACGAAAAGAAAGTGGACAAAAACCTCGGCTTGACCGCAACCGAGGCAAAAGGCGAACAGCTCATAAAGGATGTTCCCGGAGCACAATACAATATTAATGATCAAGCCTATTCGCAAAGCAGCAAGGAGGATTTTGTCAAAACCCATTCAAAATTCCACCATAATCAAGAAGGAAAAGTAGATTAGGACAAACCAAAGCAGTAATGTGGGAATTTTATAATGTCAAATGATAATTGTATAATCGTGTTAGTGTGATTAGCGGCACATTTGAGATAACCAAAGTACCTTAAAAGAAAGTTATATGACTTTAACAATTTTTGATCCTATTTTGGTATAAATAATTATATTCTTTTTATGATGAAATACAATCTTTCCTATCAAAACCAAACACTGCCCATGCTGATTGTCAAAGAACATCTTGACAAAATGACCATCGCGTACAAGATGCTCGAGGCAGGTGGTATAGAAATCGATGAGCACATTTCTGACGAAAATCTAGAGCGTCTGAAAAATGGATTGGAGAAATACAGTATCGAGATACTTCACGACCAAAAAGGACAATTGGTACAGAAAATAAAGAACATCCTGCGCCGAATCGCACACGCCGAGAAACCGCAGCGCATGACGATTTCTGTGACGCTTTCATCAGAATTAAGTCTCAGCTATGGATACATTTCAAATATTTTTACCACCGAAACACATTCATCGATCGAGAATTACGTGATCATGTTGCGCGTTGAACGGGCAAAACGGTTGATCACCGAGGATAATATGAGCCTGAAGGAAATTAGTTCTAAATTGCACTACAGTAGCGTCGGACATTTTTCGAGACAATTCAAAAAAACCACAGGATTGACCATATCTTTGTTCCGTAAAATAGTAGCTAACAAAAAATCAAACAGAATTTAATACAAATTGCACAAATGAACCCGAATATTGAAGTAATGAACATATTGCTTGCTGATGATGACATTGATGACAGAACATTATTTC